>NZ_JAXAFK010000007.1 GCF_033898505.1 Pectobacterium carotovorum | reverse complement strand
TGCCTGGCGGCGATAGCGCGGTGGTCCCACCTGACCCCATGCCGAACTCAGAAGTGAAACGCCGTAGCGCCGATGGTAGTGTGGGGCTTCCCCATGTGAGAGTAGGGAACTGCCAGGCATCAAATTACACAGGTGCGCTGATATGGCTCAGTTGGTAGAGCGCACCCTTGGTAAGGGTGAGGTCCCCAGTTCGACTCTGGGTATCAGCACCAGTTATTTGGGTTAATGTTCGGCTTAAAAAAGAATTTACCTGGCGGCGATAGCGCGGTGGTCCCACCTGACCCCATGCCGAACTCAGAAGTGAAACGCCGTAGCGCCGATGGTAGTGTGGGGCTTCCCCATGTGAGAGTAGGGAACTGCCAGGTTTCAATTAAGACAAAAGGCCATCCTGTTAAGGATGGCCTTTTGTTTATTTTTATTTCAGGATATTAGCCCTTTCCTTTTACCTGAATAGACTCTGCTTATCTTTTTATTAACTCTCCTCATAATAACGTTTTGTTTATATCTGCTTTATTTATCCCGGTTTCATTTAATGGTAATTAAAAGCACTGCCTGTGTTGTTACATTAATAAATTATTACAATCAGGAACTTTTTGCTTCAGTGTTTAAGTGCTGCTTTACTATAGCGGGCATCGTTTCATGCCCGGAAAAACAGGAGAATAAATAAGATGACTGATCTAACGGAGAATGCGAAAGATACGCGTCAGCGTATTCGAGCTATAGTTGGCGCTTCATCGGGTAATTTAGTCGAGTGGTTTGATTTTTATGTTTATTCCTTTTGCTCAATCTATTTTGCCCATATCTTTTTCCCTTCGGGAAATACCACGACTCAATTACTACAAACAGCAGGGGTTTTTGCAGCAGGCTTTTTAATGAGACCGATTGGCGGTTGGCTTTTCGGTTACATTGCTGACAAGCATGGTCGTAAAAATTCAATGCTAATTTCGGTTTGCATGATGTGTTTTGGATCTCTGGTTATTGCATGTTTGCCAGGATATGAAACTATTGGCACCTGGGCTCCCTTTTTATTGTTATTAGCTCGCTTATTTCAGGGACTTTCCGTCGGTGGGGAATACGGTACCAGTGCAACATATATGAGTGAGGTTGCCGTTGAAGGAAGAAAGGGATTTTATGCCTCTTTTCAATATGTCACGCTGATTGGTGGCCAACTGCTGGCACTGTTAGTTGTTGTGATATTGCAGCAAATTCTGAGTGATGAAGATTTGCATGCGTGGGGATGGCGTATTCCTTTTGCTCTCGGTGCTATTTTGGCGATTGTTGCGCTTTATTTACGTCGCTCCCTGAATGAAACGTCTGATAAAACAACTCGTGAACATAAAGATGCTGGTTCGCTTGCGGGGCTGTGGAAACATCGTCGCGCCTTTATTACCGTACTAGGTTTTACAGCCGGCGGTTCCTTAGCCTTTTATACGTTTACCACTTACATGCAAAAATATTTGGTGAATACAGCAGGGATGCATGCGAAAACGGCTAGTGGATTAATGACCCTCGCACTGTTTATCTTTATGCTGCTTCAGCCGTTCTTTGGTGCATTGTCGGATAAGATTGGCCGTCGTAGCTCAATGCTCTGCTTCGGCGGACTTGCGGCACTGCTGACGGTGCCGATTCTGACAGTGCTACAGGGGGTGACTAGCCCTGTTATTGCCTTCGCGTTGGTGATGCTTTCACTGATTATTGTCAGTTTCTACACGTCCATCAGTGGTATTTTAAAAGCGGAAATGTTCCCGCCTGAAGTCCGTGCATTAGGCGTTGGCTTATCTTATGCCGTGGCTAATGCCTTGTTTGGTGGTTCGGCGGAGTATGTGGCGCTTTCGCTGAAATCGTTTGGCATGGAAACGACGTTCTTCTGGTATGTCTCGGCAATGGGGGCGATTGCATTTATTGTGTCATTAACGCTGCATCGTAAAGGCAGTGGGATGAAGCTTTAGTGTTCAGATAATTGCCATAGCGCGTAGCCGGTGGTTGCACCGGCTACATCCCAGACGAGATCCTGCCAGCTCCACCCTGTTCCGCCTTCCCGGCTATCATAAAGCTCTTTTGCCATGCCGAGGCTGATTGACAGCATAATGCCGAATCCGCCGCTACGATCTGAACTCCAGCGCTGATGCGTGCCATATTCATATCCGGCGGCGCTGATGGCAGCTGAGGCGAGAAAATGTTGGGCTTTATCCTGACCTGTCCAGCGATCTTGCGCAATGTGGCTACATCCAGAGCAGCACATTATTGCAGCAACGCACAGTAAGCGCATGGAACCTCTCCCTATAGATAATAAAAAACCCCGGAAGCCGAGGTTTTTCAAAGTATAGCGTGAGTCTTAGAGAATGCGACTGATGAGCCGGTCGATACGAATACGGCGCAGGCGTCGTATTAGCTTACGGACTTTCACTGGGTATTGCGCGATGCTCTCCAGTTCCATATAGCTTTTTACGATGTGGGTGTGCGTCCTGATTTTATCCAGTTCGTCAAGACGTTGCTGCAATAGAACCTGCTGAGGGTCGTGAATCAGGATGGCGTTTTCCAGATCAAGACGCCATGCGCGAGGGTTAAGGTTGTTCCCCGTCAGCAGTTGCCATTTATCATCCACCCACATACCTTTCAGGTGGAAGCTGTTGTCGCCATCTTTCCATAGGCGCACAACAAGCTGTTGATTCTCAATGTAGCGTTCCAGACGACTCAGGAAGCGACGCAGGTTGATCTCATAGAGATACGGTAACGCCCCGATGATTTTGAAAGGCTGGTCTTCCGGAATATAGAAATCGTTAGCGGTCTTATCGCCAATAATAATTTCTACTTTCTTGCCATCCCGCAATAGCCGGATGATATTTCTGACCAGCAGCGCTGGCAGGTTGAAATACGGAGTACAGATAACCAGATGCTCGTCGGCGCAATACATCAGGTGGTGTATAGTCTTATTCAGCGGGCTTTGCTTTCCTAACCCGACCAATGGCGTGACGGTTAATTCGCTCGCATCCGCACGGTGTTCTGGAGCCTGATAGCTGGCAGTACGCAACGTTTGGCGGAACTGCTTGATATCATTTTTGATTTCCAGACTCTTCGGGCGATCGGTATGATCCAATCGTTGCACTGCCGGTGCCGACAGCATTGTCTGGATATATTGCACCATCGTATCAGCCAACACCGGATTATGAATCAGCTGGTAGCGGTCATAGCGGTACCTCTGATGCTGATGCAGATAAACATCATTCAGGCTGGCTCCGCTATAGATGACGGTGTCATCGACAATAAACCCTTTCAGATGCAGCACGCCCAACGCTTCGCGTGTGTTGACAGGAATACCATAGATAGGGAAATGGGTGTCTGGATGTTTTTTCGCCATATCGCAATACCAATCGGCATTGGTATTTTCTGCCGCTGCGCCGATCCTGCCACGCTGAGCACGATGCCAGTCTACCAGAACGCGGACATCCAGTTCTGGGCACTGCCGTTTGGCTTCATAAATTGCGGATAGAATCCCCATGCCGCCGTCATCACGTTCAAGATACAACGCCACGATATAGATGCGCTTTTTAGCACTCAAAATGGCGTTAATCAGCGTCGTGCGGAAAAGCTCAGGAGAATGCAACGTCTGAACATCGTCTGCGTTCTGAGGGATTCTGGGCAGTTGTGCAAGGTGCTGTTGGTATTTATTGCGTTTAAAATTTGACAGCATCACAGTGCGTTTCTTCTCTCATCAGTTTATACCCACCATACTTCGAGCTGCACTAGGGTATATGACCTTCTGGTCATTATCAAAAGTTAAGGAGTAGCCGAATGGGCGATAATACCATTACTTTCCGGCTGTTGTGACCCTGTTTTGCTATAACAATTCCCGTTGCAAGAGCCATGTCACGTCGTGCGATCAGTCTTTCAGCGGCAACTCCAGCGTCACAATACCCTCTTCTAATTGTACGTCGATGTGAAAACCGAGCTTTTTGGACAGCTGGATCATGCCTTGATTATGCGGCATGGTGATGCCGGTCAAGCGGAAGAGACCGTGCGCCCGGGCGTAATCGATCAGCTTTTCCAACAACCGTCTGCCAAGGCCCAGCCCTTTTAGATCGGATCGCACCAGCACGGCAAATTCCGCATCCGTATTATCCGGATCGGAAATCGCGCGCGTCACGCCAATAATCTCTGTTTCCTCACCGAGCTGGCGTACGGCAACGAATGCCATCTCACGATCGTAGTCAATTTGCGTCATATTGGCTAAGTCTTCGTGAGTAAATTCATTAATTTCGCTGAAATAACGGTAATACAGGTCTTCTTTCGTCACCCTTGCGATGAACGAGCTGAGCAGCGGTTCGTCTTCCGGCAAAATCGGTCTGAACAGGCAAATATCACTATTTTTGAGGATGACCGTTTCTTCCAGTTCATGTGGATAGGGGCGGATTGCCAGCCTTGACTGGGGATCGCCACTGAACGGTGTCAGATGCAGCGTGACATCCAGCAGCGTAAACGCATCCCCAGATGCCAGCAGCGGATGAATGTCTAGCCGGGAAATTTCAGGGCAGTCGAGAATCAGGTTGGAAACCTGAACTAGCAAGCGGCTAAGCGCGGGAATATCCAGCGGACGCAACGCGCTGTATTCGCGAATCTTGCCGCCTTTCACTGCTTGCAGCACCAGATAGCGGGCCAGCGTCATATTCAGCGGAGGCAATGCGACGGCGGTCTGCTTTTCTCGCCATTCAACGCCGCCTTCGCCCAGCATAATCAGCGGACCAAAAACGGGATCCTGTTCGACGGCAATCCTGAGCTCCTGCGCGCCGGCGCGATTTGCCATGCTCTGCACCAGCAGGCCGTAAATGCGCGCCTGCGGATAGGTGCGTTTCACCCGGTCAAGAATGGCATCCGCCGCCTGTTGAACTTCTCTGGCGGTTCGCAGATATAGCATGACGCCCTGAACTTCCGATTTATGCGGAATATCTGGCGATCTCAGTTTAATCGCGACCGGGTAGCCAATCTGCTCGGCAATATGGACGGCTTCTGCGCTGTCGCCAGCAATCCAGGTAGGTAATGTATTCAAACCATAGGCTTGCAGGATTGGCTGAACTTCATGCGTATCGAGCTGAGTGACGCCATCGGACAGTGCCTGATGAATCAGCGCATGTGCCTGACTGGCGTTGATGCCTAAATCCAGCGGCAGCGCCGGGGTTTCCTTTAACTGTTTCTGATTACGTCGATATTCGACGATATGCATAAATGCTGTTACCGCGCCTTCTGGCGTGCGATAGGTCGGAATGCCGGCGTCGTTAAACAAGCGCCGCGCTTCCTGCGAGGAGAATTCGCCGCACCAGTTGGTCAGTAGCGTAATTCTCTTCCCACGCGGATGTTGTTGAAAGAGCGTAATCAACTGCGCAGCGCTCTCGGTGCTGGGGGCGGCAGCGCTGGGCGCGTGAATGATCAAGAGTGCATCGACGTCGTCGCTGTCGAGTAAGACAGAAATCGCTGCCAGATAGCGGGCGGCTGTCGCATCATCACGCAGGTCGAGCGGATTACCGATAGTGACGGTCTGCGGTAACGCTTCCTGTAACGCTTGGCGGGTCACCTCGCTGAGCTGTGCCAGCTTGCCTTGTCGGCTGAGAAGCTGATCCAGCGCCTGTGCGGCCGGCGACGCGCCGTTGCTCACCAACATCAAGCGTTCACCGCGCAGCGGTCGCAGGTGGCTTAAAGTTTCCACCGCGGAAAAAAGCTCATGCGTATCCCGTACCCGCAACAAACCTGCACGCTGAATGGCTGCGTCATAGGCGGCATCCAAACCGTGGCGCTGGTCATTCAGCAGTTGCTGTGCCTGCTGGCTGCGCCCGCTTTTTATCACCAGTATCGGTTTATTTCGGGAGGCACTACGGGAGGCGGAAAGAAAGCGGCGTGCATCGCTGATGTGTTCCAGATGCAACAGAATTGCACTGGTTTTTCCATCGCGTGCCAGAAAATCTAATAGGTCGTCGACATCGATATCCAGGCTGTCGCCCAAGGCGATAAAATAGGAAAAGCCAATACCGCGCTGCTGCGCCCAGTCCAGTATCGTGTTGGAAACGGCGGCCGACTGCGAGATAAATGCCAGTTTGCCTTTCATAATCGGGACTGGGGAGAAACTGGCATTCAGGCCTTGCCAGGGGGCGAGTAGCCCGAGGCTGTTGGGGCCAAGCAGTCGCATGTGGTAGCGCACGGCGCAGGCCTTTAATTCGCTGAACTGGGTTGGCGGTGCGGAGAGGATGATGACCGTTTTGCAGCCTTTCTGTCCAAGAGCTTCTAACAGCGTGAGATTACGGCTGGCATTGGTGCAAATCACGGCAAGGTCGGGCGTCATCGGCAGGCTGTCGACCGTCGGGTAGGCCAGCACGCCGCAAACGGCACGATATTTCGGTGTAACAGGCAACACGGGACCGCTGAAATGACCGTCCAGCAGGTTTTTCATCATTAGAAAACCGGCTCGTCCCGGTTTTTCGGATGCGCCGAGAACGGCGATAGACTTAGGGCGTAACAGTGCTTCCAATCCGCGCTGGCTCATGCGTCACTCCTTACACATCAATCCCCTTTGATACTAAACGCTTTCTGCCAGTTGTGCTGTGACGATGGGTAAATTTTCCCGCACGTTGTGGTGTGATTTCCCTGCCAGATAGTGTCGCCGGAAACGGTCAAAGTGCTGCGATAGCGCGTCAGCCGCAACGGTGTCGCCTGCCTGAGCGAGCAGAGCGATAGCAATCTCGGCGGTGCAGTGTTGTCCTGCGCTACTGGCTTCACGCAACTGATAGCGGGAAAGTGCCTCTACATTCAGCGACAGGATCGGCAGATTGTCCAGATAGGGGCTTTTGCGGAACATTTTACGCGCTTCCGGCCACGTACCATCGAGTAAGACAAATAGCGCAGGCTTTTCCGTTGCGGGAAGTTGGTGAAACACCTGGCGTCCTTCTTCCGCGGCATCGGCAAGGAAAACCAGATACGGCTGAACGTCCGGGTTTTGCAGAGTAGCCAGCAATTCGGGATCGGGATCGGTACGTGACCAGCGAAACGCCTGCGTCTCAGGGAGAATATCGGCGATAAGACGTCCGGTATTGCTCGGCTTTAACGGTTCGGTATCAAACATTACCAGACAGACGCGGCTGCGGGACTCCTGCGCCTGAATGGTGTGACACAGGCAGTTGGTTGCGGGCAACAAACACTGCTGGCAGCGTACTACGCGGCAGCCACGGGCGCGGAACGGTTTGGTTGACTGCTCAAGACGCTGCTGGCGCAGGCGGAGTACGGCATTGTCCCTGGTAGGACGGTTGACCATTAAAGGATGGTTGATCATGAAATAGGTGACGCCATGAGATTCTGCAACGAACCTGCTTCGTTTTAATGCTTGAGAAGCAGGTTCAGAAAGGCGACATTCTAATCGACAGGCGGGTTGACCAAAAGGGGAGGAGGCAATAATGCCTCACGATCCTATCCCAATTCTCTACAGCGATTCGTCCAGCCAGCTCTCAAACGGTGCTTTTGGCAATGCGCCGTTGAGGATATCCACCATCTGGCCCTGTTTGAAGATCATGAGGGTTGGAATGCTGCGGATGCGGAAACGAGCGCTGAGCGCCGGTTCGGCTTCGGTGTTGACCTTAATAAAGCGGATTTTCCCACTACGTTCCTGCGCGACATTTTCAAATATGGGAGCGAAGTTGACGCAGGGGCCGCACCAGGGCGCCCAGAAGTCGACCACGACGGGAAGATCGTCCTGCAACAGTTTATCGAGCGTTGCCTCTGTGGCATTGATGACGTCACCGCTGAATAAGGTTTCTCCGCAACGACCACATTTTGCATGGTCATCAACACGCTCTTCTGGCAGGCGATTGGTTGTTTGGCAAGATCCACATACCGTATTCATAACAGGGCCTCAGATAAAAGGGCTAAAATAAAGATGTCGCTGATAAAATGCGCGTAACGCGGCATTGGAAAGTCAACGGCATGTTGCTTAAGCGTGAATAAATTATGGTGGGGAGACATTATGGCAACAACGTGGTTTGCCCAATAGCTACAATAGCTTCTGACTGTTAGCGCTCTTTTACCACAAGCGTGTGGCTAAGCGGGTGTACATAAGGTAATCTTCGCGCCCAGCGCGTAGGTGGAGAAAACAATGAGCGATTCATTCAATAGTAAAAGCGGCAAAGTCCGCGTGATGTACGTCCGTAGTGATGATGAGGGCGAGAAAGAGAATAAAAACAAGCGCCCTGCTGACAAAGATCGCCGTGGCGATCGGCGTGATGGCGGCGGCTCACGGGATCAGCGTGAAAAGCCGAAGCATCCGCGCGACGTTAACCCGCGCTATGCCCGGGAAAATCCGTCCCGCGACGGCGATAGCAATGCGAAAACGCCGTGGGGCAATAAAGATCGTAACGAACGCAGCGGCGATCGTCCTCGGCGTCCACGCGGTGAAGAGACGGGCGGTTATGAATCCCCGTGGAAAACCGTGTCTCGTGCGCCGGGCGACAGCGAAACGCCGGATCACGGCGGTATTACGGGCAAAAGCCAGATCGATCCTGAGCAACTGCGTCGCCAGCGTCAGGAAGAAACACGGGTTTACGGCGAAAACGCCTGTCAGGCGCTGTTTAAAAACCGTTCTGAGGTGATTGTTCGCGCCTGGTTCCTGCAAGAAGTGACGCCGCGTTTCCGCGATGCACTGCGCTGGATGGCGGCAAACCGCAAGGCGTACCACGTTGTGGAAGAGGAAGAGCTGATCAAGGCTTCCGGTACTGAACACCACGGCGGCGTCTGCTTCCTGATTAAAAAGCGTCAGGGAATGGATGTGCGTGAGTACCTGAAAACGGCGGGTGAGCATGACTGTGTACTGGCGCTGGAAGATGTGGGCAACCCGCACAACCTCGGCGGTATTATGCGCAGCTGCGCACATTTCGGCGTGAAAGGTATTCTGGTTCAGGATGCAGCGCTGCTGGAATCTGGCGCGGCCGTGCGTACGGCGGAAGGCGGGGCAGAACACGTTAAAGCGATTAACGCTGACGATTTCCTGTCCGTGCTGGCGGAATTCCGTCGCGCTGGCTACACCATTGTGACCACGTCCAGCCATAAAGGCACGGCATTGTCGCAAGCGACGCTTCCGGCGAAAACCGTGATCGTGCTGGGTCAGGAAGGTGATGGCCTGTCAGATAGCGCCTGGCAACAAGGGGATGTAAAAGTCTCTATCGGCGGTACCGGTAAGGTTGAAAGTCTGAATATTTCTGTCGCAACGGGCATTTTGCTGTCCGAGTGGTGGCGACAGAATCAGGCCTGATAGTACGTGTTGGCTGATCGTGCGCGTCGGCTCTCAGGGGGAATGCCCCCTGAGAAAGCATAACCACGGATGAGAGAACGAGTAATGAAGCAGAAAGTTATCGCGGTATCGTTGCTGTTGGGCGCACTACTGGCAAGCGGTTGCAGTTCGCTGCCGCGCTCATCCACTGCTGTTGCCGCTGCACCGGCCGCTGAGTCGTGCCAGATTGGCGACAAGCAGGTGCAGACCACGCTTTATTTTGGTTTGAATCGTCCTGCTGGCCCGGTGATTTCCGATGCCGAGTGGAAAGCGTTTCTGGACGGTGAGGTAACACCGCGCTTTAAAGAAGGGCTGACGGTGTTCGATGCCAAAGGACAATGGCTGGGGAACGATGGAGTTGTTGCCCGAGAGAACAGCAAGGCGCTGATGTTGATTCATGGCGCTGATAAAGAGCGCGATATTGAAGCGTTGCGTACCCTCTACAAATCACGTTTCGCGCAGGAATCCGTTATGCGGATTGATGCGCCCGTCTGCGTCGCATTTTGATCCTTCATCAGCCCCTCTTTCAGGGGCCGATTCAGGCCGTTTGCAAATCTATCTACAGAACAAGAACGGTGATAATGGGATAGAAGAGTAAAGCGTTTGCGCCATGGATGGCGCAATCCGAGCGTACAGGGATGTATTTACAGCGTCTTTACGATCTACCCATTATCATCGCTCGACTGAATTTATCATCAGCCTAATGATTTTCATCACACACGTTTACAGCACCAGTCCCGCGACTGCCGCAGACAGTAAACTCACCAGCGTAGAACCATAAACCAGCTTCAGGCCGAAGCGCGATACCACGTTGCCCTGTGCTTCATTCAGCCCTTTGATCGCACCGGCGATAATGCCGATTGACGCGAAGTTGGCGAAGGAAATCAGGAACACGGACAAAATGCCCAGTCCGCGTGGTGACATCTCTGCCGCGATATTCTTCAATTCGATCATGGCAACGAATTCATTCGCTACCAGTTTGGTTGCCATAATGCTGCCCGCGTTCAGGATATCGGAAGACGGAATGCCGATCAGCCATGCCAGCGGTGAAAAGACATAGCCCATAATTGCCTGGAAGCTAATACCGAAAATGGTGCTGAACAGCGCATTGACGGCGGCAATCAAGGCCACGAAACCGATCAGCATCGCCATAATAATCATCGCCACTTTAAAACCAGCAAGGATGTATTCTCCCAGCATTTCAAAGAAGCTTTGGTCTTCATGCAGCTTTTCCAGCTTCAATTCTGGTTCATCATCAGGCTGATAAGGGTTGATGATCGACAGCACGATAAAGGTGCTGAACATATTCAGAATCAGCGCTGCAACCACGTATTTGGCGTCCAGCATGGTCATGTAGGCGCTGATGATCGACATCGAAACGGTCGACATCGCCGTCGCGGCCATCGTGTACATCCGCCGTGGTGACATGTCAGCAATGATGCCTTTATAGACGATAAAGTTCTCCGACTGCCCGAGCATCAGCGTACTCACGGCGTTAAACGACTCCAGTTTCCCCATCCCGTTGACTTTGGACAATAACGTACCGATGCCTTTGATAATCAAAGGTAAAATTCGCCAGTGCTGCAAAATGCCGATCAGCGCGGAAATAAAGACAATAGGGCAGAGCACATTGAGGAAGATAAAGGAAAGCCCTTGTGCGTTCATGCCGCCAAACACAAAGTCGGTGCCTTGATTGGCGAAAGATAAGAGCTTTTCAAACAAACCGGCAAAGGAACTAATCGCATTAAGCCCGATGCTGGAATGCAAAAGGAAATAGGCCAGCAAAACTTCGATGACCAGCAACTGCACAATAAAGCGCAGGCGGATGCGTTTTCTGTCATGGCTGACGAGTAGCGCCAGCAAAAAAATTGCCGCCGTTGCCAAAATGAAATGTAAAACCTGTGACATAGAAGAATCACTCAATCCCCGAATAAAAAGAGGCGCATTGTAATCGGAATGTGAAAATATGTTTATCCCGAATCTGTAAATCGTTATTCGCTACTGTGCTATCAGGAGAGTGGCGGGAGGCGTCTGATTAATCAGGGAAAGATGGGAAGAGTAAAAGAAGGGTTCCCCTTCGGCCCGCTGTTGGCCGAAGGGGAAAAACAGCGTGTAACGAACTAGTGCGCGCCACCGCCTCCGCCGCCGGTAGTAAAGGGCGGTTTAGCGAACCAGACCAGTACCAGCAGCACCAGGAATACGCCGGCAGCGGCCCAGAAGATCTCGTTGGCGGAGATAATCAGTCCCTGCGCGGTAATCTGCTCTGCGATGTAGGCCGAGGCCTGCGTTTGGTTCATTCCCATCGCCTGAAGCTGCTGGTACGTTTCCTGCGCAATCGGATTATACGGCGTGATAGATTCCGTCAGGTGCGCATGGTGCAGCGACTCACGCTGTGTCCAGAGCGTGGTGGTAATCGACGTCCCGATCGATCCCGCCAGCGTGCGGGCAAAGTTCGACAGGCTCGATGCTGCCGCCAGCCGCTCCGGCGGAAGCCCAGACAGCGTTATGGTCGTCAGCGGCATGAAGAAGCAGGCGACGGCAAACCCCTGAACGAACTGCGGCCAGGCCGATGCGCCGAAATCCATGCCCGGCTCGAAGGTGTACGCACGCCAATAGAAACAGACGGCATACATAATAAAGCTGAACGTCACCAGCTTGCGCATGTCCAGACGCGGTGCGAAGCGACCGATAATCGGCGACAGCACCACCGGCATCAGCCCAACGGGTGCGGACGCCAACCCGGCCCAGGTGGCGGTATAGCCATACACCTCCTGCAACAGCTGCGGCAAGAGTACGATCGCCCCAAAGTAGAACATGTAGGCGAGACTGATACACAGACAGCCAATGGTGAAGTTACGCGACTTAAACAGCGACAAATCTACCACCGGGTGGTCATCCGTCAGTTCCCAGACAATCAGGAACGCTATCGCGACCACGGCCACTACGGTCAGGGTGATGATTTCCGTCGAGTTAAACCAGTCCAGCTCTTTCCCGCGGTCAAGCATCATCTGCAGGCTACCGATGCCGACGATCAACAGTGCCAGCCCGATAGTATCAATGGGCTTGATCTCGGTTTTGGTTTCTCGCCCGCGCAGTGTTTGCATGGCAATAAATACCACGGCGATGCCCAGCGGAACGTTGATGAAGAATATCCAGCCCCAGTGATAGTTGTCGCTAATCCAGCCGCCCAGAATCGGGCCACAGATCGGTGCGACGACCACGGTCATTGACCACAGCGCCAGGGCGATGCTGCGTTTCGCGGGGGGATAGTTGCTGAGCAACAGACTCTGTGACAGCGGGATCAGCGGCCCTGCAACAATCCCCTGCAACACGCGGGCGAAAATCAGCATTTCCAGGCTGGTGGATACACCACACAGCCAGGACGTCAGGGCGAAGAGCGCCGTTGACCACAGGAACAGGCGGACTTCACCAAACCGTTTGGCCAGCCAGCCGGTGATAGGGATGGAGATGGCGTTAGCGACCCCGAACGAGGTGATGACCCATGTTCCCTGCGAGTTGGACGCACCCAGATTACCGGCGATGGTCGGAATAGCGACGTTGGCGATGGTGGAATCCAGCACCTGCATAAACGTTGCCAGCGACAGAGCAACGGTCATCCAGGCCAGACTGGCACCTTTAAGCGGTTCTCTCTGCACGTTTCTCTCCTGCCCGATTAACCGGCGTTCGCCTGAATAATGGCGCTGATGTCCTGGTTAACAGGGGTGAGATCCAGCGTCAGCGCATCGCTTTGGTAGGCTGGCGTGGTTCGTGAGGTTTCTGCTAACGCGCTGCCTTCTGTATTGGCGGTATCGACATTAACCAGCGCGGACAGGCCGATACGCAACGGATGTTCGGCGACCTGCTGTGGATCGAGTTCAATACGGACGGGCAGGCGCTGAACGACCTTAATCCAGTTGCCGGTTGCGTTCTGGGCGGGCAGCAGCGAGAACGCGCTACCGGTTCCCATATCGAGACCGACCACTTTTCCCTGATACACCACATCGTCACCGTAGATGTCTGCGATCACGGTAGCCGGTTGGCCGATACGCATATTGGCTAGCTGTGTCTCTTTGAAGTTAGCATCGATCCACAGGTGATTGGCAGGAACGACGGCCATCAGCGCTGACGTCGAAGAGATACGCGCGCCAATCTGCACGCTGCGGCGTGAGACATAACCGTCGATCGGGCTGACGATTTTGGTACGCTGTAACGCCAGCCAGGCATCGCGCATTTCTACCGAGGCTTGCTGTATGGCAGGCTGCTTCTCAAGCGGGGTATCCAGAATCATTGCCTGATTCGCCTGATATTGCTGTCTGGCGACTTCCAGCGCGGCTTTGGCGGTCGCGACGGCATCACGAGCATGCTGCACTTCTTCACGCCCGATGGCGTTGGCGCTGCCCAGCGCTTCCCGGCGGCTCAAGTCGCTTTGCGCCTTGTTCAACTCGGTTTGGCGCAGTTCAATATTGGCCTGGTACTGCTTGCTGTTAATAATCAACTGATGCGTTTGGCGCACGCTGTTGGCCAGCCCGGTTTTTGCGCGTTCAAACGCCTGCTGAGCATCGGTAGGATCAAGCTCCACCAGTACCTGTCCCTGCTTAACAAAATCGGTATTGTCGACGTTAACATGGGTGACGCTGCCGCTGACCTGCGCCATGATCTGAATCTGATTACCTGCGACGTAGGCATCGTCGGTGCTTTGGTGGTGTCTGAGTACCAGGAACCAGTAAACCAGCCAGGCGCAGCCCAGCACGACGAAAATAAATGTCATCAGCGATAGCACTCGCTTACGTTGCTGTTTTTTGTTTCTTTGTGGCGTTTTCGGCACCTGATTTTCCACACTTTCACTCATGCTGTTCTCTCTCTTTTTATTCTCTTTGTATCGGCTATCGCACCAGACTGTGCAGCCTGGCGATAGTCGCAATGAATTCATCTTGCTGTGCTGCTCGGGGGGATCTTTCAGATCGCTGCGCCCGGAGCGTGAGATTGCCGTTTTGCCAAGTCGCACGTTGCGACTGCGGGCTGGTCATGCCTATTTTTCGCAGCAAAACCCACCTGCCCGATACGTATGCATCGGGTCATTCCGGGTGAAAAAGGTGCCGACTATGATGCTTTGTTGTTGTTTTTCTGTTGCTATTGACTGTCGACGCTATTGGCTATCGATGTTATAGGTTATCGAGTTCGTCCATTTCATCCAGCCGAACCAGAAGTTTTCTCATCAGGGTTTCGAGCTGCTTTTGCTCGCCGGATTCAAGTGATGAACAAAGCACATGCAGGCTGCTGTGCTGTGGTGGAATCAGTTGACCGAGAAACGCTTTCCCTTCTTCCGTCAGGTGCAGGTGCAGGCAGCGTCTATCGCTGTTGCTTTCACGTCGCTCTATCCAGCCTCTTTTCTCCAGATCGTCAGCGATGCGCGTTGCATTCGTACGTGAAGATCCCAGGGCAGCGCTGAGCTCGGAAGGTTGAATACTGTAAGATTCCTGAGATTCCAGCGTCAGCAACGCCATAAAGAGGGTTTCGTTGATTCCCTGATCTTTCAGCATTCTGTTTCTGTGTTCCAGAATTTTGCCCTGAACGTGCATGAATAGACGTAGTAGCAAAACTTCCTGACGTGGAAATCCGGGTTTACGTGAAGCACGCAGGTCGAGCATTTGTTCTATAGGAGTGAATGAACTGTCCATTTTTTATATAAACCTCATTAATCACGGTATGCATAGTAACTAATGTTACTAACTGGGTAAACGCCATTCAGGTGGGAAATTGTGCTTATTTCTGTGACAGAAAGTAAGCGGAGAATCGCGTTACGTGGAAATAATTCACCGTTTACTTTATTTAAATCAAAATGTTATTTGATAATCCAGACTGCGGATTCAAAGCAGCTTAAAAGCAATTCCGTAGCACAGCGCTCCCAGTAATGTCGATAAGACGATACTGCGGGTTTTATAAAAACAGGCCGTCAGCGTCATAAAGCCTACCAGCGTTGGCAGCAGTTTTTCGTGATGCGCGAGAATATCCGGTACGCTGGAAACGATCAGCAGCGCACAGATAGAGGCAATGCCGATGCTGTCCAGTACCAGTGCTTTTTTACCGCGCTGCAGCGAGCCGGAAGCACGCGAGGCACTCAGCCGGAGAGGCAGATAACGGAAGAGGTAGTTCACCAACCCCACAATCAGTCCGATAAGAATGACTTCCGTACTCATGTGTTCACCTGTGACGTGGCGGGGTTAACCAGCGAAGCCAGACAGCCGCTGAGAATGCCGAGCAGTATTGCGGCTGGAATGGAGGAAAGCAGTAATCCCAGCAGCGCGCCGCCTAGCGCGCAGGCGACGACCAGACTTTGTTTGCGCTTGAAAGAGGCGAGTAAAAAGCTCAGGAAAAGCGCGGGTAGCATGAAAGACAGCGCGGATTCGACGGCTGGGTAGTCATCCAATGGGCCGTTGCCGAATACGGCGCCGATCACCGTGCCGAGCACCCATGAGAGCCAGGCGAGCAGTGATACGCCCATCATCCAGTTTTCTGACCAGCGTCGGTTATCTTTCGCCAGCCGGGTCGCGGCGGCGGCAAAGACTTCATCCGTCAGACCGAACGCCCAGAGCGCCGTTTTCCGGGTGGGCAGCCGTTGTGCAATGCGGTGCCGTAACGCGGGTCCATACAGCACATGGCGGACATCCATCGCCATGACGGTCAAGGCTGCCACCCAGATGGACATGCCTGCGCTGAGCAGAGCGGTGATGACGAACTGGCTGGCGCCAGCGTAAATGATGCAGGAGAGAAAAATGCCTTCCAGCGGCGTAAATCCTAACTTGACGGCGTTCATGCCAAACGCGAATGCCACAGGCATGTAGCCGATAACTATCGGCAGACTGTCAAAGACGCCTTCGCGAAAAGACGCAGATTTTGTCGGTACCGATGATGCGGGGGTGGTTAATGTCTTCACTGGCCTGATATTTTTTGTACTTAAAGGAAATTAATCGATAACACTAGCAAAGCGTTACCGGAATTTCACGCTATTGCGAAACGGACGTGATGATTTTTGATGCAATGGTCTCGGGCGTAACTTTCCCGGAGGAAACCGTCTTGAATAAGAGGGTCTCGACCGGGAGAGTGACAAACGAAAAGGCTACAGCGCCGCCATGGCTTCCTGCGTCTCGTGATGATGGCTTCGCCACCACACCAGCAGGTTCAACAGGCTGATAATCGCGCCTGCGGCACAGACGCCCAGCCAGCCCCATTGCTGGTAAGCCGAGGCTGAGAGAAGTGAGCCCAATGCGCCACCAATGAAGTAGCTGGTCATATAGCCAGCTGTCAGGCGATTACGTGCTTCGGGCATCATTCGGTAGATTACGCTTTGGTTGGTTACGTGCACGCCCTGAACCGCCAGATCCAGCACGATGATACCAATGAGCAGCGCCGTGATGGAATGAATGCCGAGCGCGATACAGCCCCATGAGAGTAAAAGCAGGATAATCCCCACGCTGGTGGTTGGCTTGGCTTTGCCCTGATCGACCAGACGTCCGGCGCGCGAGGCCGCTAAGGCTCCCGCCGCGCCAACCAGCCCGAACAGGCCGATAACGCCTTCGGAATAACTGTATGGCGGCGAGGCGAGCAGGAATGCCATCGACGTCCACAGAATGCTGAAATTGGCAAAGGATAGGCAGCCCAGGATGGCGCGCGTGCGCAGCAGTGGGGTGGTGGAGAACAGGCGGAAGATTGAGGTCAGCAACTGCGGGTAGTTCAGCGTGCTTTGCTGAGGAATGCGCGGCAACGCCCGCCACAGAATCAGCGCCATGATGACCATCAGCGTGCTGGCAACCCAGTACACGGTACGCCAGTCGCCGAGCGAAGCAAGCGCACCCGCGACGGTACGCGCCAGCAGAATCCCCAGCAGCAGGCCACTCATAATCGTGCCGACAACTTTACCACGGGTTTCCGGCGTCGCCAGCGTCGCGGCAAGAGGCACCAGCAACTGGGCGACAACGGAGAACAGCCCGGTTAACGCCGTACCGGCAATCATGAGCCAGAGCGTAGGCGCGGAGGCGGTGAGCAGCATCCCGCCCGCGGCGAGTAACGTCATGCCGACGATCAGCGTCCGGCGTTCAAACATGTCTCCCAGCGGAACCAAAAACAGCAGGCCGACGGCATAACCCAGCTGTGCGGCGGTGACAATGAACCCCGCCTGATTGACGGAAAGCTCAAACACTCTGGCAATGGTTTCCAACAGCGGCTGGGCATAATAGTTACTGGCGACGGCGAGGCCGGTCGCGATAGACATAATCAGGGTCAAAGACAGGCTGAGCCCCGGTTGCGGCTGGGGTGATACAGATTGTTGCTGAAGAGACATAGTGTGAACGTTAATATGATGTTAAAAGCAGAAGCTATAGTATCCGGCAGAGCCTAATCAGATACCAGAATATCTTTACATGTATGACGGGAATGTTTTGTTTTTTCTGAGATTGATTTAGCTTATCGCCAACGTTATACGACTATCGACAGGGGACAGTATGTTTAAACATTATCGGGTGTTTAAGAAAAAAAGCGTTGCGGTATTAATGGGATGTGCACTTTTTCCAGCCGCAGCGCTGTGGTCGATGGGGGCACAGGCGGTAACGGCCGTCTACGTCTCTGCGGCCACTGACGGCGCAATCGACGCCTATACGCTCAATACGCAAAGCGGCGAATTGACCGCTATCGGGAAAGTGGCCGCAGGGCCGAAAGTGATGCCGATGGCCGTTAGCCCGGATAAATCGTTCCTCTATGCGGCCACGCGCGGTATTCCTTACTCGGCGGTGAGTTATAAAATCAATCCTAAAAGCGGTGCGCTCAGCCCGTTAGGCAAAGCGGAACTGCCGGACAGCATGGCTTACCTCTCGACGGATTTCACGGGTAAGTGGTTGTTCAGCGCCTCGTACGGCGGTAATAAAGTTGCGGTTAACGGCATTGATAAAGATGGCAAGGTTAACGCGAGCGCGGTCACGGTGGTGCCGACAGGGGAGAAAGCACACAGTATTATTGCCGACCGCCAAAATAAGTTCGTCTTTGCCAGCAATCTGGGCAGCGATCAAATTGTACAGTTCCGATTTGATGCGAAAACAGGCACGTTGACGCCGAATGAACCGGCGGAAATTAAATTGCCTGAAGGGAACGGGCCGCGTCATCTGGTGTTATCGCCAGATAATAAAACGCTCTATGTGAGCAATGAACTGTCTGGCAAGGTCGCGCGTCTGGCGCTGAATGAAAAGACGGGGCAGCTTACACTACTGGATTACACGGACACCGTTCCGGCCGATGCAGGAATGCGGGCGGGGACGATGACACCGGATAAAAATAGCACCGACAACCGACCGCAGATATGGAGCGCCGATTTACGTCTGACGCCAAATGGAAAATTCTTGTACGTATCGGAACGTACCAAAAGCACGATTACGCTGCTGCGGGTAGAACCGAAAACCGGTCAGTTGAAATACATTACGCGCTACCCGACGGAAACCCAGCCGCGCGGTATTCAGATCGATCCAAGCGGGAAATTCCTGATTGCCAGCGGTGAGAAATCGACGTCGCTGTCGGTGTACCGTATCAATCAGGACAACGGAGACTTAGTGCGAGTTGGGCAATATCCGACCGGAAAAGGCGCGAATTGGGTCGAAATCGTTAACCTGCCGTAATTGCTGGAGCTTCAATAAAAAGCGCCCTTTCGTTAGAAAGGGCGCTGATCTACAGGTGGTTATTTCGCGGCGTCAGCGGCGGTTTTCACCCAGCCGTCAAACAGCTGCTGGTGGGCTTTGATCCAGCCATCAACATGACGTTCGATATCCTGCTGTGAACCCTGGCCTTCATGCATACGCAGGTTCTGCGCATTCACGTCGGCAATCGGTAGTTTCATGATGGCGAACAGCTTGGCCGCTGCCGGATTTTTCTCTGCCCATGCCTTATTCGCGGCAATTCTCATGTTGTTAACCGGGAAGCCGTAGTCGGCCCCGTTGGGCAGTTTGGTGCTGACATCCTTCATTTCTCCCGGTTGAGAAGAGAAGGGTACCTGCAACCAGACTACGTCACGCCCCGGTACCAGCACATCACTCACCCAGTACGGCGTCCAGGTGTAGTACAGGATCGGCTTACCTTCTTTATAACGGGTGATGGTGTCGGCGATCATCGCCGCATAGTTACCTTGGTTATGCTCTACCGTGTTGGTTAAGCCATAGGCGGGAAGGTGGTGATTGATGGCTGCTTCACATCCCCAGCCCGGCGTACAGCCTGTTAGGTCGGCTTTGCCGTCACCGTTGGTGTCAAACAGCTTGGCGATTTTCGGATCTTTTAACTGCGCAATATTGGTGATTTTGTATTTTTCAGCCGTTTTCTTATCGATCAGGTAACCCTGTGCGGCGCCGGAAACATATTCACCCTGACGGTAGAATTTTGCGTCCCCGCCTGCGGCTTTATATTGGTCGGCATGTAGCGGATCCCAGTTCACGGCGATAAATGTCGCATCGCCGGAGGCGATAGAGGTGTAGGCCACGTTGTAGTCCACTTCACGGGGAGGCTGCACGTCATAGCCCAGCTTTTCCAACGCGCGGCTGACCAGCAGCGTCTGGAACGTTTCCTCGGAGATGGTGCTCTGCACCGGAATAACGGAAATACCTTTACCAGGTTGCGCGGTGTCTACAGCGTAAACCTGCGTACTCAACAGTGTGGTCGTCAGGGCGGCGGCCCAAAGTGTGGTGTTACGCATCATGATTCCCTCTGTTTTTATCGTGCGTTGATTCGCGAGTGTTGCTAATAAAATGAATAGTGCTGATAAAACGAATAGTGAATGTCGCCGCTTGTCTGATATCGTCCAGACAAGCGGGACGAGCGTTACTGCTTGATGAAAGGACGGGTCAGCAGGCCAATCGGGCCGCTGGCGTACCAGCTCTTGTTGCCTTTGCTGCGGCGATCGCGTCCCAATGATTGAGTCAGACGGTCAAGAATAATCGCCAGAATAACAATTCCGACGCCGCCGACGGCAGCTAAACCCATATCCAGACGGCCAATACCGCGCAGCACCATCTGACCCAGACCGCCCACGGCGATCATCGAGGCGATAACCACCATCGACAGTGCCAGCATCAGCGTTTGGTTAACCCCGGCCATGATGGTCGGCATAGCCAGCGGGAGCTGAACCTTAAACAGCATCTGGCGCGGGCTGGCACCGAATGACTCGGCGGCTTCAATCAAATCGGCCGGTACCTGACGAATACCCAGAATCGTTAAGCGAATAATCGGTGGCAGGGCAAAGATGATGGTCACCACGACGCCCGGCACGTTACCGATACCGAACAGCATGACGATAGGCACCAGATAGACAAACGCAGGCGTGGTCTGCATGGCATCCAATAGCGGCCGGATGAACTTCGCCGCCCGTTCGCTACGCGCCAGCCAGATCCCCATGGGGAGCCCGATGAGCACGCAGAAGAACAGTGCCGTCAGCACCAGCGCTAAGGTGATCATGGCCTGCGACCAGGCACCAATCGCGCCGATGGCGATCAGCGACAGCAGGGTGGCGACACCCATGCCGAGGCTGGACATCTGCCAGGCAAGCAGTGAAAACACCAGAATGGCAATGGGGGCCGGCATCCCCAGCAGAAACTGCTGGAAGCCGCTCAGAATAAAATCGACCGGGACGCGAACGCCCTGAAAAACCGGTCTGAAGTGCAGCACAACCCAGTCGATACCGTGGGTAACCCAGCTGTCCAGCGGGATCAGCGTGTCCTTAAACGGATCGAGCAGGTTGAAATGCTCGGGTGTCGCGGGAGCCGCACTGTTTAACCAGTCACTGCCGGATTGCGCCGTCTGATGGGCCGCATCGGCGGAACCATCGGGAGCTGGCGAGCTGCTCCAGGCATCGCTGCCGTTAGTGGGCGCATCTTGTGCTGGCGCGCCAGTAGACCAGGGATCGCTCTGCGGTGCGCTGTCTGGCGTCGCGCTGTGTTGGGCTGGTGCAGAATCGGCTGGCGCGTTCTGCGTGCTGGTCGCCCACGGATCGTTCTGCTGTGCGCCATTGACCTGTTCAGGTGCTGCGCTCTGGTCGGCCGGCTGATGCTGTGCCGCGGCGTTGTCCCACGGGTTCGATGTTGATTTACTCATTGGTCACTCCTTCCTTATCCAGTGCTTGCAGCAACATTCCTTTGGAAATGATGCCAATGTACTCATGGTTTTCGCCGACGACAGGAACGGCACAGGGGGCCTGTGCAACCTGAGAAATCAGCTCGTTGAGTGACATATCTGCGGGCACGGGAGCAGGTTCGGGCAGTAACGCCTGTTCCAGCGGCTGCTGTTCTTTCAGCGCCTGCTTCAGTGAATCAATAGACACGACGCCAATGAAGCGTTTTCCGCCTTCCAGCACATAGCCGTAATCACGGTCTTCGTCCTGAAGGATTTTCAGCGCAGAACGTGGGCCTACGCCGGGTGTTTTACGGATGAGAGTGACTGGGCGACGACGGGCGATATCTTTGGCGCTAAACACGTGGCTGATATCGACACCGCGGAAAAAGGTGCGCACATAGTCATTGGCCGGGTTATTCAGGATCTCATCGGGCGTACCGACCTGAATCACTTCACCGCCGTGCATGATGGCAATCCGGTCACCGATGCGCATCGCTTCATCCAGATCGTGCGAGATAAAGACGATAGTGCGTTGATGACGAGACTGGAGTTTGATCAACTCGTCCTGCATTTCAGTACGGATCAGCGGATCGAGCGCGGAGAACGCCTCATCCATCAGCAGGATATCGGGATCGTTCGCCAACGCGCGAGCCAGACCGACACGCTGACGCATCCCGCCGGATAGCTCATCCGGGTAAGACGCGGCGTAGGCTTCAAGACCGACCTGCTGCAAGGCATCCAGCGCTTTTTGCTCACGTTCCGCTTTCGGCACGCCAGCGAGTTCCATACCAAACGCGGTATTGCTGAGAATGTTCAGGTGCGGCATCAGTGCAAAGGACTGGAACACCATACTGATCTTCTTGCGGCGCACGTCGCGCAGCGCGGTATCGGATATCTGGGAAATATCCTCACCGTCGATCAGCACCTGACCCCGAGTGGGTTCTATCAGACGATTGAGAAGGCGTACCATGGTTGATTTGCCGGAACCGGATAATCCCATGATGACAAATATCTCGCCTTCTTCAATGGCCAGACTGGCATCTTTTACCCCGACAGTAAGCCCTGTTTTTTCAAATACCTGATCTTTGCTCAGGCCTTTATCAATCAGTTTAAATGCTCTGTCTGGGTGCTCGCCAAATATCTTATAAAGATTCTTTACTTCAAGTTTAATTGCCATGAAATTATTGTTTTCCTGTGTCGTTTATAATTCTATAACGTAGCCCTGATAATGATTAAACATAATCTACCCTACCATACTCAGATTCTGAGACAACCCTTTATTGCCTTTGCGAGGTTTCTAGCCATGCCAATATCAGCGATATCGGCAGCGCTATTATTGCTGTCTTATCTTCATGATTTATGTGATATTTATGATTCTGTTCTTGAGGGTAATTCTTTTTATAACAGTACGTTATCTATTGATTTCTACGTGATGTATGAGTGGCTGATATAACCTTTTCTGATTATGGATAAACCGCGATTTATAGTGAATTCCACTAATCGAATAATATGATAAATAAATCACATTTTTTGTCTTATAGACACCAAAATAGACCGACGTAAGTACATTTTTTACTTATGTTATCTGTCGGTATTTTATACAGTATAGCAAAGATATAATGGGTGAAATGATAGTGTTTATTCTCACCAATAAATGAGAGTGTTCTGAATAATATATCTGTCATATTCAGAGGAAATACAGGGGAAATAAAAGCAGGGTAGTAATGCGGATTCGATAAGCTGTTTTGCCAGCTATCGCGCCTTTCTATTTTGCCGATCGCGATCATGTTATCCATGTGAAAGTTATGGTTATAGTGGCTGGTTCCATCACGACTTCATTCATAACGACTATCGAAAGAGGTTAACGTGTTAGATCACCTGAGCATCCCGGTGAGGGATATTGCCCGCAGCCGACACTTCTATGAAGCGGCACTCAAGCCGTTGGGTTATTGCCTGATTAAGGATATGTCATTCGCCGTCAGTTTTGCGGTAACGGAAGGGTATGGTCAATCAAGCGATCCCGGTGGTGAATTCTGGATTTACCAGTCAAAGGGCGAGCCCTGTCCGGCGGTGCATTTTGCGTTCAGCGCCGCCTCGCGAGAGCATGTAGACGCTTTTTTTGCTGCCGCGATAGCGGCGGGAGGTCGCGATAATGGGCCGCCGGGGCTGCGCCCGAATTATCATCAGGATTATTACGCCGCATTCGTGCACGATCTCGATGGGTACAATATTGAAGCGGTCTATCACCGTCAGCCTTGAAGTATCTACTCAGTAACAGGAGGGGGAAATCCCCCGCCATCATTCGCTCATCAGGCTGACGTGGGCGGCGACAATGCGCCAGCCTTCGGGCATTTTTACCCAGGTTTGCATTTGGCGACCAATCTTCGTGCTGCCTGCGCGGGTGAACTCCGTACTGGCGACGGCCATATCGTGGCCGTAAGTGGTGATGACCGTATTACGTAGCGTCCTGTCCAGACCGGCTGAAGGGCGAGCGAGGCGAAAAGCACGGATTTCCTCGATCCCGTACAGGTTTTCTCCCGCGCCGTAGCGCACCGTTTTTTCATCGTGCCAGAACAGCTCATCCAGCACCGCAATGTCATTTCCCGTTAGGGCTTTCTCGTAGCGATAGAACGCGTCGGTCACGTCGGCCAGCACATCCGGCTGGTTAATATCGTCAGGCAACATATTTTCTTTCCTCTACTGTATAGGTGATGCCCTGTTGCTCAAGCACCCACGCCGTCCGCAAACACAGGTCTTCGCGCCACGGTGCGGCAATAATCTGCACGCCTATCGGTAAGCCGTTGGCGGTCGCCACCGGCACCGTTACGACTGGCAGCCCGACGAAAGAGATCGGCTGTGTCAGCATGCCCATACTGGCGCGCACGGGCAGGTCGGTATCATTAATGCGCATGGTTTCCTGCCCGATGAGCGTGGCGGAGCAGGGGGTTGCAGGGGCGATCAGCAGGTCGGTATGTTCAAACAACGACAGCGTCTGTTGGCGGAAATAGTTACGGAAGCGCTGTGCCTGCACATACCAGGCGGCGGGGATCATCGCGCCAGCCAGCAGCCTCTCGCGTGACAGCGGTTCGAAACGCTCAGACTGAGTACGTAAGTCAGGCAGATACTGGTTCCCGCCTTCGCTGGCTGACAGAATAAAGGCGGCGCTGCGTGCCAGTGCGGCATCGGTTAGCGTCAGGCTCTCCTGTGCGCCCAGCGCCTGTGCGATCTGGCGCACGGCGGCGTTGGCTTCCTCGCTGGCCCAGGTAGAGAAATAGCCATCCAGCACCGCGTAGCGTAATCCCTCGCTGCCGATTTCCAACTGCTCTGCGGTATGCCGCGTTTCCTGATTAGCCTGAAAACGATCGTGCTCATCGTGACCTTGTAAGGTGTCGAACACTAATGCCAGATCGTCCGCACGCCGCGCCAGCGGGCCGATGTGGTCGAGGCTGGCGACAAACGGGTGGCTACCGTGGCGTGATAAGCGACCAAATGTCGGCTTCAGCCCGAAAATGCCGCACAGCGACGACGGCACGCGGATCGAACCATTGGTGTCGCTGCCGAGTGTGAAGTTAACCAGTCCGGCCGCGACAGCCGCTGCCGACCCGCCAGACGATCCGCCGGCGATGCGCTGTGTGTCGAGCGGATTACGCGTGGGGCCGTAATGGCTGTTTTCGGTGGTAAAGCCATAGGCATAAGCGTCCATATTCAACATGCCGGACAGCAGCGCCCCCTGGTTGGCAAGCTGGCGGATGGCAAAAGCATCCTGCGTAGCGGGTGGGCGCTGGCTGAAAAGTTCGGCACCTGCCAGCGTGGTTTCACCGCTGACATCAAACAGGTTCTTGACGGCGTAAGGCACACCAGCCAGCGGCGGTAACGTTTCTCCACGTTGGCGGCGCGTGTCGATACATTTAGCTTCTGCCAGCATACGTTCGCCAGTGACATGGGTGTAGGCATTGATGGTGGGATTGGCTTGCTCAATCGCGTCCAGCGTCTGCTGCGCCAGCTCTCTCGCGGAGAACGTGCCAGCCTGCAAACCTTGTTGTATTTGCCGGATCGAGAGCGATGAGGACGCGTTTCGGGCGTATAAACTCATAACGTATACACCCCGGCAATCTCCTGATGCTCATCAAGAGGAAAAGCCATCAGCGGCTGCGCCATGGCATGAATGCGGCTGAACTGCACAAGCAGCTCCTGACGCCGCTCTTGGCTAAGTTGCAGCGCCAGTAGCGTTTCCATCTGTTGCAGATAGGCTGCAAGGGCATCGTGTTCGATCATTGTCATTCTGTTTTCTCCCGGTTAAATAAAAACTAGAAACCTGCCGCGCTGCCGTTGCTGCGTGGATCGAACGCCCCTTCCAGCATGCCGTTGGTGTGTCGCACGATGGCACCGGCGTGGCCGACCGTTTCACTAAAGCTGCCCAGCAGCTCGACGTCGTGGCCTAACTGACGCAGGGCATCCACCGTGGCAGGCTTAAAGCGATCTTCGATCTTTAGCGTATCGGAGGCTTGTCCCCAGGTTCTGCCCAGCAGCCAGCGTGGAGCGGTAATCGCCTGTTGCAGGGGCATGCCTTGCTGGACGTGGCGGATGAAGAGCGCTGCCTGCGTCTGCGGTTGCCCATCACCGCCCATCGACCCGTAGACCATCGTCCGTCCGTCGGACAGGCGTGCGGCGGCGGGGTTTAAGGTATGGAAAGGCTGCTTACCCGGTTCTAACGCCAGCAGGTGTGCGGGATCGAGGCTGAAGGAGGCACCGCGGTTCTGCCAGAGCACGCCGGTTCCCGGCAATACCACGCCGCTGCCGAACTCGTGGTAAATACTTTGAATGAAAGAGACGCACAGGCCGCTGCTATCGCATACGCCCATCCAGACGGTGTCCCCGGGGCCTTTGCCTTCTCCCCACGGTGCGGCGTTGCGGGTATCGATTTGCCGGGCCAGCACGCCGAGCGTATCGCTTTCCAGCAGCGCCTGAACGTCCTGCGTCATCAGTTTGGGATCGGTAATGAAACGGTCGCGCAGGCCAAACGCCAGCTTGGTCGATTCGACAATGCGGTGGATCGTCTGGCTATCGTTCAGATCTTCCATGTCTAAATGATCGGTCAGGCCGAGAATGGCGAGCGACACCAGACCTTGCGTTGGCGGCGCGAGGTTATAGATGTCGCCTTTACTGTGCTTCAGCACCAGCGGCGCTGTCCGTTTGGCGCGGTAATTCGCCAGATCCTCAGCCGTCAGCGGCATACCGATCAGCGCCATCTGTGCCGCCAGCCTGGCGGCGATGGAGCCGCGATAAAAACTGTCCAGCCCTTCAATGCTGAGTGTCGTCAGGGTATCGGCTAGATCCGGCTGCGTGAAACGGCTGCCCGCGCGCGGGACATTCCCCTGCGGCATAAAAAGCTGGCTAAAGGCAGGGAAATCGATCAATTCGTGATAGCGCTGGGTAAGCGCATCTTCCTGCGATTGCGTGACGGGAATACCGTCGGCCGCATAGCGGATCGCGTCAGATAACAGGCGGGCCAGCGGCATCGGGGAACTGCCCATTTCTTGTGAGTAGGTCAGTTCTTGTGAATAGGCCAGCGCTTCCTGCCAGCCGCCGACGGTGCCTGCGACCGTCAGCGCCGCTTTAGGGCCGCGATGCGGAATGCGGCTTTCGCCCTGATAGTATTCACGGCAGGCCAGCGACCCGGCAGCACCGCTGGCATCAATGGCGACAGGGTCGCCGTGTGGCGGAACAATCAGCCAGAAACCGTCGCCGCCGATTCCATTCATGTGTGGGTACACCACGGCAATAGTTGCCGCTGCTGCGACCATGGCTTCAATGGCGTTCCCGCCCTCACGCAGAATGGCTAATGCGCTGGCACTGGCTAAATGATGAGGTGCCACCGCCATGCCCAACGGGGCGGTATTGCTTTGCATCATTTCAAGATTCCTTTTTTATGTAGGGTAAGAGTGAGTTGCTCCATTAACCCTAGCAACAAGCAAACGGCGTTCCAGTTTTTCGGGACGCTGGAAAGTCTGTCTGCGGTTCCAAAAGGGGTATCTGTATCATCCCGACAATCCTGTGCTATGTTCTGCGACATGAAACAAACGTTACAGCAAGCGCAATGGGTGAGAGACGATGATGCAAATAGATGAACGATTACGGGATCGCTATGGCGAACTTTCACCGCAGGAGCAGCGCGTCGCGGATTTCATCTTCGATCACTTTGACGATTTAATTAGCTACAACAGCGCCGAGCTGGCGCGGCTGAGCGGCGTCTCCAAAGCGACCGTCAGCCGGTTGTTCAAACGGCTGGGCTACCCCAGCTACCGCGACATGCGCGATGAGCTCAGAACGTTGCGCCAGAGTGGGATGCCGCTGGCGGATAACCGCGATGCCGTGCAGGGCAATACGCTGCTGGCGCGGCATTACAAGCAGGAGATGGCGAATCTGACGCAGTGGATAAGCCAAATTGACCCTGTGCAGTTTGGCGTGGTGATTCAGGCGCTGATGCAGGCGCAGCGTTTGTGCCTGATTGGGTTGCGCAATAGCTATCCGGTGTCGCTGCACCTGCGCCAACAGCTACTCCAGATTCGCCAACAGGTCACGCTGCTGACGCAGCCGGGGCAGACGCTATCCGAAGAGCTGGTGGATCTCACTGCGCAGGATGTCGTGATTGTGGTGGCCTTTCGTCGCCGCCCGCGCCTGATTCAGCCGCTGCTGGCGCAGCTGCAAAAACGCGGTGTGCCTGTGCTGCTGCTGTGTGAACCACAGGTCAGCACGTTGATGCCGCTGGCAACCTGGTCATTGTGCGTCCCGCTGGACAGCGTCTCGGCGTTTGACAGCTATTCCTCCGCCATGAGTTTGGTGAATGTAGTCAGCAATGCGCTACTGCATGAAATGCTGCGTGATGGACGCCAGCGTATCCACCAGATCGCGGATCTTTATGGTGAACTGGATGAGCTTGAACAACGCTAATGGGGCGTTGGGATGGTGCTATTGCACCAATATGGTGCAATTTGGTTGGTGTTTGGTGTTCTTCTGATGCCCTTATGTGTCATGCCGTCATGTGGATCTGTCATATAGTCATGCAGATCGTTTCGGGCGTGATAGCACCGGATTATTTTTGTGACGCAGTGCTGTGGATTGTTTCTCGTTGTTATCTGTTCATAGGCGTAAAAAATTATGATGAGAAATGCGGGTCATCCCGAATGAGCAGCATGGACGCTGCGAAAGCCTGTGCCGCGTCGGGAGCGCGTCACAGGCGGTTCGACAGGATGACACGCGTTTCGAATGTACCGCGTAGCGGCATAATTCACGCCGAAAGCCAGGGTTCGTAGGGCTGCGGCGACTGAGCAGCCCTACGTCGGGCGTGGTGCATGAGTTGCATAAATGATCTCTCTGTAATCACGCCCGAAACTGTTCTTCAATATTCCATATCCACAGCTATGCCATATTCCAGCATGATTCTCTGACCTTCTACGTTGTTCCTCACAGTCAAAGGTAACCACGTGATCTGGCATGCTACTTGCTTAATGTCTGTAACGATAGTTTCAATATTTGTTTTTAAAGAATCTTTCGTTTCAATTACACTAACCGGGGGCAGAGACGATGTTGATCAATAAACTGGGCATCAAAAAAGGGTTACTGGCGGTGATGGGCGCGGCAATGTTACTGGTTCAGGCCGGTAGCGCGATGGCCGATCAGTTGCAGGATATCGAGAAGCGCGGCGTGCTGCGTGTCGCTGTGCCGCAGGATTTCCCGCCGTTTGGATCGGTCGGGACGGATCTGCAACCGCAGGGGTATGACATCGATATTGCTCGCTATCTGGCGAAAGAGATGAAACTAAAGTTGCAGCTGGTTCCGGTAACCAGCGCCAACCGCGTGCCGTATCTGCAAACCAACAAAGTTGACCTGGTGATCTCCAGCTTGGGCAAAAACGCCGAGCGTGAAAAAGTGATCGATTTCAGCCGCGCCTATGCGCCGTTTTTCCTCGGTGTATTTGGGCCGAAAGACAGCACGCTGACATCATCAGAAGCGCTGGCAGGCAAAAGCATCGGCGTCACGCGTGGTGCGGTAGAAGACATGGTACTGACGGATATCGCGCCGAAAGCCGCACAGATTAAGCGCTACGAAGATAACAACACCACGCTGTCGGCGTATCTGTCCGGGCAGGTGGAATATGTTGCGACGGGGAACCTGGTTGTCGCGGCTATCGCTGAGCAGAACCCGACGAAAGCACCAGTGGCGAAGTTTATGCTGAAAGATTCGCCGTGCTACATCGGGCTGAAAAAGGATGAACCCGCGCTGAAAGCGAAAGTCGATGCGTTAATTGAGCAGGCGCTGAAAGACAACACGCTCAATACCCTGTCGGAAAAATGGCTGAAAGCGCCGCTGCCGGCCAGCATCAAGGCTTAATAGGAGCACGCCATGACCTATCAGCTTAATTTTTCCGCGCTGTTTCCGTTCTGGCCTGAGCTGCTGGCGGGGTTGTGGGTCACCATTGAGCTGACGGTCATGGCCACCCTCGGCGGTATTGCTATCGGTATCTGCGGGGCGGCCTTGCGCAGCGGCAAACCCACCCTGCTGAGTCGGCTGTGGGGAATCTACGTCGAGCTGATCCGCAATACGCCGTTTGTGGTGCAGCTGTTCTTCATCGTCTTCGGTTTGCCGAGTTTGGGCTGGAAGCTCACCGCCGGGCAGGCCGCGCTGTTGGCGATGCTGATTAACCTCGGTGCGTACAGTACCGAGATAATCCGTGCGGGGATTCAGGTGACGCCGAAAGGCCAGTGGGAAGCGGCCCGCGTGCTGGGGCTGACGCGGGTGCAGACCTTTTTACGTGTCATTCTGCCGCCCGCGCTCCAGCGGATTTATCCGGCGTTGGTCAGCCAATGCATCATCGTCATGCTGGGATCGTCGGTCGTGTCGCAGGTGTCTTATGAGGAACTGACCTTTGCCGCCAACCTGATTCAGTCCCGTACGTTTTTAAGCTTTGAAGTGTATCTGGCGACCACGCTGTGTTATCTGGCGCTGTCTGTCCTGATGCGGCAACTCTTGCTGCTGGCGGGACGGCGTTTCTTAGGGAGTCAGTCATAATGGCATTTACCGACTGGGATATTGTGCGCAACCTGCTGCTGGCGGCGCGCTGGACGCTGTTGTTGTCGCTGACGGCCTTCATCGGCGGCGCGCTGGTGACGTTTCCGCTGATGCTGCTGCGGCTGACCAAACGCAAATGGCCGACGCGCTTTGTCCATCTGTATTCCGAACTGTTTCAGGGCACGCCGCTGCTGATGCAGCTGTTTCTTGCCTTTTTCGGGCTGGCGCTGTTCGGCATCGATGTGAGCCCGTGGACGGCGGCGGCACTGGCGCTGACGTTATTTACCAGCGCCTTTCTGGTTGATATCTGGTGCGGCAGCGTGGAAGCCTTGCCGAAAGGGCAGTGGGAAGCCTCGCGCTGTCTCGGGCTGGATTTCGGCCAGACGCTCTATCGGGTGATTGCGCCGCAGGCGATGCGTATCGCCATCGCGCCCACGGTGGGGTTTTCCGTACAGGTCATTAAAGGCACCGCGCTGGCGTCAATCATCGGATTTGTCGAACTGACCAAAGCGGGAACCATGCTGAATAACGTGACCTATCAGCCGTTTAAAGTGTTCGGATTGGTGGCGCTGGGCTACTTCCTGATGTGCTATCCGCTCTCTTACTACAGCCGCTATCTGGAGAAGAAATTCAATGCCGCTCATCACCATTAATCAGGTTCAAAAGTATTACGGCCAGAACCATGTCCTGAAAGGGGTGGATCTGGATATCGAAATGGGCGAAGTCATTTCGATCATCGGGCGCAGCGGCTCCGGTAAGAGCACGCTCCTGCGCTGTATGAACGGTCTGGAAGGCTATCAGGACGGCAGCATCAAACTGGGCGGGATGACGGTCACCGACAGGGATTCACAGGCGCGGGAAATCAGCCGCTCGGTCGGGATGGTGTTCCAGAATTTCAATCTGTTTCCGCACATGACAGCGTTGGAAAATGTGATGCTGGCACCGCGTCGCGTGCTGGGTAAAAGCGCAGCGGAATGCCATGAGCTGGGCGAACAGATGCTCAATAAAGTCGGGTTGGGTGAGCGCCTTCACTACTATCCTGCCAACCTGTCGGGCGGCCAGCAGCAGCGTGTCGCGATTGCCCGCGCGCTGGCGATGAACCCGAAAGTCCTGCTGTGCGATGAAATTACCTCGGCGCTCGATCCTGAATTAGTCGGCGAAGTGCTGAAAGTGCTGGAACAGCTGGCCGCAGAAGGGATGACGCTGATTCTGGTGACGCATGAAATGAATTTTGCCCGTGAAGTGGGTGACCGCGTGGTGTTTATGCATCAGGGCACCGTCTGGGAGCAGGGCGACAGCAAAACGCTGTTTGCTAACCCGCAGACTCGTGAATTGAAACAGTTTATCGCCTCGGTCCGGGGACTATCGGAAGCGTAATGACGCTTGTCGAATGTGTAAGTCGAAACAAAAGTTTGGAGCATATAACCATGAGCAGCGAACTGTACGCGCAAATTAACCCACCTCATCGCTTACTGATGGGGCCGGGGCCGATCAATGCCGATCCGCGCGTATTACGGGCAATGGCCAGCCAGTTGGTTGGCCAGTATGACCCCGCGATGACGAACTACATGAATCAGGTCATGGAACTCTATCGTCAGCTTTTCCGCACGGAAAACCGCTGGACGATGCTGGTTGATGGCACTTCGCGCGCGGGGATCGAAGCGATTCTGCTGTCGGCGATCCGCCCCGGCGACAAGGTGCTGGTGCCGGTGTTCGGTCGTTTTGGTCATCTGCTATGCGAGATTGCCCGCCGCTGTCGCGCTGACGTTCATACTATCGAAGTGCCGTGGGGCGAGGTGTTCTCGCCAGATCAGATTGAAGATGCGATCAAAGCGGTACGCCCGCGCCTGCTACTGACGGTGCAGGGCGACACCTCCACCACCATGCTGCAACCGCTGGAAGAGCTGGGCGAAATTTGCCGCCGTCATGGCGTGCTGTTTTATACCGATGCGACGGCGTCTTTTGGCGGCAACCCGTTGGAAACGGATAAATGGGGATTGGATGCGGTTTCCGCTGGATTGCAGAAGTGTCTCGGCGGGCCGTCTGGCAGTTCACCGATCACGCTCAGCCCGCAGATGGAAGCGGTGATCCGCCGTCGTAAATGCGTAGAACAAGGGATCCGAACGGACGCGCATCAGGATGGCGATGACGAGATGATCTATTCCAACTATTTCGATCTGGGCATGGTAATGGATTACTGGGGGCCGGAGCGTCTGAACCACCATACGGAGGCGACGAGCATGTTGTTTGCCGCCCGCGAATGTGCCCGAACGATCCTCGAAGAGGGGCTGGATCGCAGTATTGGCCGCCATGCGCTGCATGGTAATGCGTTAGTGGCGGGGATTCAGGGAATGGGACTGGAAACTTTTGGTTCGTTGCCCCACAAAATGAATAACGTACTGGGCGTGGTGATTCCTGACGGTGTGCACGGTGAGCAAGTGCGTAAGCTATTGCTGGAAGATTTCGCTATTGAGATCGGCACCTCATTTGGCCCACTTCAGGGCAAGATCTGGCGCATCGGCACGATGGGCTACAACGCGCGTAAAGACTGCGTGATGCAAACGCTGACGGCGCTGGAGGCGGTGCTGAATCGCCTTGGCTTCCGCACCGTGCAGGGCGAAGCCTTGCAGGCCGCCTGGAATTGTTACACGGCGGATGAGGGACGTGCATGAGTGAAATCTTGATGTCGCCCGCTGCTGCACGGGCCGCTGCTGAGCAGATTATGTCGCGCTGCGATACGCTGGCTGAAATCAGCGAAACGCCCGGCCAACTGACCCGCGTTTATCTGTCGCTGGAGCACCTGCGTGCCAATGCGCAGGTGGGAGAATGGATGCGCGAAGCGGGTATGAACGTCTGGCAGGATAGCGTGGGCAACATTTGTGGCCGCTATGAAGGATTAACACCGGATGCGCCAGCGCTGTTGCTCGGTTCGCATCTGGACACGGTGCGCAATGCCGGACGATATGACGGCATGCTGGGCGTATTGACGGCAATTGAAGTCGTGCGCGCATTCCATCAACAGGGGATACGTTTGCCCGTGGCGCTGGAAATCATCGGTTTCGGCGATGAGGAAGGTACGCGTTTTGGTATTACGCTGCTGGGCAGCCGAGGGTTAACGGGCACCTGGCCGGAGAACTGGCTGGATTGTCAGGATGCAGAAGGCACTAGCGTGGCGCAGGCGTTGACTATTGCGGGGCTGGATCCGCTTGAAGTGGCACAGGCCGCACGTCCGGTCAGCGATATCGCCGCCTATCTGGAATTGCACATCGAACAAGGGCCGTGTCTGGAACAGCAGGATCTGGCGCTGGGAGTGGTCACCGCGATTAACGGTGCGCGGCGGCTGAACTGCACGTTCCTCGGGCTGGCGGGGCATGCGGGCACGGTGCCGATGACGCAGCGGCAGGATGCGCTGGCGGCGGCGGCGGACTGGATGGCGCAGGCAGAGCGGGTCACGCGGGAAAGCGATCCTCATCTGGTCGCTACATTTGGCACGTTGCAGTGCCTACCGGGCGCGGTGAACGTCATCCCCGGTGAGGTGAAGATGACGCTGGATATTCGCGGGCCGGAGGATACACCGCTGGATGCGTTGTTAGAGAAACTCCTGACGCTAGGGCAGGCTATTGCACACCAGCGCGGCTGCCAGTTCAGCGCCGAAGAGTATTATCGTATCGCGGCCACCCGCTGCGATCCCGCGTTGCAGTCGGTACTAAACGACGCGGTGACGCAGGTGCAGGGGAAAACGCTGATGCTGCCAAGCGGCGCGGGGCACGATGCGATTGCCATCGCCGAATGCTGGCCGGTGGCAATGCTGTTTGTTCGCTGTCGCGGTGGCATCAGCCACCATCCTGACGAATCCGTGACCACGGCGGATGTGGCGCTGGCGCTGTCAGCACTTTATCGCACGGTGCATCAAGTGGCGTGATGTAATAGGTAACGATAGGTATTTTATTTTTCTGATTGAATCATCATTCTGACATCGCTCAGGCAGCCTTTAGCCTGAGCGGTATTATCCTTTCCTTAGCGTTCTCCTGCTTATTGTTCTTATTTTCATATAACAACTCTGATATTTAATGGCATAACCGGATTTGTTTTTTATATCGTAGATATGTTTTATCGCTATATGAAATGTTTATTTGTTATTTTCGGTTTGAAGCGTGAGTGTGTTGTTTTTTATGGATAATTTACTGTTATAGGTGAAAGCGAAAGGACTGTATCTGTATACGCAGAATTATCGCTGTTTTACTTCGTTTGTATTATTCCAATAAATAATAACGAGTGAGATAGCATAATGAGTGATAAAAAACTGTCGGATAATGAACGGCTTAAAACACAAAGTAATTATCTGCGAGGAACCATTCAAGACGATTTGGCCGACCCGTTAACGGGAGGATTTGTCGCAGATAACTTTCAGCTAATTCGCTTTCATGGGATGTATCAACAAGACGATAGGGACATCAGGCAAGAACGTATCGCTCAGAAATTAGAGCCACTGCATACCGTTATGCTGCGTGTCCGCTTGCCGGGTGGGATCATTACGCCGCATCAGTGGTTAGGTATCGATGCCTTTGCGCACGAGCACACGCTTTATGGCAGCATTCGTATTACCAATCGACAGACGGTGCAACTGCACGGCGTGCTTAAAGATGACATCAAGCCGGTACATAAACTGCTTAATCATCTCGGGTTGGATTCGCGAGCCACCGCAGGGGATGTTAACCGTAATGTGTTGTGTACGGCTAACCCGGTTGAATCTATTTTGCATCGTCAGGCCTGGGAATGGGCAAAGAAAATATCTGAGCACCTTTTACCGCGTACCCATGCTTATGCCGAGGTGTGGCTGGATAAAGAGAAAATTATTCAGACTGATGAAGAACCGATTTTGGGAAAAAGTTATCTGCCGAGAAAATTCAAAACGGCAGTGGTTATTCCGCCGCAGAATGACGTGGATATTCACGCCAACGATCTGAGTTTTGTTGCCATCGGTGAGGGTGACCAGTTGGTTGGTTTCAATGTATTGGTGGGCGGCGGGTTGGCGATGACGCAGGGAGACACCAGCACGTATCCTCGTCTGGCGACGGAGTTTGGTTTTATCCCATTGGTGCATACGCTGGCGATTGCCGAAGCGGTGGTATCGACCCAGCGCGATTGGGGGAATCGTGAGAATCGCCGTAACGCGAAGACAAAATATACGCTTGAACGTGTCGGGGTCGATGTCTTTAAAGCTGAAGTCGAGCGGCGTAGCGGAGTGACGTTTTCTCCGTTGAGACCTTATGTCTTTTCTGAACGTGGCGATCGTATTGGTTGGGTTGACGGGATTGATGGCAAACATCACCTGACCCTGTTTATTCCCAGCGGGCGTCTGTTGGATAAACCGGGCTTACCGAATAAAAGCGGGATTGCGGCAATTGCCAACGTGCATAAAGGTGATTTTCGCCTGACAGCGAATCAGAACATCATCATCGCTGGGGTGGCAAGTGAAGACAAAGCGCAGATAGATGCGCTAGCTCGGCAGTATGGATTGCTGGGGTCATCGCTATCGTTACAGCGTAAGGATTCGATGGCCTGCGTCTCGTTTCCCACTTGCCCGCTGGCGATGGCCGAGGCGGAGCGGGTTCTGCCGGATGTGGTTTCAGCGATAGAGCATCTGCTACACCAATATGGCGTAGGTGATGAGTCGTTCGTTTTTCGTATCACTGGCTGCCCAAATGGCTGTGGACGAGCCATGTTAGCGGAGGTGGGACTGATTGGACGCGCGGTGGGGCGCTATAGCCTTTACATTGGTGGCAATCGTAAAGGGACGCGCATTCCTCGCTTATATAAAGATAATATCGACGTACCGACATTACTTAGCGAAATCGAACGGCTGATTGGTTTATGGGCGAAAGAGAGGACGGCGGGTGAAGGCTTTGGTGATTTTGTTATCAGGGCGAAAATTGTTATGCCTGTACTTAATGCGCCCGTGGATTTTCATACGGCGGTGTAGCTGAAACGGTTTCCCAACCTCATCTTTATATGACGGGGTTGGGATGATGCGTTCGGTCTCTATAGCGTAAAGCGGTCGGCGTCGCGCCAGGCGGGGAAGGATTCCCGGTAGCTTTGCAACGCTTCCAGCGACAGCTCGGCGTCCAGACGGGCGGGCTGGTTGGGGGCGGCAGAGGCCAGAATCTCTCCCTGTGCATTAATAATCAGGCTATCGCCACGGTAGCTGTGGCCGTTGCCGTCGGTGCCGATGCGGTTACAGCCTGCAACGTAGGCCTGATTTTCAATGGCGCGCGCGGCCAGCAGCGTCTGCCAGTGTGCTGCGCGAGGCGCAGGCCAGTTGGCGACATACAGCGCCAGATCGTAGTCCTGCCGATTGCGCGACCAGACCGGGAAACGCAGGTCGTAACAGATCATCGGGCAGATGCGCCAGCCGCGCCACTCAAGGGTGACGCGCTCCGTGCCTGCCTGATAGTGGTGGTGTTCGTCCGCCATGCGGAACAGGTGGCGCTTATCGTAGTGATGCACCTCGCCGTGCGGATCGACCAGCAGGAAACGGTTCACCGCGCCTTTCGGCGTATTTACCGCGACGCTGCCGCCGATCAGCGCGTTCGTCTTCTGCGCCCACTGATGCAGCCACGCTTCTACAACCGATTGATCCAGACTGCCTTTGGCAGCTTCCATCGCAAAGCCGGTAGTGAACATCTCCGGCAGCACAATAACATCACGTCCGCCTATCTCCGCCAATAAGGTATCGAAGTGGCGCAGATTGGCTTCCCCATCGCGCCAGACCAGCGGCTGTTGCAGCAATGAAATCTTTAAAGTCGACATAAACGCTCCGCAGCGGCATCCAACGTGGCTTCCTGTTTAGCAAAGCATAGCCGAATCAACGTATGTGGGAACGGATCGGCGCAAAAGACGGAAAGCGGAATGGCGGCAACGCCAACGTGCTCGGTCAGCCAGCGGCAGAAGCTGACATCGTCCAGATCGGAAATCGCCCGATAGTCCGCCAGCAGGAAGTAGGTGCCTTCGCAGGGCAAAATGTCAAAACGGCTACCCGCCAGCGCATTGATGAAGCGATCACGTTTGGCACGGTAAAAATCGGGCAGTTCACGCCAGTGTTGCGGCTGTTCACGCAACATATCGGCAAGGGCGAACTGGGCGGGTGTGTTCACGGAGAACGTCAGATACTGGTGAACCTTACGCACTTCTGCGCTCAATACCGCAGGTGCGACACAGTAGCCGACTTTCCAACCGGTCATATGGAACGTTTTACCAAATGATGAAACGGCGATGGCGCGTTGGCGCAGCGATGGGTGTGCCAGCACGCTGGCGTGCCCTTCGCTGTCGAAACAGATGTGCTCGTAGACTTCATCGCTCAGCACAAAGATGTTACGCGCGGCAATCGCCTGCCACAGATGCTCGAAATCCGCTTTCTGCCAGACGGTGGCGGACGGATTGTGCGGCGTATTCAGAATAACCAGCCGGGTGCGATCGCTCAGCACATCGGCAAAATGCGACCAGTCCACGTGAAACGTGGGCGGCTGCAAGGCGATGCGCTTGAGTACGCCGCCAGCCAGCGTCACAGCGGGTGCATAGCTGTCATAGCTGGGATCGAAACAAATGACTTCGTCGCCGGGACGTACCAGCGCCGCAATGGCAGCAAACAGCGCTTCGGTCGCGCCTGCCGTGACGGTCACTTCGCTGTCGGCATCCGGTCGCCAGCCGTACAGTTCTTCCGTTTTTTCGGCAATCACCTGACGCAGCGGCGCCACACCGGTCATCGGCGCATATTGGTTGGCGCCCTGACTGACGTGATACGCCAGCCGCTGCTGTAAATAGTCCGGGCCGTCAAAATCAGGGAAACCTTGTGATAGATTGATGGCCTGATGCTGTTGGGCCAGCGCACTCATCTGAGTAAAGATGGTGGTGCCCAGCGAAGGCAGTTTACTGTCGGGGATTAACGCGGCGCTCATAGCGGGTAGGACTCCTGCAAGCCTGTATTGCCTCGTAATATAACATGCTGTTAGTATTTGGCAATCAAGACGCTTGGACGTTTAAACGGCTAAATGCTTTTATGTACTAAGACATAACAAAAGTATCTAAATCGCCAAAAAGCATCCAGAAACGTTGCTAGAAAAATGGACCAAAAACGGGAAGCCTCATGACTGAAAATCAACAATTGACGGCGCTGCTTGCGGCCTGCCACTGGATAGGTGAGAAGGGCTGGTGTCCGGCGACGGGCGGCAATATGTCCGTACGCCTTGATGAAGCGCAGTGCCTGATTACCGAATCGGGTAAAGATAAAGGCAGCCTTCAGGCAGAGGATTTCCTGCTGGTGGAAATTGCTACTAACCACGTGCCAAGTGGCCGCACGCCGTCGGCGGAAACGGGGCTGCATACGCTGCTGTATCGCCGCGAGCCGACTATCGGCGCGGTGCTGCACACGCACTCGGTGAACGCGACGGTATTATCCCGTGTAGAGAAGGGCGCTGAACTGGTGCTGCACGGCTATGAAATGCAGAAGTCGCTGGCGGGGCAAATCACCCATTTGGATCGCGTGGCGATCCCGATTTTCGATAACGATCAGGATATTCCGGCGCTGGCGCAGCGGGTAACCGAGTATGCCAGCCACACGCCGCTTCGCTACGGTTTTCTGGTACGCGGCCACGGCCTTTACTGCTGGGGCGCGACGGTGAAAGAAGCGCGTCGTCATCTGGAAGGGCTGGAGTTCCTGTTCCAGTGTGAATTGCAACGGCGACTGCTGGAGGCGAAAGCATGATTAAGGCCATTGTGACGGATATTGAAGGGACTACCAGCGACATCCGTTTTGTTCACCGCGTGCTGTTTCCTTATGCCCGCGAACGTCTGGCCGACACCGTTCGGCAGCACGGTAGCGAGCCTGAGATTGCGCAGGCGCTGAACGCATTGCGTCAGGAGCTGGGTCAGCCGGATGCGGATAGCGAGACGCTGATCGCCGCGCTGAACCAGTTTATGGATGAAGATCGTAAATCTACCGCGCTGAAACTGCTGCAAGGTATTATCTGGCGGGCGGGCTACCGCAACGGTGATTTTCAGGGGCACTTGTATCCTGAAGTGGCGGCGCAGCTCGCCGCATGGCAACAGCAGGGCCTGCGCCTGTATGTGTACTCGTCAGGCTCGGTGGAAGCGCAGCAGTTGCTGTTCGGCTATAGCAACGCTGGCGATCTACGCCCGCTGTTCAGCGACTATTTTGATACGCGCGTCGGTGCGAAGCGCGAGACCGACTCTTATCGCACGATTGCACAAGCCATCGGGCTACCGGCGGAGCAACTGTTGTTCCTGTCGGACATTCGTCAGGAGCTGGATGCCGCACAGGAAGCCGGTTGGCACACCTGTCAGCTTATTCGTGATGACGCGGATAACGTAAGCCGTCACCGTCAGGTGGCACGTTTTGACCAGATCGACTTACCGGAGTACGCCCAATGAGTGGATTAACCATTTTTAGCGACAGCGATGCAAGCCAGCCGATTTGGCAAAGTCAGGATGCTGAGGCGATTCAGAAGCAACTGAACGAAATTGGTGTGCGTTTTGAACGCTGGGAAGCCAGCCAGAAGCTGAGCGACGCGCCGTCGTCGGAGGAAGTGCTGGCGGCCTATCAGCATGAAATCGATAAGCTGGTGGCAGAAAAAGGCTATCAGAGCTGGGACGTCATCAGCATGCGTTCTGATAACCCGCAGCGTGCGGAGCTACGCACCAAGTTTTTATCCGAGCATGTGCATCACGAAGATGAAGTGCGCTTTTTCGTGGAAGGCGCGGGGCTGTTCTGTCTGCACCTGAACGGCAAGATTTACCAGATCCTGTGTGAAAAGAACGATCTGCTGTCCGTACCGGCGGGCACGGCGCACTGGTTTGATATGGGGCCGGAACCGCACTTCACCGCCATCCGCCTGTTCGATAACCCGGAAGGGTGGATCGCGCATTTTACCGGCGATAAGATCGCCGATGCGTATCCGAAGTTGGAGCGCTAGCGCACCGCTAATTATTTAAGATGAAAGGGCATTTTTATCGGTCAGATGCTTGTAAGCATCTGACCGATTTTTTATAGGCGTAAAAAATTGTGCTGAGGTGGGCATGAGGGCTGGGTGAGCCGCATGGATGCGGCGAGAGCCAGTGCCGCGTCGGGAACGCGTCACTGGCGGCCCTCAAGCAATCATGAACGCCGAAGGCACCGCGCAGCGGCACAATTCACGCCGAAAGCCAGTGGTCAAGGAGCTGCGGCAATTGAGCGCTCCTTGTCGGGCGTGTGATGAAATCACAGAAGAATCGAGCAATTAACACGCCCGAAATATTCGCGCTATCGGACATAGAAAAATGGCGTTTTCTGCCACTCAATTGCTTTGCAACGCCATCTGAAATATCCCTTCTTTCACGTCCTGTGGCGTGACCACTCCAGTGTCGAGTACCCAGCCGCTGATTAATTCGGCGGGGGTGACGTCAAACGCTGGGTTGTATACCGCGGCGTTCTGCGGTGCCCACTGGCAGTGACCGAAGCTGCCGGAAACGCCGGTGACTTCGGCGGCGGCGCGCTGTTCGATAGGGATGGCTCGACCGTCCGGGCACGTGGGATCGTGCGTGGTGTGCGGTGCCGCAACATAAAACGGAATCTGATGATAGTGCGCCAGCACCGCGAGGCTGTAGGTGCCGATCTTATTGGCGACGTCGCCGTTGGCGGCAATGCGGTCTGCGCCGACCCAAATCGCATCGACCTGACCCTGCGCCATCAGGCTGGCGGCCATCGAATCACAGATTAGCTGATAAGGAATGCCTAGCTCACCCAACTCCCAGGCCGTGAGACGTCCTCCCTGTAAGAGCGGGCGCGTTTCATCGACCCACACCTGAGTGACCTTTCCCTGCTGATGCGCACGCAGCAGCACGCCGATGGCGGTGCCGATACCTGCCGTTGCCAGTCCGCCAGTGTTGCAGTGGGTCAGCAGGCGGCTGTTGGGTTTCACCAGCGCTGCGCCGTGATCGGCAATGCGTTCACACAGCGCGCGATCTTCTTCTACCAGCCGCAGAGCTTCCTGCACTAGCGCGTTGACAAACTGCGGCTGTGCCAGCGCCAGCTTCATGCGATCCAGATTGTTCATCAGGTTCACGGCGGTAGGGCGCGATGCTCTCAGCGTCTCCAGCGCCTGCGCCAGTTCGGCCTGCGATAATCCTTTCTCCGCCAGCAGCGCGAGTAGCAGGCTCGCGGACAGGCCAATCAGCGGGGCGCCGCGTACTCGCAGCGTCTGAATATGTTCAACCAGTGAGGCGACATCCAGGCAAGGGCGCCAGCGTTTTTCTTGCGGTAGCGCCTGCTGGTCGAGGATCCACAGTTGGTTATCAACGATTTTCAGGCTGGTTGTGTTAAGTGTCTGCATAGGTCGTTAAATCCATGTTGCATCGATATTCTTATTCTGCCAAGATGCCTGATAGATGTATAGACGTCCGAACGTTTTTATGTCCGTATCTTTGGTTTTAGAATCGTTTTGATTGCGGAAACGGTTTTGATTTCGGAAATAGTTTTGATGGCAGAATAGCGAGGGGTTGGAATGTCACTTTACCGCACTTTTACGGCGGATGACGCTGTTGAATATGCCCGCCAGTACGGCGGTGTCAGTCAGCCGCAGACGCTGGTAGCCGCAGAAGAGATCGGCGATGGCAATCTGAATCTGGTGTTTAAAATTAAAGATGAAACGGGCGTTAGTCGAGTGATCGTCAAACAGGCGCTGCCCTACGTGCGCTGCGTCGGGGAATCCTGGCCGCTGACGCTTGACCGCGCCCGCATTGAAGCCGAAACGTTGCTGACGCACGCGCAGTTTTGCCCGCAGCATACCGTGACCGTGCTATATCACGATCCCGAACTGGCGGTGATGGTGCAGGAAGATCTCTCCGATCATCGCATCTGGCGCAGCGAGCTGGTTAACGGCGCGGATTATCCGCAGGCGGCGGCACAGCTGGGAGAATATCTGGCACAAACGTTATTCCACACTTCTGATTTTCATCAGCACCCGCATGAGAAGAAGGCCGCGGTAAGCCAGTTCACTAACCCTGAGCTGTGTCAGATTACCGAAGATCTCTTCTTTACCGACCCCTATATCGACCATGAAAGAAACCAGTTTGACGCTGCGCTGACGCCGGATGTACAGGCGTTGCGTGACGATCGGGCGTTGAAGCTGGCAGTTGCCGGACTGAAGCACGGCTTCCTGAGCAAAGCCGAAGCGCTGCTCCACGGTGATCTCCACAGTGGGTCGATCTTTGTCGCAGAAGGGCGTTTAAAGGCGATTGATGCTGAATTCGGTTTCTATGGACCAATAGGTTTTGATGTTGGCACGGCAATTGGCAACCTGCTGCTGAATTATTGTGGCCTGCCGGGGCTGTTGGCACCGCGTGAGGCAGCGGCGGGGCGTGAACGACGTCTGGAAGATATTCGTACGCTGTGGCAGACCTTTTCCGCCCGTTTTCTGACGTTGAGCGAAAATGACAGCTGCGATCCGGCGCTGGCGGAGTCGGGCTATGCTGCGATGTTTTTACAGCAAGTGTGGCGGGATGCCGTTGGCTACTGTGGCACCGAACTGATTCGCCGCACGATTGGGCTGGCGCACGTCGCCGATCTGGACGGCATTCAGGAGACGGAAGCGCGTTTAGCGTGTCAGCGTCATGCGATTTCACTGGGCAGAACGCTGGTGCTGGCGGCTCCGCATATTGCAGATGTTGACGCGCTGCTGGCGCGTGTACGGCAGAGCGGTGCCTGATTCGCGGCACGATTAATGAACTGGGCTATTTAATGCTTCGTGGCACCATGAATTAGTTGCTGTACGATGCAATTCGTCGCTCCCATCGTGAACCGGATGGGAGCGGCAACAGATTATTTCTTCCCTTTATTCATCATCGCCTTCAAATCCGCGAAAGGATTATGAGTGGCAACGCCGACATCCTTCTGCGCATCTTCACCCGCGACAACAGTCGAACCGTACATATCCGCATCGGTATACTTTGAATGCTCATTGTCGTGGCAGTAGAGGCACAGCATTTCCCAGTTACTGCCGTCTTCCGGGTTATTGCTGTGATCGTGATCGATGTGATGAACGGTTAATTCACGCAGGTTGGAATAGACGAATTCGCGTGAACAGCGACCACACACCCACGGGAAAAGTTTGAGCGCTTTTTCGCGGTAGCCGCTTTCAAGTCTGGCGTAGTTCTTGGGGATGTAAGCCATGTGTCGGGTTTCATTCAGAAGGAAAGATGACGTAGATTTTACAACTGATGGGCGTCTAAAAGAAAGAACAGGCCGCCATATTGGCGGCCTGAGATTGTGAACAAAGGCCATTGAGCAGTAGTAACGGATAGGTCGTAAAGACGCTGTAAACACGTCCCTGTGCGCTCGGCTTGCGCAGATATGAATCTCATCCCTGAGATTCACCCTTTCAGGGCCGTCGCTAGCGACGTTCAAAAACGTTCCTGACGTTTTTGTCCCTGGCGCAAACGCTTTACTCTTCTATTCCGTTACTACCGTTTTCGTTCTTCAAATATCAAAGGTCTGAGGCCGGTATAACTGGCCTGATTCTGTTTATGCTGCTTCGGTTTTTCTTTCCGGCTGCGGTACGGGCGCGGGCTTGTTGGCGGCCAGTGCATCGAACGCAAAGTCATCCACGTTGATTGAACGTAAGCGGCTGGCTTCGGCTTTGGTCAGAATATTCGCTTCTTCTGCGGTAATCTGACCTTCCACCAGCGCCTGTTCTGCCAACTGATCCAGTCGCATGAACGGCAGCGGTTTGTCGCTGGCTTTAGACAGACGTTGATAAATCGGCTCGGCGGCGATGATATCCAGCAGCGCCTCTTCCAGCAGCCCGACCGGGTTGTGCTCGCTGGCAACCAGATATTGACCGCGTCCCAGACGATTACGCGTCTCTGACGGCGTTTGCAGAATCTTCGCGACCTCATGGTCGAGGCGGTCAGACGGGGCCGGGCAGCGCAGACCCAGTGGGAAGATGATGAACGTCAGCAGCCCTGCAACAACACGATTCGGGAAGTTACGCAGCAGATCGTCCAGCGCCTGCTCGGCCTGATGCAGACTGTCCTGCACGCCCCAGTGCACCAGCGGTAAATCCGCTTTTTGACGCCCTTCGTCCTCATAGCGTTTCAGCGTCGCAGAAGCCAGATAGAGCTGGCTGAGAATATCCCCCAGACGCGCCGAGATACGCTCGCGACGCTTCAGGCTGCCGCCCAGAACCGCCATCGACACATCCGCCAGCAGGGCCAGGTTCGCGCTGAGTCGATTGAGCTGCTGATAGTAGCGGCGTGTTTTGTCGTTCACTGGCGCACGACTCAGGCGGCCGTTGGTCAACCCAAGCCAGAAGCTGCGCACCTTGTTGCTGCCGACGTGGCCGATATGACCAACCAGCGCACGGTCAAAGCGTGATACGTCGTTCTCCTGCGCCGCTGCCATCTCTTCCAGCACATAAGGGTGACAGCGGATGGCGCCTTGCCCGAAGATGATCATACTGCGCGTCAGGATATTTGCCCCTTCCACGGTGATCGCAATCGGTGCGCCCTGATAGCTGCGCGCCAGGAAGTTGGTCGGGCCGAGACAGATACCTTTGCCCCCGGCGATATCCATCGCATCCATCACGCTGCGCTGACCGCGGTGGGTACAGTGATATTTGACGATAGCCGAGAGCACCGCCGGTTTTTCACCCTGCATGATGCCGCTGGTAATCAATGTGGCGGCGGCGTCCATCACATAAGCGTTACCCGCGATGCGTGCCAGCGGCTCTTCGATGCCTTCCATCTTACCGATAGAGATTTTGAACTGGCGGCGAATGTGCGCGTAAGCACCGATGCCGAGAGCAATGGACTTCAGTCCGCCGGTGGAGTTGGACGGCAGCGTAATACCGCGCCCGACTGACAGGCATTCCATCAGCATACGCCAGCCCTGACCCGCCATCTTCGCGCCGCCGATGATGTAATCCAACGGGACAAAAATGTTCTCACCCTGCGTCGGCCCATTCTGGAATGGAACGTTCAGCGGGAAATGGCGGCGGCCGATTTTAACGCCGTCGGTATCCGTCGGAATCAACGCGCAGGTAATACCTACGTCGTCTTCATCGCCTAACAGATGGTCGGGATCGTACAGCTTAAAGGCCAGCCCCAACACGGTAGCGACTGGCGCGAGTGTGATGTAGCGTTTATTCCAGGTCAGGCGCATACCTAAAACCTGTTCGCCGTGCCAGTTGCCGTAGCAGACAATACCGGTATCGGGAATCGAACCTGCATCCGAGCCCGCTTCCGGGCTGGTCAGCGCAAAGCAGGGGACTTCCTGACCGCGTGCCAGACGTGGCAGGTAGTGATCTTTTTGCGCTTCCGTTCCGTAGTGTTGTAGCAGTTCGCCGGGGCCGAGTGAGTTAGGCACGCCGACGGTGATTGCCACAATACTGGAGACGCCCGCCAGTTTTTGCAGCACCTGCGCCTGTGCGTAAGCCGAGAATTCCAGCCCGCCGTATTGCTTCTTGATGATCATGGCGAAGAAACGGTGCTCTTTTAAAAATTCCCACAGTTCTGGTGGGATATCGGCGCGTTCGTGGGTGATTTCAAAGTCGTTTGCCATCCGGCAGGCTTCAGCAACCGGCCCGTCGATAAACGCCTGCTCTTCGGCGGTCAATTGCGGACGAGGGTAGTTATGCAGCTTTTTCCAGTCCGGCGCGCCGCGAAACAAGTCGCCTTCCCACCAGGTTGTCCCAGCATCAATTGCTTCTTTTTCCGTGTTCGACATCGGTGGCATGACTTTCTGGAACATGTGCAGCGCGGAAGCGGAAACCAGCTTTTGGCGCAGAGAAGGCACCGTAATCGGAATCAGCAGAATCACGAGCGGAATCATCAACCAGACGGGCCACAGTAACATCGCGGACATGGCTGCGAAGTAGGCCAGCAGAATGGCGCTGCCGAGCAGCAGGCTGAGCCGATGATAAAACATCGCTCCGATGATAATCAGTAGTAGGAGGATACTGACAGCAACCATAACGTGTCTCCAGCATTGTGATCGAATGGAGGGTTTTCATTCTTCCCCGAGCGTTGTGTGACGGGGAAAGCGAGAACCGTTTTCATCAGTGAAATAAGGCGTAATAGGTCAATGTCGTAAGAGGTCTGACCTGTTGCTTATATTCGTTGTAGTTTATCTGATTATTTTTATCAATTCGTTTACATCATAATTACAACTCACTTCACAAACCGAACGACAGTCGTGCGTTTTCTGACGCGCGTCAGCGATCCTCTCGATCCCGTGATTACGCGCTTCTCGCTGTTAGTACGATCCGCTACACTGCATGGCAGAAGATGATACTGTCACCAGACAAAATGAGAGGATTCCATGTATCAGGATTTAATCCGTAGTGAACTGAAAGAAGCGGCAGAAACACTGAATAATTTCTTGAGTGATGATGCAAACATTCAGTCGATCCAAAACGCTGCGGTGCTGTTGGCTAACGCTTTTAAAGCGGGTGGTAAAGTGATTTCCTGTGGTAACGGTGGTTCACACTGTGATGCCATGCACTTTGCTGAAGAGCTGACGGGGCGCTATCGCGAGAACCGTCCTGGCTATCCGGCCATTGCGATTTCCGATCCAAGCCACCTGTCCTGTGTCAGCAACGATTTTGGCTATGACTTTGTCTTCTCGCGCTATGTCGAGTCACTGGGGCGTGAAGGCGATGTGCTGCTGGGGATTTCCACTTCGGGCAACTCCGGCAACATTATTAAAGCGATTGCCGCAGCAAAAGCGAAAGGCATGAAGGTCATTACGCTGACCGGGAAAGACGGCGGTAAAATGGCAGGTTCGGCCGACGTGGAAATCCGTGTTCCGCACTTCGGCTATGCTGACCGTATTCAGGAAATCCATATTAAAGCGATTCACATCCTGATTCAGCTGATTGAAAAAGAGATGGCGGATCAGTAAGCCACGTTAACATGCTCTAAAAAGGCGAGAAGGGAAGGGTAGAAAGTCAGATGTGTGAACTGCTGGGGATGAGCGCGAATGTACCGACGGATATCTGCTTTAGCTTTACCGGGCTGATACAACGCGGTGGGAATACCGGGCCGCATCGGGATGGCTGGGGGATTACCTTTTATGAAGGGAACGGCTGTCGTACGTTTAAAGATCCGCTGCCAAGCTATAACTCGCCGATTGCCCGGCTGGTGCAGGATTACCCAATCAAATCATGTGCGGTGGTTTCACACATTCGGCAGGCGAATCGCGGTGCGGTGTCGCTGGAAAATACCCATCCTTTTACCCGTGAGCTGTGGGGGCGGAACTGGACGTACGCCCATAACGGGCAACTGAAAGGGTACAACACCCTGAAAACGGGGATGTTTCGCCCCGTAGGCCAAACGGACAGCGAATTTGCTTTCTGCTGGCTGCTCTCCCAATTGTCTGAACGCTACCCGCGCACGCCGGGCAACTGGCCAGCGGTATTCCGCTATATCGCCAAACAGGCGGATGTCCTGCGGGAGAAAGGCGTGTTTAACATGCTGTTGTCGGACGGGCGCTTCGTGATGGGGTACTGCTCAACCAAACTCTACTGGATCACCCGTCGCGCGCCGTTTGGTAAAGCGACGCTGTTGGATCAGGATGTGGAGATTGATTTCCAGCAGCAGACGACACCCAATGATGTCGTCACCGTGCTGGCGACGCAGCCGCTAACGGGCAACGAAACCTGGCATCAGATCATGCCAGGTGAATTCGTTCTATTTTGTTTCGGCGAGCGCGTACTTTAAGGTCGGCTGAGTGGTCATCAGCGGTGGGTTAACGACGTATTGCCCGTTAAATACCGTGACGGCCGGTGGCTGATTGTGCTGATTAAAATAGGCGTACCCCGGCTGAAGCTGTTTCCAGAAGCTGGCGTAGGTGGAATTACGGTGGCGCTGCATGTTCTGTTCCGTCATGCGGAACGGGTAGATGGCGATATCAATCTTCGCCTGTCCATTGCGTAACGCCGCTTCGGCATAGCGATAAATCTCATCCATGTAGGTGTTGGTCATGGCATAGCAGCCAACCGACACACATTCGCCGTGGATCATCAAATAGCGGCCAGAATATCCCTGTGATTTATCATAGTCGTTGGGGAAACCGATATTGATCGCGCGGTAATATTGGCTGTCTGGTTTTAACTGACGCAGATCGACCTGATAGAAACCTTCCGGACTTTTTAAATCGCCTTCAACGCGTTTTGGCCCTAACCCGCCCGAATATTTACAGATGGGGTATTGGTCCAATAAACGGTATTCGTTACCGACTTTCGCATAGAGTTCGAATATTCGCTCTTCTTTAAAGATCTGAATATAGATCGGAGAGCCTAATAATTGCTGTTTTAATTCTTTTGCTATCGGCGCTAGCGGCGGTGCGGTCTCGCTGGCTGCGCTGGTAACAACAAGAGAAGGCAAAAAAAACAACATCGCAAACGACAGCGCGATTTTTTGCATTATGGTTCCTGATAATAAAATTGCCTGCTACACGCGGCATCCGCGTCGCGCTACTGGTGTGTTAGCGAAAGCGTTAGGACAGCCGTTATCGGTATATATTTCGCCGGCGAATAGATAACGACGAAAACGAAATCACATTATCATTGGTTTCATATTAATCAAGCGTTGAAAAGCGCTAAAAAATAACATTTACAAAAAACAGCCCGAATGGATTGGGCTGCTCAATGTGAGGTTGTTAATGGCAGGGGAAAGCGGGTCAGGCGCGGGTGGCTTCTATCATCATTATGTCGGTGACAAAGGAACCGTCTGCCTGTACGTCAAAATGCTGCACTACCTCGTGCGCCAGCGTTTTTTGCAGCTCGCGAATCGCGACAGAGAAATGTTCTGGCGTACGCATACGTGCGATCCAACTGCTGAACTCCAGCATCAGCCTGTCACTGGTGACGTTACGCACGATAAAGCCTGCTTCCGTAAACAGACTCAGCCACTCGCCCGGTGCGTAATTACGCACGTGTGAAGTGTCGCGCAGCTTCTCTACCGTCTGCAAATAGCTGTCCAGCAGCGGATGGCCGGGAGACACGACATCCATCATGATCACGCGCCCGCCCGGTTTCAGGACACGCCGCATTTCACGTAACGCCTGTCCGACATCATGCCAGTGATGCGCGGAGTAACGGCTGATGATGATGTCTGCGCTGCTATCCTCGAACGGTAAAGACTCGGCTACGCCTTGCTGAACGTTAATGTTGTACAGTCCTTTGTCTGCGGCAGCCTGACTCACCACGTCCAGCATTTGGGAAGACAGGTCGTAGGCAACAACCTCTGCAACGGCCTGTGCGGCAACGAAGCTGGCGTGTCCGGCACCGCAGCCGAGGTCGATCACCCGCGCCTGCGGGAAGGGCGCTAATAACGCGGCCAGTTGGGTTAAATCTTTGCCCTGTGCATGCACCGCACTGGTCAGGTAGTTCTGCGCCTGTGAGCCGAACTGGTGTTCGACGCGATGATTATGGTTCTGTTTTTCTTCCATCATTGCTCTCGCTTTATCTGAATTGCTTTCGTTTCATCATGGTTAAACGGCGGCGCGCCAGCCACTAAAGAAGACGTCGGTCTGAGAACACTATCCTTGGTCTAAGAACACTGTCTTTGGCTTAAGAACACTATAGTGAGGGAAAAATACGGGTACAATATGAGCATTTATACGGGTATAAAATACTCCCTGTTTGATTAACATCGCTTTCACTCATGCTGTTGCCGTCTCGAGCTTGCCTTGACGAGCAGGATGAAAAGGACACCTGGTTATGTCTGCAAATTCATTTATGTCTGCCAGTTCTCTGAGCGGCCCAAAGGCACTGGGAGCTTTCTTACGGGCGCTGCGTGAGCGAACCTCGCCGGAAATGGTCGGCCTGCCAGCATCCGGGCGGCGGCGCACCAGCGGATTACGCCGCGAAGAGTTGGCGCAAATCGCCCGCATCAGCACCACCTGGTATACCTGGCTTGAGCAGGGGCGCGATGTGTCCGCTTCAGCCTCGGCGCTGACTCGCTTGTCGCTGGCTTTAAAGCTGGAACCCGCAGAGCATGACTATCTTTTTAGTCTGGCTGGCGTGAAGGATCCTCAGAAGCAGAGTAGGGCAACGTCGCTGGATACGCAGATTGCCGCCAGCCTGCACCATATTACCTGTCCTGCGTATCTTCTGGATGGCTGCTGGAACATGCTGGCGTGGAATGCGCCGTCGGAACAGCTGTTTGCCGGATGGCTGGGAAGCGATCCTGAACCGAATCTGCTGCGCTTTATGTTTCTCAATCCGCTGGCACACTCACTGGTGGTCGATTGGCCGGAACGCGCCAAACGGGTGGTGGCGGAGTTTCGGGCGGAATCCAGCCATTACGCGTCTGCCGAGGCCGTGCGGCAAGTCGTGATGGCGCTGTGTGAAGAAAGCCGTGAGTTCAACCTCTGGTGGTCGCAGCAGGCGGTAACCGCCCGTGAAGGTGGCGAGCGACGTTTCCACCATCCTTCGCTTGGCGATATTGCCTATCATCAACAGACTTTCCACCCTGCCGTGCAGAGCGAATTTAAGCTGGTGATGCTGATCGTGCAGTAAACGCGGGCAGTATCGCGCTGCTTGTCTATACTGACTTTGATCTGTATATTTATACAGTGTTGTCAGAGGGCCAGTATGCGCAAAATCATTCATGTTGATATGGACTGCTTCTACGCAGCAATTGAGATGCGTGATAACCCGCGCCTGCGCGATATTCCTCTGGCGATAGGGGGGAGCGCCGATCGTCGTGGCGTCATCAGCACCGCTAACTACCCTGCCCGACGCTACGGCGTCCGCAGCGCGATGGCGACGGCAACCGCTTTGCGCCTGTGTCCACACCTCACCTTGTTGTCGGGGCGCATGGAGGTGTATAAGTCCACCTCGCGCCAAATCCGCGAGATTTTCTCTCGCTACACGTCGCTGATCGAACCGCTTTCTCTGGATGAAGCTTATCTGGATGTCACCGATAGCCCGCACTGCAACGGCTCGGCGACGCGCATCGCCGAAGACATCCGTCGAACCATCGCGGATGAACTGGATCTGACCGCCTCGGCGGGGATTGCACCGATCAAGTTTCTGGCGAAGATCGCGTCTGAGTTAAATAAGCCGAATGGACAATATGTGATTACACCCGAGCAGGTGGATGATTTCCTGTTGGCGCTGCCGCTGGAGAAAATCCCCGGCGTCGGGAAAGTGACGGCGAAACGGCTGGAAGAACGCGGCCTGCATACCTGTGCGGATGTGCGGGGGTATGCGCTGGCGGATCTACTTAAAGAATTCGGCAAGTTTGGTCGCGTCCTGTGGGAGCGATGTCAGGGGATCGATGAGCGACGGATTTCACCGGATCGGCTGAGGAAGTCGGTCGGCGTGGAAAAGACGCTGGCGCAGGATATTCACGACTGGGAACAGTGTGAAAACCTGATCGAACAGCTTTATGAGGAACTGGAAGTTCGCCTGAAACGGGTGAAGCCCGATCTGCATATTGCGCGTCAGGGCGTCAAACTCAAGTTTGATGATTTTCAGCAAACGACGCAGGAACATGTGTGGCCGATGTTGAATAAACAGGATCTGCTGAAGCTGGCGCAACAAACCTGGCAGGAGCGGCGTAAATCCAGAGGCGTTCGGTTGGTTGGGCTACATGTGACGCTGCTCGACCCGCAAATTGAGCGACAGCTGGTGTTTGATTGGGGATAAGGCTGTTTAGTTGAGGATAAAAAAGGGGCGACGTCTATGCGCCGCCCTGATTTTTACTCGTGTACGTTTTATTCGTGGGCGATTAAGCGCGGGGCGGAATCGCTTTCAGCAGCGCTGTCAGCAATTTCCAGTACAAATCGACGCTGCCGATATGCACTTGTTCATCCGGCGAGTGCGGCCCGGTGATGGTCGGCCCGATGGAAACCATATCCATGTCCGGGTAAGGTTTCTTGAACAGACCGCATTCCAGACCGGCGTGAATCACCATGATGTTTGGCGTCTTGTTGAACAGCTTCTGGTAGGTTTCGCGCACCAGCGCCATGACCGGCGAATGCGCATCCGGCTGCCAGCCTGGGTAGCCGCCTTTCGGTGACGTTTTCGCGCCAGCCAATTGGCCCAGCGACGTCAGCGTACCGACGACGGCATCTTTACCGCTGTCGATCAGCGAACGAATCAGGCAGATAATTTCCGCGTGGTCGTCTTCCATCGTCACAACGCCCAGGTTCAGTGACGTTTCCACCACGCCTTTGACTTCGTCGCTCATGCGGATCACGCCGTTTGGCGTGGCATTGAGCAGCGCCAGCAGACGATCGCGGCTGTCCTGCGTTAGCGGGTGCTCATTGCTGTCGCTGGCTTCCACCAGTACGGTCAGGTTTTTCTCAACGGCGGACAGTTCATTTTTCAGCACGGCCAGATACTCCTGGCTCAGCGCTTTTAACGACTCGACGTTCGCCGCTGGCAGTGACAGCGTGGCGAAGGCTTCACGTGGAATCGCGTTACGCAATGTCCCGCCGTTCAGATCGAGAATGCGGATATCCAGCGCTTTCGCCTGCTCGGACAGGAAACGTGCCAGCAGTTTGTTGGCGTTGCCCAGCCCCAGATGGATGTCGCCGCCGGAGTGGCCGCCTTTCAGCCCTTTAATCGTCAGCTTCAGCGTGTGATAGCCAGCCGGCGGTACTTCGCGCGTCAGCGGCAGACGGGTAATGAAATCAATACCGCCTGCGCAACCCATGTAGATCTCGCCTTCTTCTTCCGAATCGGTATTGATCAGGATTTCACCCTGAAGCCAATTTGGTTGCAGGCCAAATGCGCCATCCATACCGGCTTCTTCCGTCATGGTCAGCAGCACTTCCAGCGGACCGTGCTCAACACTTGGATCGGCCAGTACCGCCAGCGCAGATGCCATACCAATGCCGTTATCCGCGCCCAGCGTGGTGCCGCGCGCTTTCAGCCATTCGCCGTCAACATAAGGCTGGATCGGATCGGTGGTGAAATCGTGTACGGTGTCGTTGTTTTTCTGCGGCACCATGTCCAGATGCGCCTGCAATACGACAGGTTTGCGATTTTCCATGCCTGTGGTTGCCGCTTTGCGCAGCAGAATATTGCCGACCTGATCGCGCTCGGCATGTATGCCTTTCTCTTTAGCCCATTCCAGAATGTGTGCGGCCAACGCTTCTTCATGATAAGACGGGTGCGGAATGGAACAGATCTTGGCGAAAATATCCCACAGCGGCTGGGGGGAAAGTTGAGACAATTCAGACACTATTTCAGTCTCCTTGTTAGCGGCCAGCCTTCGTGTTCTGGCGGGCAGGGCTATAGGTTAAAAGTTAATCGCGGTTAGCCACATAACATGGCGTGTCACAACAGAATATCATTTTCCATCAAAGCAGGGGAATTGCCGTCGGCCCTGCCTTATTTTTCCTGCTGCAATATGAACCAACGGGCTCGGCAGGGTGCAGGTTGACGGGAAAAACTCGGCTCTCACGTTGAGAAAAACTGGTTTTTATGTTGTTGGCTATCTATAATCTCGCGCAACCTTTTTCCCCCCTCAGACTCAAATTAAGCCGACTTTTATTCGGCTGGGATATATTTTATGAGCGAAAAGTACGTCGTAACCTGGGATATGTTGCAAATTCATGCCCGCAAACTGGCACAGCGTTTACTGCCTGCCGATCAATGGAAAGGCATCATTGCCGTTAGCCGTGGTGGTCTGGTGCCAAGTGCACTGCTGGCGCGTGAGCTGGGCATTCGTCACGTTGATACCGTTTGCATCTCCAGTTATGACCACGACAACCAGCGCGAAATGAAAGTGCTGAAGCGTGCCGAGGGAGATGGCGAAGGGTTTATCGTGATTGACGATCTGGTTGACACGGGCGGTACGGCGAAAGCGATTCGTGATATGTACCCGAAAGCGCACTTTGTGACCATTTTCGCCAAACCAGCTGGTAAGCCTCTGGTTGACGACTACGTGATCGATATCCCGCAGGACACCTGGATTGAACAGCCGTGGGACATGGGCGTGGTATTTGTTCCGCCGTTGTCTGGCCGTTAATCGCTAGAGCGAATATCGATTTCCACCAATGCCCGGTTTAGCCGGGCATTGTTGTTTTTGAACCTCATCATTTTTGCCGTAGGCTTTGATCCGATCGTGTGTTTCTGCCGTTGGTGTTTGTCTTCTCTGGCCTGAGTTCGTTACACTTTAGCGGGTGACGAAGAAGTCGTCTGATGTCCGCTAACAGCGGTTTACATTAATGGAGGCTGCTGTGGCGCAAGCTAACCTGTCTGAAACGCTATTCAAACCATCCTTTAAACATCCAGAAACCTCGACGTTGGTCAGACGTACGCGGAATAGTCAGGATGTGCAGGGGCTGCATTCTACGCTGGAAGGGGAGAAGACCCGCAGCTGGTATCGGATGATTAACCGGCTGATGTGGATTTGGCGTGGCGTCGACCCGTGGGAAATTGAAGATGTGCTGTCACGCATCGCAGCCAGCAAGGCTGACAGAAGCAACGAGCAGCTGCTTGATACGGTGATCGGCTACCGGGGCGGTAACTGGATTTATGAATGGGCGAAGCAGGGCGCAGACTGGCAGCAGCGAGCAACAGAAAGCGGTGATGACGCACAAACCGGGCAGTTCTGGTTGAATGCTGCCAACCTCTACAGCATTGCTGCCTATCCGCATATTAAAGGCGATGAGCTGGCGGAGCAGGCGCAAACGCTGGCAAATCGCGCCTATGAAGAGGCCGCCAAATACCTGCCTTATGAACTCAAAGAACTGACCTTCCCGATTACGGGTGGCGGCACGCTGACCGGTTTTCTGCATATGCCATCGCAGGCGAAAGCGCCTTTCCCTACCGTTCTGATGTGCGGCAGCCTGGAAATGTTGCAGAGCGATTATCATCGCCTGTTTCAGGACTATTTTGCGCCAGCTGGCATGGCGATGCTGACGATTGATGTTCCTTCCGTTGGATTTTCTTCCCGCTGGAAGCTGACTCAGGATTCCAGTTTCCTGCATCAGCAGGTCTTGCGCGCGCTGCCGGATGTCCCGTGGGTCGATCACTCCCGCGTTGTCGCGTTTGGCTTCCGTTTTGGCGCCAACATTGCCGTTCGGCTGGCGTATCTGGAATCGCAGCGCTTACGCGGTGTGGCCTGTCTCGGTCCTTTGGTGCATCATCTGTTAAGCGATCCGAATCGCCAGCAGCAGGTGCCGGATATGTTTATGGATGTGCTGGCGAGTCGCTTGGGCATGCCGTTCTCGACGGATACCTCGTTGAAAACCGAGCTGGGGCGCTATTCGCTGAAAACGCAGGGGCTGCTAGGACGCCGCTGCCCGACGCCGATGCTGGCAGGCTACTGGGATAACGATCCGCTCTGCCCGAAAGAAGAAGCCAGCCTGATTGTGAATTCATCCGCACAAGGGAAACTGCTGCCGGTTAATTTCTCGCCGGTGTACCAGAATTTCCACCGCGCACTACAGCAAATCAGCGGTTGGTTGCAGGATAAAGTGTGTTAAGCATGATCAATGGCAGGCGTAGAACCTGCCAATTTTTTACCCGTTTGGGGATCGTTGAAGGATGCAATGATGTGGGGAATATTATCTCGTCAGCAGCAAAGTCTGCATGACATCTGCTGTTCAGAACTACCGCTGGAAAAGAAAAAACGACAAATCGACCGCTTTCTGGCGCAGGGTGGCAGCATCAATGAAAGGCAGCGCCATACTGCTAATATACTCGGTTTGCTAACGGTCAATACGGACGCGCCGGATACGGAGTTGGTTCGTTACCTGCTGGATAAAGGGGCTTTTATTGAACAGCCTGGAGGATTCAGCGCATTGCATAATGCGATCGAGTTTTTCCATCTGGAACTGGCCGAGCTCTACCTTCAGTACGGCGCTGATGTGCACTACCTCAATTTCTTCAGCAACTCATGGCTGAACTACCTGTACTGCCCACAAGATCGACATACCTACACCGACGACCAGCGTAAGCAAATGCTCGATCTATTGTTACGCTACGGCTTGGATCTCAATCGTGAAACCATTTTCTGGACATCACTGGAAACCAGCTTTCCGATCGAGATCGTGATGTGTGAGAAGGATGTGAGCCTGCTGGAGCACATCTTTCAGCTTGATATCCCGATTCATTTCGCCGAAACCGGCATTTTTGAACGCCTCTTTAACTATAAAAGCGAGTGGCTGCCACTCCCGCTCTTTCAGCAGATCGTGAAACGGGCTGGGGGATCGGCTTATCGTGAGCCCGGTGTGATTCTTTCCGAAGACAAGAAGATCCGTACCGATGGATCGCTATTGGAAATGGCCATTTTTTACGCCGCGGACGAACGACTCTGTGAATACTTGCTTGATACCTATCCTGATATCCGCTGCGATTTAAGCAACTACAGTTTTGTTCTGGATGCCTTGCTTAACCGCTATTCGACCGCGCTGGTGGAGCGGATTATTCAAAAAACGGCAGATATTGACCGACCTTATTCCCTGTTCATTTCTTCTGGCCGGAAAAAACAGAGCGGGTGGGAGGCCGATGCGTACCCTGACGTCGGTAGCTCGGCCATGATGCAATTTGTGGACAACCGTCTGATAAAGGCGCTGAGCGAGCCTGACTATTACGCCTATTTTTACGATGCCATGAGCCTGTTGCTGCAATACGGTGCGTCGCCTCTGGTTGATAAAATGAGCGGGGGGCGTAGCTATGAAATGCGGAACTGGTCATTGCTTTACCTCGTTTGCGTTGAAATGGTGTCGGCGAATAACTTTCGCCCCGATCTGCTGGATTTACTGGTGGCACACGGTGCGAATTTCAACGTGAAGAAAAGTGCGGTCAGCGAACCGCTCTGCATTACGCTGCTTCAGCGTGGCTACAATTCGACACATGAAGATGTACTGCTTCAGGTGATGAACTACCTGTACGAACACGGTATGGATTTGCAGGCGACCAATGCTTACCTGATCAACACGGCAGCCGCTGCGGGAATAGGCTCTCGACCACAGGTTTTACAGTGGCTTATTGCGCACGGTGTGGATATTCACACGCTGAGCGGATTCGACAATTCCCCCGTTCTGCATAAAACCATCAGCCTGTATAGCGATGAAGCGCTGACGCCGGAGCGACGTGCTGAAACCGTCGCGGTGCTGCTGGATAACGGCGCGAATATTGATGAGTTCTCGATTGATGAGCAGTTCACGCCGCTAATGTGCGCGGCTTACTATGGTGAAGCGAAGTGTGCCGAGGTGCTGCTGGTGCGAGGAGCCAACCCGCATGCCCGCAGTGCTAACGGCATGACACCCCTGCGCTGTGCGCTACACCGCGCCGATGCGGCGGCGGCGCGAATTGTGACCCTGCTTCATCAGTATGGCGTGACGATCGCGCGGGTGGACGAAGCGGGTAACGATCTGCTGGTTCGCTGTATTCGCAATAAACACGAAGCGGTGTTCAAAGCGCTACTGGAGATACTGTCTCCCAGTCTGGATGACATGCATCGGCTGCTGGACTGGCTGGCGCAGGGCAACCGCTACTGCTATTTCTCCGATCAGCTACGCCAACAGATTGCGCGACTCAGCGCAGGCGAGTCGTCGTCTTCCCATCATCCGTTGCCGCTATAAGGACGTCGTATATGTTTGATTCATCTTCCAAAACGGATACGTTAGAGGCGATTTGCTTCTCTGATGTCCCCACCAGCAAGAAGCGGAAACTGATCGAGCGCTATCTGTTGGCTAAAGGCGACATCAACGTGCTGAGCGGCGGGCAAACGGTTTTGCATCAATTGAGTCAGGATCGCGACACGGAAATCGATCTTGTCCGCCATCTGCTGGAAAAAGGGGCGAGTATCGAAACGCCTGAGGGCGAAAGTGCGCTCTTCGCGGCGATCACGTCTTACTCTCCTGAGATTGCGACATTACTTTTACAGCACGGGGCCCGGCTGGATTTTCATGATAATCAGGGGCGCAGTTGGCTACACTGCTTTTTTGATCTGCCCGAAAGCCCGGTCTATACCCATGCTCAGCGCAGTACGATGCTGGAGCTGTTGCTGGCAAACGGGTTGGATATCAATCAGCCCGTCCTGTTTCACCCCGAGGCGGAGAAACGCCATCCCGTCGATATTCTGCTGGAAAAGCAGGATCGCTTTTTGTTAATGCGGCTGTTCCACGCGGATAGCCCGGTACGCCTGACGGGGACGTCGATACTGGAAACGGTATTTCGGCATGCCGGGTCATGGATGACGCTGGAAGTATTTCAGCCGATCGTTGCACAGGCCGAGCGAGAAGGCATGCTGGAATCGGGCTTTACGCTGTCATTTAATCAAACCCTGAAAAATCAGGAACAGAAAACCTCGGTGACCTGGCTGGAATTGGCGCTGCATTGCGGCCTGCCTGCGCCGTGCTGTGCGTTCTTGCTGGACAGATTCCCGGATATGCGCTGCGATGTGCCTGCACACAGCGTCCTGCTGGATGCGCTGGAAAGGTCGTTTCCTCCTGCGCTGATACGGCGTATTGCGGAACGGACTGCCGATCTCGATCGCCGTTATCCGCTGCGTTTTGAACAGCACGAACCTGACGATGATGAGGATGACGCAGAGTACGAACGCGATGCTGAGCGCGGAAATGATGTCAATCAGGGTACGGTGCTGGCGCAATATCTTGTGCTGCGAGCCAAAGCTGCGGTAACGGATAGCCGCGTCCAGCGCGTGTTTTCTTCCTCTCTCGAACACCTACTGGAATCAGGTGCTTCTCCCAATATTGGCTATACGATGTGGGAGGAGGAGGACGATACGCCGACAACGTGGCCAGCGCTTTATACGCTCTGTGAGGCGATGATTGCCACCGGACAATATCATGCTGACCTGCTCGATCTGCTGCTCGCGCACGGTGCTGATTTCAATCAACAGCATGTGCTGCAAGAAAGCGGTGCGCTGCCGCTGGGGATGGCGCTGTTGCTGTATTTACAGCCCGGCCCGCATGAAAGCGTGCTGCTTGATATTTTCCGGCATCTGCATTCCTGTGGGATGAACCTGCATAGCACGGCACCAGACGGGATGAACATGGTTTATGCCGCTGCGGCAGGGTGTCGTCCGCTGGTGCTGAACTGGTTGATTCAGCAAGGCGTTGGTCTCAATGCGGAAACGGCGAGCACCCTTGCGCCGCCGCTGCATCGAGTGATTGATAATACGAGTGTGACGCCCGAACGGCGTAAAGCAACGCTTGAGGTTCTGTTGCAACAGGGGATAGAGAAGGACGTCGCGTGGGGTGAGCCCGCGATGACGCCGCTGATGCTGGCAGCGAAACAGGGCGCACAGCATTGCCTTGAGGTGTTGCTGCACTATGGCGCCAATCCGAATGCGCGTATCGCAGGCGGAATGACCCCCGCGCTGTGTGCGATAACGAGTCGCCGTTCTGTTGATTTCCCGCCGCGCCCGGAATCGGTATCCGCCCGCATGCTGGCGATACTACATGCCTACGGTGCGGATCTCCGCCAAAGCAATGATGATGGAGTAACGCCGCTGTCACTCAGCGTGCAGGACGAGCGGAAAGAGATCTTCGAAGCGCTGCTCAGGCTGACGCCATTTACAGAAGCACAGCTGCGAAGTGCGCTGGACGGCAAGCATCCGGTTCACGCTTATTTTGCTGAACGTCTGCAAACGCTGCTGGCATTGCCTGCGCTACATACTGAAACAGGGCTTTCACGCTTTGCCGTGCAGCGTCAACCGACCGCATAGGAGCACGTCGGTGTAAAAGCTGAAAAGCCGGGCGTTGGGCAGTAACCTGACGCCAGGTGGTTGATAAATTGCCATTCTCTGCTAAAAAGAAGGTTCAACCAGAGGAGATCGTAAATGATGTTACCGAGTGGACACCCCAAAAGCCGACTCATGAAAAATTTTACGTCGTTGGGGCCTTATATCCGTGAAGCGCAGTGCGAGGATACCGCGTTCTTCTTTGATTGCCTGGCGGTTTGCGTCAACATCAAGCCTGCGCCAGAAAATCGTGAGTTCTGGGGCTGGTGGCTGAATCTGGAAGATACTGGCCAGGCTTTTGCCTATGATTATCACTACGGTCTGTTTGATAAGCAGGGCAACTGGCGTGAGGAAAAAATCAAGGATAAAGCCGTGATGGAACAGGTGGAAAATGCCAAACAGGCTTTCCATGTCCGACTGGAGAAACTGCTGCGCTCGCTGGAACCCGCCTGTACCCTCGTCGCCCGACCGTGATGCTTCCCTGACGATCCCCGATTTATTCGCAGGTTTTCGCGTTGTGCCTGTTGGCATAACGCGTCTGTCCTGCTACAACGTTTTCCTTATTCTTATTTTTTGACATCCAACGGCAGAGAAATTATGAGCGGCAGCCAGACTTTGGTTGTGAAACTGGGCACCAGCGTGCTAACCGGCGGTTCGCGCCGTCTTAACCGCGCCCACATTGTTGAACTGGTGCGCCAGTGCGCGCAGCAACATGCGGCAGGGCATCGGATTGTTATTGTCACCTCAGGGGCGATTGCCGCCGGGCGTGAACATTTGGGTTACCCCGAACTCCCGGCCACGATTGCGACCAAACAACTGCTGGCCGCCGTGGGTCAAAGCCGCTTGATTCAACTGTGGGAACAGCTTTTTTCCATCTACGGTATCCACGTCGGGCAGATGCTGCTGACGCGTGCGGATATGGAAGATCGTGAGCGTTTCCTCAACGCGCGCGACACCATGCGGGCGCTGCTGGATAACAATATTGTTCCGGTGATTAATGAAAACGACGCCGTTGCCACCGCCGAAATCAAGGTGGGTGACAACGACAACCTGTCTGCGCTGGCGGCGATTCTGGCCGATGCGGATAAGCTGCTGCTGCTGACCGATCAGGCCGGGCTGTTTACCGCCGATCCGCGCAATAATCCTGATGCGGAGCTGATCCGTGAAGTCACTGGCATCAACGATGCGCTGCGCAGCATTGCCGGTGATAGCGTGTCAGGTCTCGGAACGGGCGGTATGTCGACCAAATTACAGGCTGCCGATGTGGCCTGTCGTGCTGGTATCGATGTGGTGATTGCCGCAGGCAGCAAGCCGGGCGTAATTGGCGATGTGATTGCGGATATCTCCGTCGGAACGCGTTTTCATGCGCTCGATGCGCCGCTGGAAAGCCGTAAACACTGGATTTTCGGCGCACCGCCGGCGGGGGAAATCACCGTCGACGACGGCGCGCTCTCGGCGATCCTCGAGCGTGGCAGTTCGCTGCTGCCTAAAGGTATCCGCACCGTAGAAGGGAATTTCTCCCGTGGTGAAGTGATCCGCGTGCGTAGTCTGGCGGGGCGCGATGTGGCGCATGCCGTGACGCGCTATAACAGCGATGCGCTGCGTATGATTGCCGGACACCACTCTCAACAGATTGCCGATATTCTTGGCTACGAATATGGTCCGGTGGCTATCCACCGCGACGATATGATTATCAATTAAGGAGTTCGCGATGCTTGAACAAATGGGTAAAGCGGCAAAAGCGGCCTCTTATCAGCTAGCAGTCTTGAGCACGGCTCAGAAAGATCGCGCGCTGCTGACGATTGCGGATTTGCTGGAGGCCGAGAGCGCGACGATTCTCGCGGCTAACGCGCTGGATTTAACCGATGCGCGCCAAAATGGCATGAGTGAGGCATTGCAGGATCGTCTGCTTCTGACGCAGGAACGACTGAGTGCGATCGCCAGCGATGTGCGCCAGGTCTGTCGCCTGACCGATCCGGTAGGGCAGGTGATGGACGGCAGCATGCTGGATAACGGCCTGAAGCTGGAACGTCGCCGCGTGCCGCTGGGCGTGGTCGGTGTGATTTATGAAGCGCGCCCGAACGTCACTATCGATGTGGCGTCACTGTGCCTGAAAACCGGTAACGCTGTGATTCTGCGCGGTGGCAAAGAGACGTACCGCACCAACGCGGCGACGGTAAAAGTGATTCAGCAGGCGCTGTCGCAGTGCGGCCTGCCAGCCGCTGCGGTGCAGGCGATTGAAAGCCCGGATCGTGAACTGGTTAATCAACTGCTGAAGCTGGATCGCTACGTGGATATGCTGATTCCGCGCGGTGGTGCTGGCCTGCATAAGCTGTGCCGTGAACAATCGACGATTCCGGTCATTACCGGGGGGATCGGCGTTTGTCACATCTATGCTGACGACAGCATCGATTTCGACAAGGCGCTGACCGTCATTGAAAGCGCCAAGGTGCAGCGCCCTAGCGCCTGTAATAGCCTGGAAACGCTGCTGGTCAATCAACGTATTGCCGATCGCTTCCTGCCAGCTCTGAGCAAGAAAATGGCGGCGGCAGGCGTTACGCTCCATGCCAGTCCTTCCGCGATGCCTTACCTGAAAGGTGGCCCGGCAAGCGTCGTTGCCGTGGAAGAAGCCAACTATAATGACGAATGGCTCTCTAACGACCTGAACGTTACGCTGGTGGACTCCCTGGATGCGGCAGTTGCCCATATTCGCGAACATGGTACGCAGCACTCTGATGCGATTCTGACGCGCTCCTTGAGCAATGCAGAACGTTTCGTACGTGAAGTGGATTCCTCCGCGGTGTATGTCAACGCCAGTACGCGCTTCACCGACGGCGGCCAGTTTGGTTTGGGGGCAGAAGTGGCGGTCAGCACCCAGAAACTGCATGCGCGTGGCCCAATGGGGTTGGAAGCGCTGACCACCTATAAGTGGATTGGTTATGGCGACGATTTGATTCGCGCCTAATCGATTAATGGCTGCGTATATCAAATTGGTATGCGCAGCGTTATTTTCACGCCATTTTTTACTTCAGCCTTTTTTTCTAAATAAGACATCTCATTTCAGCTGTAATTTTTTGCTGTGTTATATGTAGTTAACTTAAAATGTAATACAGCAATAAAAATGCAATAAAATAACCGCATAAAATAAATATCCTCCAATAGTAACAAACTATGCTTTGTGTGATATTTCACAAATACATAACCTGTCTTGCTATCGGAGGATAAAAGGTAATAATTATTTATCCTCTATTACAATAACGCGTTATTTCATATTAACGCTGATGCTTCTCTGCGGCATTGTGGATGGAGTCGGCGGTTTCACGAGCATTCTTTTCCGCACGGCTGTTAAAACTATCCGCTTTAGATTTGACGTCGGCCCAGCCTTTTTCGGCGTCTTTTCTGGCTTCGGATTCTCTGGATTTCACATCAGCTTTGACTTTGTCTGCCCGTTCTTTGGCTTCTGGTTCCCTTGATTTGAGATCCGCTTTGAAATCATTCGCTTTTTCCCGCGCCTGGGCTTCATGCTCATGCGCCTTGGTTCGCGCTTCTGACGCTTTTTCTCTTGCTTCAGCGCGATCGTGGCTGAGAGCGGATTCTGCGGATGCCCGGGCAGAATCCAGATCATTTGCTGCCGCCATGCCAATGTAACTGGTTCCCAGTATTAAGCCTAAAAACAATGGTTTCATATTCATGGTCTATTTCCTCTTACAGCGCTCTATGACTACGCTAACAATAACCTTGTCGTCGACAACATATTATTGAAAGCTTCACGTTAAGACCGCCTCCTTGTCGTCTTGGTCATTTAAGTAGAGCAAAATAGAAAATAAAAAGAATAGGGAATTATCCTAAACCGTACAGGTGGGTTTTGTTATGTATTACATTTATATCGGAAAGGTAAAAAGATATTTTTATTGTAAATATCACCCTTTATAAAACAGGAATATTTATCTGCAAATAAAATGGTGTTTTCACATGATTAGGTACTCTCTCTTTCTGGTACTTCACCCGAAGAAAAGGGGGACTATAGGAAACATACTCTGCATGTGCGTCCGTTAAGCCGAAAAGCTATAGCCTATAGCGTTATTAGTACGGAAAATTATCAGAAATGCCTTATCAACGTAAGGGTGATGATAAAATCGGCAGACGATCGCCAAACGCTTGACTTGACGTACCATTATCACTAATTTGTCACCCCGTAGTTCACGTCTGGCTCTCGCCACGACGATCCCAAAGCCGATATAGCTCAGTTGGTAGAGCAGCGCATTCGTAATGCGAAGGTCGTAGGTTCGACTCCTATTATCGGCACCATCCTACCTATTTTAACGTCCCCCTAAGCCTACTCAAACACCCTTTAAACCTTTATAATACGCGGTTTCACGGCCCTTATTGTCTCTGCTCGTCTACTCTCTCCTGAGCTACGCGAACAGCTAGATGAAGTCGTAGCAAAAGAAGGGGTCAGCCTCGGCAACTGATTCAAAGAACTTGCCCGTCAGGAATTGAGAAAGCAGGGGATTGAGCCGAAGGGGTAAGGTTTAGCTGGTTAGTAGGACAAACAATCAAGGGAATGGATGATGGATAAAAGAGCACTACTCTTAAAATCAGGGCTTACAGTCAGGGAGCTACTTCGCCTGAAAAATAATTATGTCTATGTAAAAAGTGATGATTTCAAATTTAACACTCCAACGAAGAAAGCTGAGTCCTTTGCAGACTATGTTTTTATCGTTACTCGTTTATGCTGGGAAGCAATGTATCTTCCGGTCTTCATGAGCTTATTTTTTTCAATTTACGCTTACTATGATAGTGGCAATGTGATTGCCTTTGTCAAAACTTTTTTTATTATTTATTCGATATCGATTTTTTGCGTATTAAAAGTTGAGGCTAATCATTATAATATACATATGATTACGGTTTTAAAATTAATTAAATTTAAATTGATGATTTTTTTTGCTAACTGATTTTATTTTAACGTTATTCAGCGGCGATATTGGTTAATCAGGAATGACTTGTATTATGAGCGAGGGAGCGTGTAATGAATAAAAGAGTGTTAATCTTAAAATCAGGATTGAGTGTCAGGGAATTACTTCGCCTGAAAAATAACTATGTAGATACAAAAAACAGGGCTTATGGAAAAAATATAAAAATAAAAGACATTGAATCTTTTTCTGATTATATTTATTTCATCGCATATCTGTGCTGGAATAAAATGCTGATGCTTTTTCTTATGTCTCTAGGGTTTGCTATTTATGGATACTATGAGTATGGTGTTGTAATAAAAAGTATAAAAATATTTTTATTAATTTATGGGATTTCGGTTATTAGTTTTATGAAAGCTAAAAGTGAAAACTATAAAATCACAATGATTATGATGATTAAATTAATCCCTCTGCGGGTTTTAAATTCATTTAATTGTTTAGTCAGATTTTAAATGATATATAATTTTTATACTTATGGAAGTTAGCAATGACAACTGTCATTGCTACAGGGTAATGATGGGATAACGTATTTAAACTAAAAAATCACTTATCGCCTAAACGATAATTGTCATCTGTGAATTCAGCATATATCTTATAAGCAGAGCCCCCTACCATATAAAGCTTCATTATGCTACTTGCCGCAGTATATTTGGGTTTAAAATCGCCATGAGCATATTTGAATAGTTTTGTTGTTCCTGGTTTATCCATAAAACCTCGTGAGGCCAATCGAGTAGGACTGTCCACTAATACTGGTGTTCTTAAAGAGGCGTAAATGGTGAGTGACAAATCACCTGCGCTATACAAGGCATCTCCGGCATCATCGTTATATCCTGCAAGAGAAGCAAGACCTCTGTATATGTGTCTGACTGGTCCTGCACTATATTTACCATCAAATATTATAGGGGTTGCTGACTCATAAGCATTATTGAATCCGTGGGAGATTAATAAAACTCCAAATGATTTAAAATGTTTTATATTGAGATATCTCCCTAATTGATTTAATCGATATCCCATAAATGCCTGAAAACCACCCGAAACAACACCAGATGCGATTTTGGTGTATTTTAAAACACCCTGGTCTTCAAATATATCCGTAACGATATATTTTACATAATCACCGGTTCGTAGTTTTTGGTAGTCTCTTTCTGTTTCTTCACGCTCGGTTACCAATTCATATAGAATATGATTTTTATCAAAAAAACTAATTGTTGATGACCTGAGTTTCATCTCTGTTTCATTGATGAAATCCTCAATTTCACGAAGATAACGCATTCTTAATGTTTTATCTTGAATGAAAAAAGAGGAAGCCAGCAGAGCAACTCTCCTCAGGCGGTTGCTTTCCTCTAAAAAGTGAAATTGATGGGATGAATCAATACTCATTTTAATACTCCACATCTTTCCATAAGATATAAGAGCTTGTCCGAGCGACCACATGCTCCCATTCAATCGATGCGAACTTAAATGAAATATTCTCTTGTGGTTGTAATTCGTTATGCGTTAATGAGTTTGGGGCGAAAAAACGGATATCATTGATAACCGCATCTCTTAACACCATTTTGAAATAGAGTTCATTACCACCTGATTGAGAAGTCCTGTAAAAAAAGAACTCACAGGTTAGTTTTTCATTACCATTCAATGCCTGTGCCAGAAGCGGGGTGGCTTTATCTATTGGCTTTCTGATTTCCACAGGGGAGAGTGAAACGTTATCTTGTCTTGTTATCTGGTTCATTAACTCATAAACAAAAATTTCATCTTCATGGGAAGCCTGATATTTATTGCCTATGGAGTCTGCACTTGAACAGCCCGCAGAGATCAGACCTTGTTTGATGCCGGTGAGTTTCAGATAGATCAAATTTGCCATTATTTATTCCTTAACGTTGTCCATAATCCGGCCCCATAAATCCTTTTTCCTTATGGGAGGGGTAATTTCTGCATTTTTTAGTCAACGAGTCAATAGCCGTTATCGTTCAATGTGTATGATTTTAAATGATTATTTTGGTTATAATTATTGTGATAATTATTTAAGTGGGATTTAATTCTGGTAGAAGAGAACGATATCCCTTCACCACCTATAAACATAAGCCTTAAATTGGTCAAAAAATTATTCGGGGGCATTATTGGGGGCATGTGTGAAAATGGAACAGGGAATTAATATTTATAATCAATGGAATACATGATAGGTATTGTTCCTATTATCACCATAAACTCAATGAGTTATCTAGCATTAATGTAAATCACGTTCCCCACTTGTGCCATTGCGTTCTAAAATCGCATCAAATTATTCTAGTAGTGTGCTCACTCAACTGCTTCGCCGACAAATGAGTATACGCTGCACCATTACCTGTCCGCCGACTCATCACCCATTAATTTATTGATTAATAAAAATAAAAAACTGTGGTGAAGAGGGGGGAACAGTGTTGTGCAAAATCTTTTTATTGAAGGGGTCAGAGAATACTTTTCTCAAAAATATCGGCTAATGGTCGAATATTACCGTGGTATCCGGCCACGTTAGCCGCTAACCACTCCTGAACGCCGATATTTTCGAAAGAGACACCATAGCCACAATTGATAATCATATGCTCGAACAATAAACGCTGAGAACGCCCATTGCCTTCCCGAAACGGATGAATTACATTCAAATCTGAATAGTATTCTGCTAGTTGAACTATTAGATCTGGACGTTCAAGGCCTTGTAAAAAATCATCACTGGATAGTTGAGTAAAAATTTTATTGGCTTCAATTTCAATACGGGATACGGTGCAAAAACGTGTTTGTCCTTTAGATATATCGATACGCCGTATTTCTCCTGCCCAATCGAATAAATCCCCGAATATTTTCCCGTGCAGCCCACACCAATAATGTAAATCGTAAGGCGGTTCTTCAAATTCAATATCGAGAACGGCCAATTCGGATAACTGACGCTCCGCATCGTCGAATTGACTGTCATCGTTGATGCCGAGCTTATTTATCAGAACATCGCTATCAGGGTAGATATAAGGATCTTGCCCTGAGCCGTATTTATCAGACATAACCACCCGCTTTATACATAGCAATCAGGTTTTTTCTCAGCGCTTCCCTTTCCTGTTTGTCAGAGGGAAGTGGTGTATCCTCAACGTTGAATCCCTCAAGGCGCATACTGTCCCGATAGTTTTTGAGTTTCACCTGATTGTAGTAATCACGCTTTTCTTCCAGCGTCACCATGCGCGAGGATCGCGTTTTGTTTGGCAACGCTTTTGTGGTGATTTTACGATGTTGTTTAAATATCAACAGGTCGGTATTTTTCAATTTCTTGACCAACCTTTCTCCGTCACCGAACACGCCCCATGAAGAGATAGACAAGGCTTGCCGTTTGCCATTTTTGACGCGTGTAATGCTGATATCCATTGTTGACTGAAGGGTGCTTAACACTTCCTGTACTTTTCTTTCAGAGATACCTGTAGCGGTGACGATAGAGTGCGTATTCGGGGAATCCTCTTGTACCAGAGCCGCGAGTACCGCCATTTCATAGCGCATGTGCTTTCACCTTTAATCCGCATATATATGCGATCAAGAGTACCACAATTGCAGCCTGGCAGTATCTTACCTGAATGGGTGATGAGTAACTCGTCGCCTGTTCACTCACTGTTACCACTTAACCAGCTAAAAATAAAGATAAAAAATGAAAGCTTAAAAGGGTGAACAGTTTTGTGAAAAGTCGTTTTATTGGTCGGTATTGTGCATATTACACAGCGAAGTTTTGCATTTGCTTTTTGGGACTCAAGCGCCGATGTGTATAAATGAAATTTTAATAACAAAAAATAATCAATAAAAACAATAATATGAATAGTCTGGCCAGACTCCTGTTGTTACGTATCTTATTGATTTAATTAACATTAAATTCATTTAGAGTGAAATCGCGTAGCCTATCTTACATAGGGGCCCTACTACCTCGCTCAGAACGATTCTGACGCGTTTTTTTCGTAAATGTTTCCTCTGAACGTCCTTTGGGCAAGATCAGTCAGGCAAACTGAATCGCCTTCGAGCATATTAAGCAGCACGGAGGAAGCCATGTGTGATAATAAAACTGATAGTTACGCCAGACGTTTTAAACAGGTCTTTGATTATATTGACTGTCATCTCGATGACACATTATCACTGGAAAAACTCAGTGAAGTCGCTCACTTCTCGCCATTTCATTTCCATCGTCAATTTTGTAGTTATTGTGGGATGCCACCTGGTCGTTACATCCAGATGATGCGTTTAAAACGCGCATCTTATCGGCTGGCTTTTAATCCGTTAGAGAAAATCACTGATATCGCGTTCGACGCCGGTTTTCAGCATGCTGAATCATTTAGTCGTGCTTTCAGGCAAATGTTCGGTCTATCACCGACGCAATTTCGCCAGCAGCCCCCTTGGGTAGATTGGCATAAACGCATATCCGAACCTTATAAACTCAGGAGACAAACAATGCAAGGCCAGGTCAAAATCATCAATTTTCCCGCGACACCAGTCGCAATGTTGACTCATTATGGACAACCGGAACTAATAAACGAAACTGCTGCTCGCTTTATTGAATGGCGAAAAAACACGGGGTATTCGCCTGTTACCAGCAGCCAGACATACGGTATTGCACCACATGATCCTACCTTAACACCGCAGGATGAATTTGAGTTCCATATTTGCGGAACAGTAACGTCAGCGATTGCGGAAGACAGTCGCTTCGGGGTGGTAAATAGTGTCATCCCTTCTGGTCGATGTGCGGTGTTGCGCCATCAAGGATCGCATGATGCGTTAACCGAGTTGGCTAAGGCTCTTTATCGCGACTGGTTGCCTGAGAGCGGAGAGGAACTGCGCGATTTCCCGCTTTTCTTCCATTACCACAACTTTGTGCATGAGGTAGCGGAACATGAATTGCTCACGGATATCTATTTGCCGTTGAAATAAACTGATTCAGCCTGTCATGTTCAGAGCCGCATCAGATGTGATACGCGCAGGGAAGCTCTCTGCGCGTTTTTTATTAAAAGCCGTAGAAAATCATGGTGCAGAATTCGTGGTGCTCTCTAGCGGCTGGCGGAGCCAGATGAAGCTTTAACACGCTGCCACTTTCGGTATATGCGGTATCAGGTGGAAAAATTATCAACCAGAGGGGCGTGGACGTTTATGGCGACTTACCGACAAATTGTCGATGATGTTAAATCCTGGATGGGTAGAACAGTACAAACATGCTGGATCGCTTATGTTAAGTCATTGCATGGGCTAACCCGCCGCGTATCTCCGAACCGTATCAACACCGAAAGCCGGGTTTACCCTTGTCCCGATAATGGGTAGCGGAGATCGAGCAATCACTGAGAAATCTGGGTGAGCTTTAGCTTAGCCGCACCGCTTAACGTCGTTCTGTTTTGATCGCTCCATACCAGCCCCTCATCTCCCTCTCTATCACGCACAGAGAGAGCAGTATCACCTGAAATATTATCCTGCCGAATAGCTGCCATTTTTTAACCTGAAAACGACACTAAAAAGATCATTTCACTGCCATTTTCGGCAGTTTTTGTTATGAAATAACGCATTAAACACACTATTGGTTAATCATGCTTGTTATGATATTTTTAATAGTATAAAAATCTAAAAATTTTAATTAAAAAGTAAATGATTGCTAAATTATCTAATATTTATTTCTTAATTGAAAAATAATTACCTTACGTTATATAGATATTTGTTCTGTCAAAAGTAAAAAATAGAGGCTAAATTGTTTTACTAAATTAAAATTAATGGGCTATTTGTTATTGATTATTTTTATTAGCTTATTAAGTATTTCGTTTTTAACGAAATTAAAAGGCACAAAATATATCCCTTTTCCGTTAATTGGAAATCGAAGATATATTCTTTTTTCTTTTGTCTATTTTTACTTAGGAGTGGTTTAATTTTTTGTTTTTATTGGGTTTTGTGTTTTAGTTGTTCGGTTTAGTTGCTCTGCTATATAAGCATTGACCGTGCATTTGTGTTGTGTGTATGATCCAAACTCAAAATATAAATGTATTTAATTCCTTCTTGGTGTGACTCTTTTACACCGATATAAATCTTAAAATTACGGTTTTATTATGGTTTTTTAATTCGGTTTTAATTTATTTCATCTCGCTGGTCGAAAAACAAATACGTTATACCCTAAATAATTCGAGTTTCAGGCAGGCGGCAAGAGAAGGCATCCCGATGAGCTTACTTAGGCAAGTGATTCGGGTGACTAAACGCAGCCAGCACACATGCAACTTGAAGTATGACGGGGATATTTGTTTGCCGAATTACTGCCGTGCTTATGGACTACGGCGGGCTTTTGGTAGGAATCGACTTTACTTCTCCGGGCCCGAGAGCCCTTACGTTGGTATAGACACATGGCAAAAGGAACTGACGGTGCATCTGTCGCACCAAAGGAACGTATTAATATCAAATATGTTCCAGCCACTGGTGGTCAGCAGGCGGAAATAGAATTGCCGTTGACGCTGATGATCGTGGGAAATATGAAAGGGCGCACAGAGGAAACGCCGATCGAAGAACGTCAGACCGTCTCGATCGATAAGAACAATTTTACCTCGGTGATGAAAGAAGCAGAGCTGGAACTGAATTTCAGTGTGCCAAACCGCCTTGAAGAAGAAAGTCAGGATGACCTGCCAGTGAAATTGAACATTGGTGGCCTGAATGATTTCTCCCCTGACCGTATCGCCCAGCAGGTGCCTGAATTGCGTAAATTGCTTGATTTACGTGAGGCACTGGTCGCGCTGAAAGGCCCTCTCGGCAATATTCCCTCATTCCGTAATCGTTTGCAGGATCTGTTGTCCAGCGAAGAAGCCAGAGAGCAGCTTTTGAAAGAGCTCGATCTGGTAAAACCCGCCGAATAATTGACGAAATAGGGAAACAATATGTCAATAATTGAAGAACAGGCCCAGACAGGGGCTGCCAGCGCCTCTGGATCGCTGCTTGATGACATCATGGCTCAGGCGCGTATCACCCCGGTCGATGAAGGCTACAGTGTTGCTAAGCAGGGGATTGCCGCACTGGTCGCTAACATTCTTGATAGCGGTAATGCAGCAGAACCCGTGAATAAAGCGCTGGTCGATAGCATGATCGTCGAACTGGATAAAAAGCTCAGCAAGCAGATTGACGTCATTCTGCATGCTAAAGAACTTCAGGAGCTGGAATCTTCCTGGCGTTCGCTGAAGCTGCTTGTCGATCGCACTGATTTTCGCGAAAACATCAAGCTGTTGGTGTTACATGCGACGAAAGAAGAGCTGTTGGAAGATTTCGAGTTTGCCCCTGAAATCTCACAGTCTGGCTTCTATAAGCACGTGTATTCCAGCGGTTACGGCCAGTTCGGCGGCCAGCCTATCGGTGGCGTAATCGGTGACTATGCGATGACGCAAAGCTCACCGGATATCAAACTGATGCAGTACGTCAGCGCCGTTGGTGCGATGGCGCACGCGCCGTTCATCTCTTCCGTTGCGCCGACCTTCTTTGGCGTGGACAGCTTCACCGATTTACCTTCCATCAAAGATCTGAAATCCGTTTTCGAAGGCCCGGCCTACACGAAATGGCGTTCGCTGCGTGAATCTGAAGACGGTCGCTATCTGGGACTGACGGCACCGCGCTTCCTGGCTCGCCTGCCTTATGACCCAGTAGAAAACCCGATTAAGGGCTTCAACTACAAAGAAGATATCAGCACCGATCACGAACACTATCTGTGGGGCAACACCGCCTATCTGATGGGAACGGCGCTGACGGACAGCTTCGCGAAATACCGCTGGTGTCCGAACATCATTGGCCCGCAGAGCGGCGGTGCGATTACCGATCTGCCGGTACATGTTTATGAAGCTATGGGTCAACTTCAGGCCAAAATCCCGACTGAAGTCCTGATCACCGATCGTCGCGAATATGAAATGGCCGAAGAAGGCTTTATCACGCTGACGATGCGTAAAGACAGCGACAACGCGGCCTTCTTCTCGGCTAACTCGGTGCAGAAACCGAAGGTGTTCCCGAACACCAAAGAAGGTAAAGAAGCGGAAACCAACTACAAGCTGGGTACGCAACTGCCGTACATGTTCATCATCAACCGTCTGGCGCACTACATCAAAGTGCTACAGCGCGAACAGATTGGCTCATGGAAAGAGCGTCAGGATCTGGAGCGTGAGTTGAATACCTGGATTAAACAGTACATCGCCGATCAGGAAAACCCGCCGGCAGATGTTCGTAGCCGTCGTCCTCTGCGTGCCGCACAAATCAAAGTGCTGGATGTAGAAGGAGAACCAGGTTGGTATCAGGTCACCATGTCTGTGCGCCCGCACTTCAAGTACATGGGGGCAAACTTTGAACTGTCGCTGGTAGGTCGTTTGGATAAGGAATAAGACTTATGCCGTCTCTTTCTGCCTGGGAAAGGGGAAACGCGGCAAGTCTGTTTGATCGTATCCGTGGGGAGGAGCGTCGCTCCTCCCCTGAAACGGAAGTTGAAGCACTGATCGAGTCCGTTAAGCGTCAACTGGACAATGTGCTCAACACCCGGCCCGGAAATTGTCGCAGCGCACCTGAGCTTGGCGTGATTGATTTTAATGACGCGACGCAGGGGGGGGCGGACATTCGAGGGAAAATCCGGGAGGCGATCCGGCAGTGTATCTGTCGCTTTGAACCTCGAATTGTTCATGTGGATGTCGACGCATCGGACTATTTATCGAATCCGATGGAGATGTCGTTTCAGGTTACCGCGCATGTCAGATTGGAAGATCTGGAGCAGGTCACCTCTTTCAATATCCATATGGATAGCCACCGCCATTACAGAATGATCTGATTATGTCACTGGAACATTTTTTCAGGGATGAGCTGACCTACTTGCGCCTGCAAGGGCGTGAATTCGCCAAGGCGCACCCTGAGCTTACCCGATTTTTGTCAGAACAGACCACGGATCCAGACGTCGAGCGTCTGCTGGAAGGGTTCGCCTTTTTGACAGGGAGCCTGCGGGCGAAGATCGAGGATGAATTTCCGGAGCTGACACACGGCCTGCTGGGCATGCTGTGGCCTAATTACCTGCGCCCCGTACCGAGCATGACGATTATGCAGTTTTCGGTACTCCCCGGCGCAATTGCCCAACCCGCGTTTGTTGCGCGCGGCTGTGAGCTTGATAGCTTGCCGATTGATGATGTGGTCTGCCATTTTCAGACCTGTCACGATGCCTGGATTTATCCGGCGGATATCCGTGAAATCAAAGTACAGAGCGGCAACGATCTTTCCACCATTACACTGGATATTGGGCTGCATGGCCCGCTATCGCTAAGCGACCTGCAACTCGACAAGCTGCGCTTTTATCTGGGCGGTGATACCTATACAGCCTACGAGCTCTATTTCTGGATCGCCAGCCAGCTGTCGCATATTGAGCTGGAAGTCGATGGTCAACGCTTCCGTCAGGAGGCCAGCGTGCTGAAGACGGTTGGCTTTGAGCGTGAAGACGCACTATTGCCTTACCCCGGCAACGTTTACTCGGGCTATCGCATTTTGCAGGAATACTTCTGTTTTCCTGAAAGCTTCCTCTTTTTCCAACTCGCGGGCGCGGTATGGCCAGATTTGCCGCTGACGGTAACGGAATTCCGTCTGCATTTCTGCTTTGACCGCCCGCTGCCGGCGGAACTGAAGATTCGTCCTGATTCGTTCATGCTCAACTGCGTGCCGGCGATTAACCTCTTCCAGCATGACAGCGAGCCGATCAACCTCAGCGGTCGCCAGACGGATTACCCGCTGAAAGCCAGCTACCGCAACGCCGATAGCTTTGAAATCTTCTCTGTCGATAAGGTGGAAGGCTGGGTTGAAGGGAATTCCGGCCGTGCCCGGGGGATTCCAAGGACGTATCAGCCTTTTGAGAGCTTTCAGCACCAAATCGAGCGTGCTAAAGGACGGCTGGCGCTCTATTACCGTATCCGGGTAAAAGAAGCGGTGAACGGCAACGGCTTTGATCACATGCTCTCTTTTGTCCGCGGCGATGAGCAGGAAGTGATTGATTTGGATGAATCCATCTCGGTCACCCTGACCTGCACCAATCGCTCGCGTGCGGCACAGTTACCCGTTGGGGCAATTTGTGTACCCACCGGAAATTCGCCGTCTTTCGCGACGTTTCGCAATCTGGTGCGGCCAACGCGACCGCTGCGGCCCGCGATGGATGGCAGCCTGCACTGGACGCTGATCTCCAACCTGTCCCTGAACTATGTGTCGCTGCTGCGGCGCGATGCGCTGGTGCAAATTCTGCGTACCTACGATTTCCCGGCGCTGCATGACAAGCAGGCCGAACAGGCCTCGCGTAAGCGTCTGGCGGGTATCGAATCTATCGAAACCACCCCGATCGATCGTCTGGTTCAGGGGATGCCGGTGCGCGGCTTGAAATCCATCCTGTCAGTACGGCAATCCGCGTTTTCCAGTGAAGGAGAACTCTATCTGTTCAGTACGGTGCTGGCGCACTTCTTCTCGTTATATGCCAGCGTCAACGCTTTCCACCTGTTGGAAGTGGTCAACATCGATAACAAGGAGCGCTACCGATGGCCGGTACAGATAGGTCAACACTCAATGATGTGACGTTCCGTCAGGATGTCTCACGCTTTAATTTTTTCCAGCTGGTGGAATTGCTTAACCAACTGGAAGGCGTGGATCTGGAACAAGAGCTGGATTTCCGCCCGGAGCAGGAGCGTCTGCGCTTTCGCTCTACGGCCTCCATTGGTTTTCACCCCGGCGATATCTTGCAGGTGGAATGCGATGACGAGGGGCGTCAGGAACTGGAGGTCGCGTTTCTGGGCCTGCACGGCAGCCAGTCACCGATGCCCGGTTATTACCTTGAAGAGCTGGCCTGGGAATACGCACAGGGCGAGCAGAAGCTGGGCGTGTTTCTCGACTTCTTTCACCACCGCTTACTGACGCTGCTGCACCGCGCATGGCGCAAATACCGCTATCACGTGCGTTTTCAGAACGATGGGGAGGATGGATTCTCCCGCCTGATGTTTGCGCTCGTGGGGTTAGGGAATGACGCCGTACGCGACAGCCTGCCGGTTAACCGTGCCAAGATGCTGTCCTACGCCGGAGTGCTCGCCAGCCCCAGCCGTTCGCCGGAAGTGGTCGCGGGGTTGGTTATTCACTGTTTTGATTTGGACGATGTGGCCGTTATGGCCTGGCAGCATCGCCGTGTCCCCATTCATGAAGGGCAGCAGAACCGCCTGGGCAAAGCCAACATGATGTTGGGCGGTGATTTTGTTATCGGCGATAAAGTGAATGACTGCGCTGGCAAGTTTTTGCTCAAGGTCGGCAACCTCAGCTTTAGTCGCTTCCTCAGCTTTTTGCCCAACGGCGAGCATTTTCAGCCGCTGGTGCGTTTTGTCTCTTTCATTCTTCGCGATCAGCTGGCCTGGGATCTGCGTCTTGGCTTTGCGGAAGGCGAAGCCAAGGGCTTAAGCCTGGGCAGTGAACAAAGTAGCCGATTGGGATGGAGCAGCTTTCTCGGGCAGCCGCCCGCGGATCCCTATGTGACGATTTGTGTGCAGGAGTAAATGTGAACGTAACCCACCCACTCACGTTGGTTGTGCTCAACAGTGAGCAGCTCGATATCAATTCTCAGGTACAGCACCAGTTCGATCATCGTGGTGGCACGCTGGGCGCGTCGGAAAAAGACCAGTGGCAACTGCGGGATCGGCTGGGTGCCGTGGTCCCGGCACATGCCCGTATTGACATGACCGATGGCTATTTCAGCCTGTGCGATCTGAGCGGTCAGTCTTTTATTAACGGATCGCTGTCGCCGATTGGGCGCGATCGTAAAGTCATTTTGTCGCACGGCGATGAACTGGTGATTGGGCCTTTCCGGCTGGGCGTTTACATCGGCGATCCCACCACGGAACAGGATATCGATCAGGTATTAGGGCAGCGCACGGACGATGTGCTGGGCGGCTGGCTGAGTGACGATAAAAAAAGGCGAACGACGGATCTGGCGGATCCCTCGGTCACGTTGAACGACCCGCTGTGGGCGCTACAAAAAGAACAGAGCCAGCCACTCTTGCCATCAGACAGTGAGACGGTCGGAGCATCGCTCACGACCTCTCTTTCTTCTTTTTCTTCTGGTGAGGACACCATGGATCAGAAATTTGTGGAACTACCGACCATCAACACACCGTACGCGGGAGAAGGGTTGGAGGGCTACAGCGATGGCACCTCGCTGGCACCCCTGATGCGCGGGCTGGGGATGTCGCTTCAGCCGGGCGATGATGCGCGGTTGCGTGAAATGCTGGAAGAGATGGGGAAAAGCCTGCGCGCGATGGTGGAAGGTCTGCTGGCATTGCAGACGGAGCAGGCGGCAATGGCCGATACGCATTTACGCCCGATTGAAGATAACCCGCTGCGTCTTGGGCTGGGTTATACCGATACGCTGTCGGTGCTGTTTGCTGAAGGGAAAAGCCCGGTTCACCTGTCTGCGCCCGCTGCCGTGGAAGAAGTGTTGAACAATGTGCGGGTGCATCACATCGCGAATCAGCAAGCGATTGCCGTCGCGCTGGAAAATATTCTTCAGGCTTTCTCGCCTGCCGCGCTGCTCAACCGCTTTGAACACTATCGTCGCAGTGGCGAGCAGTTGGCGGCGGATGACGGCTGGGCGTGGCAGATGTATCAGCACTACTACCGTGAATTAACGTCGCCGCGCCAGCAGGGCTTCCAAAAACTGTTCCATCAGGTGTATGCGCAGGCGTATGACCGTGCCGTGCGTCAGCAGCAGGAGCAAAAATAATGCTGCGAGCACTGTGCTTATGTTCCCTGATGTTCGTGCTGTCAGGGTGCACCACGCTGGGCAAGATGGCGCAGGTGGCGGCGAATCCTGATATTCAGGTTGGTAGCAACAATCATCAGCCTTCTACCGTGGGTTTTAGCCTGTTGGCGGAGCCGGACGTTAACCCGAACGACAGCGGTGAGGCTGCCCCTATCGAATTCCAACTGGTTCTGCTGGCGGAAGATTCACGTCTGCTGGCCACCGATTACGATCAGGTAACGACGGATATCGAAAAGGCGTTAGCCAAGAATTACATCAATCATCAGGACTACACGCTGCTGCCGGGACAGTTCAAATACCTGCCGCCTGAAGCGCTGGATGAAAAGGTGCATTACCTCGGTGTGATCGCGCGCTATGCGGATTCGGAAAGCTCGGAATGGCGCAAAGTCATCAAGCTAAAAAATACCGGGCAAACGTATCAGATCCTCGTGCACCTGCGCCGGGATGAAGTCGAAATCAAAAAAGACCAAGAAGAAGAATAACTATGTCGAGTCGCAATCGCATTATCTGGCGGGAAGGCCTATTCATTAAACCGCAGCATTTTCAACAGCAGCAAAGACACACCGATTACGCACTGCATGCGCGCCTCAGCGCCCTCAGTGACTATTTCTATGGTTTGCAGTCGCTGGCGATTAATGAGGAATACCTCAATTTTGGCCGTATCGCGCTGGTGAACGCCAGCGGGGTGATGCCGGACGGCACCGTGTTCAACATTCCGGGTGATGACGCCTTGCCGCTGCCGTTGGAGATTACCGACGTCGCGCTGGCAAACCAGAAAGTGTATCTGGCGCTGCCGCTGGCGGTAAATGGCGTCAGTGAAGTCGGTCAACCGGGGCAGGGGATCGCCAGCCGCTTGCAATCGCACCGGCATGACGTACGCGATCTGCACAGCGACGGCGGCGATATCGTTTCTCTGGAGGTCGGTAAGGTCAGCCTGCGCCTGATGCTCGATCGTGACGATCGCAGTGCTTATGCCTCGCTGGCGATTGCCAACATTCTGGATAAACGCCCTGACGGCGGCTTGATTCTGGATCCTAACTTCATGCCGTGCAGCATCAGCGTTACGGCTATCCCCACCTTAAAACGCTTTTTGGGGGAGTCCGCCGGTCTGGTCGCGGAGCGTGCGCGCAGTCTGGCGCAGCGTATTGCCGCACCGGGACAGCAGGGCGTCGCAGACGTGGCCGAATTTATGATGCTGCAATTGCTTAACCGCGCGCAGCCCAGGCTGTCGCATTTGGCGCGCCTTGGCACGTTGCACCCTGAACGTCTGCACGAAACGCTGGTTGAGCTGTGCGGTGAACTGATGACGTTCACCGATGAGTCGCGCCTGCCGCCGGAGTTCCCCGCCTACCGTCACGAACACCAGCAGGCCAGTTTTGAGCCGCTGATGATGGCGCTGCGTCAGGCGCTGAGCACCGTGCTGTCGCCGCGTGCCGTTTCCATCCAACTGAAGAAACAGCCGTATGGCGTGATGGTGGCGATGGTTGGCGATGCGGAATTGATGACCAGCGCCGAGTTTGTGCTGGCAGTGCGCGCGCGTATGCCGCAGGAACACCTGCGTAAACAGCTGCTGCAACAAACGAAGATCGCTTCCAGCGAGAAGATCCGTGAACTGATCAGCCTGCAACTGCCGGGTATCCCGCTGCTGCCGCTGCCAGTGGCGCCGCGCCAACTGCCTTATCACGCGGGTTACAGCTATTTCCAACTGGATAGACAAAGCCCCGCCTGGCAGATGCTGGTGTCAGGCAATACGCTGGCGTTCCACATTGCTGGCGAATTCCCGGAACTGGATATGCAGCTTTGGGCCATCCGCGGCCAGTAGTAAGGAGAGGAAGAGATGAGCATCGAGGTTATTAAAAACGATCAACTGGGCGATCTGCTGTTTGATCATGCCCGACAGCTGGATATGGACTCCGACTACTGGTTCCGCCTGCGCGGGCAAAGCATTAATCCGATGATTGATGCGGTCACGCCGCTATTGGGCATGGTGGAACGGGTGCGCCAGCTCTCTGCCTATGAGGGCGTAGAAGATCTCTATCAGCGTGTGGTATCCGAGATTCAGGCTATCGAGCAGGAATTACATTCTCATGGCTATGAAAATGGCGTGATTCTGTCATTCCGCTACATCCTCTGCACTTTCATTGATGAAGCCGTGATGGGACGCGAATGGGGCGGGCAGAGCATGTGGTCGGCACATTCCCTGCTGACCCGTTTTCACAATGAGACCTGGGGGGGCGAAAAGGTGTTTGTCCTACTGGAGAAGCTGCTGGACGACCCAACCCGCTATCGCGACATTCTGGAGTTTATCTACCTCTGCCTCTGTCTGGGTTTTGAAGGGCGCTATCGGGTGATGACCCAGGGGCGTGAGGAACTCAATCGCGTCGTGAACAAACTGCATGACACTCTGCGCCCTGAGCCGGCGAATTCCCCGACGGTTTTCCACCTGAATCTGGGGCAGCAGGCCTCGCGCTACCACCTGCGCAGACAGGTGTCATTGCGCACGCTGTTCATTGGCGTGTGTGTGGTTTTGGTGGCCGCCTTCGGCCTGTACCGTTACCAGCTAACTCATCAAACCCAGGACGTACTGCGTCAGCTGGGAGAATTATTACAATAACAGGAGCTACACCGTGATTCGAATTGAACTGCCGACACTGGTTGAACGACTCAACCCCGTGTGCCGTCATATGCTGGAAGAAGCGGCGGCACTCTGTATTCAGCATCAGGGGGCGGAAATCCGCATTGAGCACCTGTTGATGAAAATGCTGGAAACGCCGCTGTGCGATGTGCGCCAGATCCTCAAGCGTGCAGGCGTGGATGCGGATGAGCTGTCTTCATTGCTTCTGCCTTCCTCCGTGGATAAAGAATTTGACGCGGGCTACCCTTCATTCTCCCCTCTGCTGGTGGAGTGGTTGCAGGATAGCTGGCTGCTGGCGTCGGCTGAGTTTCAACACACGCGTTTGCGCAGCGGTATCCTGCTGCTGGTGTTGCTGCTGACGCCAAATCGCTATGTGGCTGGCGCGGTATCCCGCCCGCTGGCGCAGATTAACCGTGAACTTTTACGCCAGCAGTTTGATGAGTGGGTGAAAGATTCTGTTGAAACGGAAGTCGCGGTGCAGTCCGCCACGGCCGAGCAGGCTGCGGCAGCGACCACACAGCTGTCCCGCTATACCCAAAACGTGACGGAATCTGCCCGGCAGGGGCAACTGGATCCGGTGCTGTGCCGCGACCATGAAATCGATCTGATGATCGACATTCTCTCTCGCCGCCGTAAAAACAACCCGATTGTGGTCGGGGAAGCGGGCGTCGGTAAAAGTGCGTTGATCGAAGGGCTGGCGCTGCGCATCGTGGCGGGTGCCGTGCCGGAAAGATTACGCGATGTCGAACTGCTCACGCTTGACCTGGGGGCGATGCAGGCCGGTGCCTCGGTGAAAGGCGAATTTGAGAAACGCTTCAAAGGCGTGATGCAGGAAGTGAAGGACGCACCGCGCCCCATCATTCTGTTCATTGATGAAGCGCATACGCTCATCGGGGCCGGCAATCAGGCTGGCGGGCTGGACGTTTCCAACCTGCTCAAGCCTGCGCTGGCGCGCGGTGAACTGCGCACCATCGCGGCCACGACCTGGAGCGAATACAAAAAATACGTCGAGAAGGACGCCGCGCTTTCCCGCCGTTTCCAGCTCGTCAAAGTGGGTGAGCCGAACGCGGAAGAAGCCACGGTTATTCTGCGCGGGTTGCGCAGTATCTATGAAAAAGCGCACGGTGTTCTGATTGATGAAGATGCGCTTCAGGCGGCGGCACAGCTGTCGGCACGCTATATCTCTGGTCGTCAACTGCCGGATAAGGCGATTGACGTGCTGGATACCGCCAGCGCGCGCGTCGCGATTAACCTGACGACGCCACCGCGTGCGGTCAGCCAGCTACAGACCCGCCTGCGCCAGCAGGAGATGGAAATCACCCAGCTTGAGCGTCAGGCGCGTATCGGTCTGGGCAATACCGAAGAGCGGTTAGTTGAACTGCGTGACGCGCGTGAGGCCGGCGCGGCACAGCTGGCGCAGTTGGAAGCCGATTGGCAGCAGCAGAAAACGCAGGTTCAGCGCGTGATTGAACTGCGTACCGCGCTGCTGAATGACGAGCAGGCTGTCGACTTTGATGCGGCATCGGTGGCGGCGGAGTTGGCGGCCTGTGAACAGGCGTTGGAAACGTTGCAACAGTCTTCGGTGCTGGTCTCTCCTCACGTTGATAAAACACAGATTGCGGCGGTTATTGCCGAGTGGACGGGCGTGCCGCTGAACCGTATCTCACAGGGTGAAATGGATGTCGTCACGCGCCTGCCTGAATTCCTCGGCGAGATGATTAAAGGGCAGCAGTTGGCGATTGCTCACTTGCATAAACACCTGCTGACCGCGCGGGCGGATCTGCGTCGTCCGGGGCGTCCGCTGGGGGCGTTCCTGCTGGTGGGGCCGAGCGGCGTGGGTAAAACGGAAACCGTGGTCCAGATTGCCGACCTGATGTTTGGCGGACGTAACTATCTGACCACCATCAATATGTCCGAGTATCAGGAAAAACACACGGTTTCACGTCTGATCGGTTCGCCGCCGGGTTACGTTGGGTTTGGTGAAGGCGGCGTGTTGACCGAAGCCATCCGCCAGAAACCGTATTCTGTGGTGCTGCTGGATGAGGTGGAGAAGGCGCACCCCGATGTTCTGAACCTGTTCTATCAGGCGTTTGATAAAGGTGAACTCGCCGATGGCGAGGGTCGGGTGATCGACTGTCGCAATGTGGTGTTCTTCCTGACGTCCAACCTCGGATTCCAGACGATCGTGAACTACGCCGAGCAGTCGGATGTGTTGCTGGATGCGCTCTACCCCGAACTGGCGGCGTTCTTCAAACCTGCGCTGTTAGCGCGCATGGAAGTCATTCCTTACCTGCCGCTGGCGCATGACACCATGGTGGAGATCGTACAGGGCAAACTGTCGCGTCTGGTGTCTCTGCTGCAACAGCGCTTTGGTGCGGAAGTCATTATTGAAGACGAGGTGCCGGAAGAGATTCTGCGGTTGGCGAACCGCAGTGAAAACGGTGCGCGTATGCTCGAATCGGTGATTGATGGCGCCTTGTTGCCACCGGTCTCGCTACAGCTACTGCAACGCCTGTCTGCGGGCGAACCCGTCAGCCGTATTCATTTCCGCGTCGACGCCGGTCAGTTCCAGACTGAGGTGGAGGGCTGAGTATGCAACATGCCCTCGAACTGGCGCTTGCACTCACCCGGCAGCATGACGAGGCCGGTCTGTGCGACTGGCTGCTGGAGACGATGCAGACCGCCTGGCAGCCTCAAGGGATGCTACTGGGTATGGTGGATGTCAGCGGCAGGCAGTTGACCTGTCAGGGGCGAGTGCATGACACGCCGGTGGCGCTGAGTCTGGGCGTGGACGACTTTAGCCACCCGCTGGCTTATGCGCTGCATAAGAATCAGGCCCGCACCTGGGATTCTCTCTATGGCGGTGCCCGCATTGAGCACCGTGACTTTCGGCAGATGCTGGTTTCTGTCGGGACGAACTGCGGGCTGCACGCGCTGCCGCTGCTGTCGGACAGCGGTAAGCCATTGGCGGTGCTGGCGCTGCTGGATACGCCGACGCGCCTGCAAACGCTGAATCAGCAGGGCGAGTGCGAACGGCTGGCACAGGTGTTTTGCCGCCAGCTTATCCTGCTGCGTGAACTGGCGTATACCCGTCGGGAGCAGGTCGCGCTGAGAGATTCTCTGCGCCAGATCAAGGATGAAGGGCAGAGCCGTCGCGAGCAGGAAAAGCGGGTGGAAACGACCTTGGTGGGGCAGTCCACCGTGATTAAAGCGCTGCACCAGCAGATCTATCAGGCAGCAAAACACCGTCTTTCGGTGTTGATTCAGGGCGAAACCGGTTCGGGGAAAGATGTGGTGGCGCGTCTGCTGCATCAATGTTCCGAGCGTGCCGACAAACCTTTTATTGCCATCAACTGTGCTGCAATCCCGGAAAACCTGATTGAAAGCGAGCTATTTGGCTACCAGAAAGGCGCGTTTTCCGGCGCACAAAACAACAAGATTGGTCTGGTCGAGCAGGCTAACGGCGGAACCCTGTTTTTGGATGAAGTCGGCGATATGCCACAGTCCATGCAGGCCAAGCTGTTACGGGTATTGGAGACGCATAGCTTCCGTCCTCTGGGCGCGGAGAAAGAAGTGCATTCTGATTTCCGCCTGATTGCTGCGACCCATCAGCCGCTGGAACAGCAGGTGTCTGACGGCGTATTTCGGCAGGATCTCTATCATCGCCTTTGCCAGTGCCTGTTGCAGGTCGCCCCGCTGCGTGAGCGACCGGACGATATTCGCCTGCTGTGTGAGCACTTCATCGGTCAATTTTCCAATAAACAGCAAAAGCACGTTGGGCCATTGAACCGGGCTTTCCTACGCCAACTGGTGGGGTATGACTTTCCCGGTAACGTACGGGAACTGCGCAACCTGCTGGAAGTCGCCTGTGCACATACGCCGGACGGTGAGGCATTGTCTCTGGCGTCGCTGCCGCCGGAGCTGCGCGAGCGGCTGACGAGCAGCACGGCTGAGGAACAGGATCGCTATCAGCACATCCACGATTTGCGTATTGCCACACAGCGGTATGAAGCGGCTGTCATTGAGGCACGCCTGCGCCAGTTTCAGGGCAACCGCCTGCTGGTGGCCGATAGCCTCAATATCCCTAAACGCACTCTCGACCACAAATGCCAGAAGCTGGAGGTAAATTGATGTTTCTGACGATGGCACCCCTATTGTTGGCAACCGCCGCGACGCCCGATCCCGCCTGGCAGTCGTTATGGGAACAGTGCCGCAATGAGACGGCTTCAGAGCTCCGGCTGGCCTGCTATGACGCGCTGGGCCGGGAAGCGGAACGCAGCGGCACGCTGTCCCCACAACGTGATAACGCGGCGGCGGGCGGAACCTTTCAACTGGGACGTGAAGCCGACAGCGGCGATATGACGCTCACCCGCGTGCTGGCCGATGGCAATACGCTGGTGATTAGCTGCGCCAGCAATATTACGCACTTGCGCTTAACGCTCAGTGAACCCTGGGCAGGAGAGTCCGTCACGTCGCAGCTTGATGGCGTAACGGTGTCCGACAGCTGGTTTATCCGCAATCGCGGACTGCTGCTGGAGTCGGGGCGCGGCCTGCCCGCGATTGATGCATTAAAGCGCTGGATTGGGCATCGCGAACTGGTGCTTAACGGCGCGGACGGTCACACGCTGCGTATCGAACTCGCCGGGTTGGGCGAAGCACTCGCGCCGCTGCGTCAGCAGTGCCACTGGTAAAGGAGGCGTTCATGCATGCACATCCCTGGTGTAAACGCCTGCAAACCTCGTTACCGGATGAGATGTTGCGCGCGGCGGTATTGGCTGACGATCCGCTCTGGGAAAAGGTCGAGACAGAGCTGGTCAAGCTGGGATCGCTGGCGCATAACCAGGTCGATCTTAACGTGGTGGCGGGTTACTGCCTGACCTTGCTGGAAAGCAAGACCAAAGACATGCGGGTGCTGGTGCAGCTATTGCGCTGCTTACAGCACCCGGCCAAAGCGACACCGTTTTCTACCGCGCTGATGCTACTGGACAGCTGGTTGGAGAGCTACTGGGTGGCCGCTTGGCCCGCCAGTCCGGTTCAGAAACAGAAGTTGATGATCCAGATTGTTCGGCGTTTTGAGAGCGTGCTTCCGCGTATTGCAGAAAGTGCATCCAGCGCAGAGCTGGAGCAATTGCAGCAGTTAACGGAGAAGGTGGCGACCCGCTGGGGCGAGCTGGCGAGCGACAAAGCGGCGCTGATGGATGAACTGGTGCAGGGCGTTAAGCGCGCCAGACAGCGACAGCAGGCGCAGGAACAGGCGAATCAGACGGCAAAACCGACCCCGGCAGCGAGCGGCAGTGGAGGCGCAGGTGGAAGTGAAACCAGCGCCAGTGCGGCCCCGACACCCGTCAGTTCGGTGGAGATTAATTCATCCGACGAGCGCGGCTGGCGGCAAACCCAGTTGAACGTCGCCGCGCTGCTGGTTGAGCGTCATCCCGACTCACCGATGGGCTACCGTCTGCGCCGCCACGCTATCTGGTCCGGTATTGCCACTCCGCCGATGTCGTCCAAAGGGAATAAAACCCAGCTGGCACCCGTCTCGTCAGACCGTGTAGATGAATACCAAAGTGCGCTGGCGCAGGCCGATTTGGCGCTGTGGGAACGCATAGAACAAAGTCTGGTGCTGGCTCCTTACTGGTTTGATGGTCACATGCTGTCTGCCTCGGTGGCCTCACGGTTGGGACATGCTTCTGTCGCGACGGCGATTGCTGAGGAACTTTCTGCGTTTCTTCTGCGTGTGCCGGAGCTGCGTGAACTGGCGTTCAGCGATGGCGCGCTCTTTTTAACTGGGAAGTGTAGCCAATGGTTGCAGTCCAGCCAGCCCGTGCGCGGCGGAGGCGGAGCGCGACAGGACGATTTGGCGACGGAGGCGGCGGCCTGTCGGGATGAGAAAGGGATTGGGGCGGCGATGCAGTTACTGGATGAACGCATGCGCCGCCTGAAAGAGCCGCGTGACCGCTTTTATGCCGAGTTGGTACTGGCGGATTTACTCGCCGAAGAAGGGATGAAGTCACTGGCAGCACAGCACTATCAGCACATGTGGCAGGAAAGCCAACAATTGGGCCTGATGCAATGGGAACCGGGAATGGTCAGCCGCGTGGAGCGGTTGGCGGCATCCCGCAAAAAATAAGACATTCGGAGTGAATGGTCACTTATGTTTAAAACAATCATAACCTTTCTACGCAAGCAGTTGCCTAAACTGAAACCCTCCTGGCTACTATTGGGCGTGCTACTGTGGGTCGTCGTGCTGGTTCTGGCCTGGTGGCTGGGGCCGCGTTTGGTGGTGGGCGAGTCGCGTCCATTACAGGGAATTTGGGGCCGCGTGGTGTTCACGCTGGTTTGGCTGTGGCTGGCGTTCTCCTACAGCGCCTGGATGGTCTGGCGTCGTGTGCAGCAGATGCGGGCGGAACGTCATGAGCAGCAGGTGATTGAACAGGATCCCTTGCAGGTGTATGTCGACAGCCAGCAGACATTTCTCGATCGCTGGCTGGACGCTTTTCAGACTCAACTGGGCAAAAGAGCGCTGTATGCGATGCCCTGGTATCTGACGATTGGTCTGGCTGGCAGCGGAAAAAGTAGTCTGATCCATCGTGCTAATCCGGCAAACAAAATGAACCCGAAGCTGGATGCGGAGCTGCGAGACGTGGCGGCAGGCCAGCAGGTGAGCAGTTGGGTCGGGGAATCTGCGGTGATTTGGGATCCCAGCGGACAGCTACTTGCCCAGCCTGAGCTGGAGGGCGATTCGCTCGGACAGCGCCATGCCCGACTGTGGCAGCACCTGCTACAGTGGCTCAGTGAAAACCGCCGTCGTCAGCCGCTCAACGGTCTGGTGCTCACGCTGGATATTTCCTGGCTAGCACAGGCTGGCGTCGCGGATCGTAAAGCCTACGCGCAGGTGATGCGCGCCCGTTTGCAGGAAATTTCCGTCAATATCAACACGCGTTTACCGGTGTATATCGCGCTGACCCGGCTGGATATGCTGAGCGGCTTCGATAAGGTCTATCGCCAGTTGAACCGCGAGGCGCGGCAGGCGGTATTAGGGGTGACTTTTACCCCGCAGGCGAGCAACAGCAAAGACTGGTTAGAAGAGCTGGAGCGTTTCTGGGATGAGTGGGTCACGCACCTGAATGATAACCTGCCAGACATGCTGCTGACGCAGTCCGACAGAAGCGTGCGCAATTCGCTGTTCTCGTTTGTTCGCCAATTGGCTGGCGTGAAAGACTACGTGGTGGAAGTGCTGACGGAAACGTTAGCGACGGGCGAAGATCGCGCGTTCCTGATCCGCGGCGTTTACGTCAGTTCTGTCTATCAGCAAGGCGTGCCGTTCGATGCCTTTGCGCAGTCGGCTTCCCGACGTTATCAACTGCCAGAGCCGATTAACCCTGCGCTGCGCGGTGAATCGAATACGTTCTTTGTGCAGCGCCTTTTTCCTGATGTCATTTTCCCTGAGGCCAGCCTGGCGGGGGAAAACCGGTTGCATAGCCTCTATCGCAGACGTCGACTGAGTATCGGCGTGGGCTGCATGCTGCTTGCCAGTCTGGCGCTGATTGGCGGCTGGCACCATTTCTATCGAGTCAATGAAGAAGCCGGACGTAACGTACTGACGAAAGCGCAGGCGTTTATCGGCACCAATGAACTGGAAGGGCAGCCGGGCTACGGCTATCAGCAGTTGCCGCGTCTGAATTTGATTCGCGATGCGACCTTATCCTTTGGTAATTACCACGAACGTACGCCGCTACTGGCCGACCTTGGCCTGTATCAGGGCGGTAAAATTGGGCCTTATGTTGAAGGCACCTATCTGCAAATGCTGAACCAGCGCTTTTTACCGGCGGTGATGCAAGGGCTGCTGGAAGATTTGAATCAGGCGCCTGCCAATAGCGAGCAAAAGCTGACGATTCTGCGCGTGATGCGGATGCTGGATGATGCGTCAGGACGCAATAAAACGCTGGTCGAACAGTTTATGGCGCAGCGTTGGCAGAAGGCATTTCCTGGGCAGGGCAATGTACAGGAACAGCTGATGCAGCATCTGGATTACGCCCTTGAGCACACCGACTGGCACAAGGCGCGTGAGCAGAAAGATGCGGTAGCGATCAGCACCTTTGCACCCTTTAATCAGCCGATCACGCTGGCTCAGCAGGAACTGAGCAAGCTGCCGATGTATCAGCGCGTTTATCAGAGTCTGGTCATGAAGGCGACTCAAGTGCTGCCACCGGATTTAGCGATCCGTGATGAGGTCGGGCCGACCTTTGATCCAGTGTTTTCCCTGCGCAATGACAAAGCGGGAAGCGTGCCACGGCTGCTGACGTATCCCGGTTTTAGTGATTATTACCTCAAGCAGGACAAAGCGCTGTTAGAGCTGACGGCACTGGACGCTTGGGTGCTGGGGCAGCGCGAACGTGCGCAGTTCAGCGAGGCCGATCGGCGGGAAATTCTGCGTCAGGTGAATGACCGCTACATTACGGATTACATCAACCAGTGGCAGAAAGTGCTGGCGAACATTGATGTGCAGACGCTCGATACGCCGGAACAGGCGCTCGACATTCTCACGGATATTACTGGCAACGATCAGCCCTTCCAGCGCGTGCTGACGACGGTCAGTGATAACACCCGCATTCGTAAGCTGTCCGATGACGATAACGACACCGCGCAGAACATCAACACGCGTACCGGTCGTCCATTTATGACCATCAACGCAGCGCTGAGCGGACGCGGCGAGCAGGGGCCGCTGGTGCAAGAGGTCAACCAGAAACTGACCGATCTCTATCACTATCTCGATCAGATCGTTAACGCGACCGATCCGGGGCAGGCGGCGTTGAAAGCCGTGCAGGCGCGGCAGGGAAATAAATTTGCCGATCCGGTGTTCGCCTTGCAGCAATACGCCCGCAGCCTTCCCGCGCCGCTGGATCGCTGGGTCGGACAATTAGCCGGAGAGAGCGCTAGTCTGGTGACCGGGCTGGCGATGTCGTCGCTGAATCAGGAGTGGCTGGATAAAGTCGTCACGCCATTCAATGAGAAGCTGGCAGATCGTTACCCCTTTGACCCGTCATCGAACAAGGATGTGCCGCTGTCGGAAATGGAAATGTTCTTCATGGCAGGTGGGACGCTGGACAGCTTCTATCAAACCAACCTCAAGGCGATGATGGAAAGCGGCATGCTGGAAGAAGGCATGGCGTCACCGTTGCAGGCTGAACTGGTGAAACAGCTTGAACGCGCTAACCGCATCCGCCAGACCCTATTTAATGCGCAGGGTAGTCTGGAAGTGCATTTCGTGCTGGAACCGCTGGAACTGACGGCGAACAAGCGCCGCAGCGTGCTCAATCTGGATGGACAACTGCTGGAGTACAGCCACGGTCGCCGCCAGAAAACGCCGCTGGTGTGGCCAAACAGTATGCGTGACGGGGCCGAAAGTAAGCTGACTCTGGTGCCGGACGATCGTGAGCGTTCACCGCGTAGCCTGAGCTTTAGCGGGCCGTGGGCGATGTTCCGGTTAATCAATAGCGATCAACTGACTCAGGTGAATGAGAACACTTTTGATGTGCGCTTCTCGCTGGAGAACGGTGCGATGACGTATCGCGTGTATACCGATGCCAGCCACAACCCGTTTGCCGGTGGTTTGTTCAGCCAGTTCACGCTGCCTGACTCGCTTTATTAATTAACTCTCGGGAGCCCGTTCAGGCTCCCTATTGCTGGATGATGTGATATGCAAGATGCACAACAGGCCCTGAAAGTCGGCCGCGATCCACGGATGCTGCCGGAGTTTGACGCACTTCGGGCGGAAATTAACAAGTTGAGTCACGCGTCTCGCCCTGATGTGGATTGGATGCTGGTGCACGATATGGCCACCACCATCTTTGAAAAGCAGGGCGTGGATCTCCAGACGGCGATCTACTTTACGCTGGCGCGTTCGCGGCTGGCGGGATTGACGGGATTCACGGAAAGTTGCGAATTTCTGGCGAACCTGATCGTAACGCAGTGGGATAACTTCTGGCCGCCGGTGCATCAGGAACGGGCGCGCATCGAGATGCTGGACTGGTTTATTGCCCGCATCAGCGAAGTGGTGCGGCAGTACGCCATCAGCCATGAACACAAGCGGCTGGTTTATCGCTGCGAACGCGCGCTACAACTGATGAGTGAAAAACTGCACAACTCGGGCCTGAGCCGCATTCCTCGCGTCGAGAATCTGCTGCACTTCGTCGAAGGCTACACCCATTTGTTCGATGAAACCGAGATTGTCATTGTGTCGGACGATCAGGAACTGAAAAAGCAGGATATGCAGATTCCGCCCATGGTGTTCTTTCATTCAGACATGGAGCCCGGCGCGACGGTGCAAAGCAGTGGTTCATCAGGCTCGGGCCAGGCTCCATTGCCCGCAGGCAGTATTCTCATCGGACGGGAGAAAGGGCAAATGAAACCGACGGTATTGAAAATTGAGGCGCATAAAAAGCAGAAGCCAGCCTGGTTTTGGTTTGTCTCTGGGCTGTTGACCTGTGCATTGCCCGTGGCGGCGATGACGGGCTGGCAGTATTGGCAGGATCAGAAAGCCGACGCGCTGGCGTTACTGCAACAGCCAGCGTACGCGTTGCCTGCGGCTCCCGATCATAACGACATTCGCCGGGTGCGTATTGTGCTGGGCGAACAGAAACTGCAGGGCATGGAAGGCGAGCTGATCAACCGCTATCAGGCACAGCTGGAACAGGTGAAAAACGCGTCGCCGTTTTACCTGTACCAATACGGTAACGGCTTGAAAAACGTGATGCAGCAGCTCTATCCCGATTCGCTGGCGGTGAAGGAGATGGAACGCCAATGGCAGATTGCGCTTGAACGCCAGCAGGGCGATGAACCGAAAACGCTGGGTTACGAACAGGCTCGTGCCAGAGTCAACGATACCTTGCAGCAGCTGCTGGAACTGGAACGCCAGCGCCGGACAGTGACGATCTCCTATCTGAAATCAAAGCTCTACGACATGCAAAAAGACCTGATGTCGGATGTTCCCTTCGGGATACGACTGCGGGAGCTTGAGGCGCGTAAAACCAAGAGTCAGCCGCTGACGCCATCGGAGCTGCGTGCGATGGAAGATGAACTGCGCGCCTTCAATATTCGCCTGTACCGTTTGCAGCAGGGTAATTCCGCCAGCTGATTATCGTGAAGGGAAAAACGCTGAGCACATGATGAAATACAAAAAATTATTGATAGCCCTCTCGGCCTGCTGGCTGGCGTCATGTCAGGCGCCGGTTACGTCGCTGCCTGAAACGGAACTGGCGGCGTCAGCAAACCGGGGAAATGGTGAGGCACAATATCATTTGGCAAAGACGCTCGCCGCGCGCTCACAGTACACCGAGGCGATGCAGTGGATGCAGAAGGCATCTGGCCTGTCTGAGCTGCCGGGCAATCAAGAAATGCGCGCGGCCGCCGCACTTCAGGTTGGTGACTGGTATCAGGCAGGGCTGGGTGCGCCCAAGAACAGTCCGTCTGCTCGCCAGTGGTGGACAACGTCCTCACGTCTGGGAAATGGCGAAGCGGGGCATCGGCTCGGCATGGACTGTCAGGTTCAGCATCAGGGAAAACTGGTCGCGGCCTGTCTGAGTGCGTTTGAATCCTCAGCGGCGAACGGCTATCCCCCTGCGCAGCTGATTGTTGCCCAGTGGCACGCGACGCATACGGGCGGCGAAAAAGAGGCCGTATCGTGGCTGCTGAAAGCCGCAGAACTTGGCAATCGGGATGCGCAGTACCAGCTGGCGCAGCGCTATGAACAGGGCAACGGTGTGGTTATCCGTCGCGATCTGGCTGAACGCTGGTATTTCCGCGCAGCGACGCTGGGGCAGGCACAGGCGCAGCTGTGGATGGCGCAGCACGAAGACGGCGAAAATGCGTTGAACTGGTATCAAAAATCCGCGTCATCAGGCGATGCGCAAGCACAGCTTTGGCTGGGCAAGGCATACCGCGAAGGTAAGCGCTTACCTTGGGATGAGCAAAAGGCGCGTTATTGGCTGGAGCGTGCTGCATCTGGCGGATCGGGTGAGGCAGATTATTTGCTTAGCCAGAGCCAGACAACCCATGAAAAACGTGAACAGTATCTGGTTCAGGCCTCCTCCGCGGGCTATATCCGGGCGCAGCGCGAGCTGGGCGAGCGGTTATTTAAAGCGAACGAACTGGCGCGTGCGCGTGAAGAATATGCTAAAGCGGCATCAGCAGGAGACACCGAATCTCGGCTGGCTTACGGTGAAATGCTGCGGCTGGGGCAAGGCGGTAAAGAGGATTATGTTGAGGCGATGAAACAGTACCGTCTGGCGGCAAATGACGGTAACCGTATGGCTCAGTATCGTATGGGGATGATGCGTCAGGATGGGCTGGGGGCATCCCGCAATCGTATTCACGCCTACGCCTGGTATGCCATGGCCGCGACGGAGGGGATGAGCGAAGCCATTCATGCACGTAACGATCTGGAAGCGACGATGCAGCCGGATGAAATCAAGGCCGGACAGCGGCTGGCAATGCACTGGTCATCGGGGAAAACAGAGTAATTCGTAGTGGTTGTTTGTCGGTGCTCACTAGCTGATAGGCAACCGCTGCTGGTAAATCGTTAAAGCAGAACCAGCAGAGCAGAGCGGTCTGGCTGGATCATAAATAGTGGCAATAAACAGGCGGGTGTTGCGTGATAGCAACACCCGTTTTTTGTTTTTATTGCTCTTTTATTCGTCGTCTTATTACGGGATATCCTGATTTTGCTATGCCTGTTTTTCACAAAAAACGTAAGTGACTGCTTACTCTTACCGTTATGAAAATGAGTAAATTATCGTCAAATATAGTTTTTTGCTATTAATAAGCACTATTTCTATCGGTCATTCATTTCTTTAATTCATCACTAACTCAAACTTTCAGAATAACTGCGCATTCTGCGCAACTTCTTGCTCACTTTCTGGTGTAAATCACTTTTTGCGCAATGTCTGCAAACGATTTGCGAAGTCTGCGCAACTTCTTGCTCAAATTTTACTTAGGTGAAATTTTTGTTAGGTAATTTTCTTTATAAAACATAAAGATAACTTTTGGCATGTGTATTGCTATACAGACGGTGAAGTTACTCATTCTGTTAAACAGCTAAATCTATTCAACACCGATCTATTCAACAACAAGGAGCAACACTATGCCAACTCCATGCTATATCAGCATCGAAGGTAAAACTCAGGGCAACATCACCGCGGGTGCTTTCACTTCTGATTCTGTCGGCAACATCTATGTGGAAGGCCACGAAGACGAAATGCTGGTTCAGGAATTCAAACACATCGTCACCGTACCGACCGACCCACAGTCTGGTCAGCCGTCCGGCCAACGTGTGCACAAACCGTTCAAATTCACCGTCGCGCTGAACAAAGCGGTTCCGCTGATGTACAACTCTTTGGCATCCGGCGAAATGCTGCCGACCGTAACGCTGAAGTGGTACCGCACGTCGGTTGAAGGTAAGCAAGAGCACTTCTTCTCTACCGTGCTGACCGATGCCACCATCGTTGACATCGACTGCAAAATGCCACACTGCCAGGATCCGTCAAAACTGGACTACACCCAGTTGATCGAAGTGTCACTGGCCTACCGCAAAATCGACTGGGAGCACACGGTTGCCGGTACTTCTGGTTCTGATGACTGGCGTGCGCCGATCGAAGCGTAATCTTTCTGTCTCTAACCCGGGCTTGTCCCGGGTTTTCTGCGTTTTTCTTTGGGGCGGTGTTTTTTACCCGCGTGGCGTTTTATCAACATGACTTGTGGTGTGAGCAGACTCAGACCACAACTCAGGTTTTCATTTTCATCAGGATAGCGACATGCCGCTCTGGGGTAACCCGAGGCGTGCGGTAGCCATGGCAACGGCGAAGAAGGAGAAAGCAGGTGGCAAACAGTACAGGATTACAGTTCACCGTTAAGGTCGGTGCCCTGGCAGCAGGCACTTTTGCGGTGGTGGATTTCAGGCTGGATGAAGGGCTGAACCGGCCTTTTAGCCTGTCGCTGAGTCTGGCGAGTGCGCTGCCGGATGTCGATTTCGGCGCGGTGCTGGACCAGCCGTGCGAGCTGATGATTTGGTATGAGGGCGAGCTGAAGCGCCGGGTCAGCGGGATTGTCAGCGGCTTCACGCAGGGCGACACCGGATTCCGGCGCACGCGCTATCAGGCGGAAGTCCGTCCGGCGCTGTGGCGGCTGGGGTTGCGCACCAACGCCCGCATTTTTCAGGCCCAAAAGCCGGAGGCGATTATCGGTGCACTGCTGGAAGAAGCGGGCATTACCGACTACGCCTTTGCGCTGCGTAACGAGCACGCGGTGCGTGAATACTGCGTGCAGTATCGGGAAAGCGATTTGGCGTTTGTCACCCGTCTGGCCGCCGAGGAAGGACTGTACTTCTTCCACGAATACGAAGAGGGCAAACACCGGGTGGTGTTTGCCGACGATGCGGGGGCACTGACCAAAGGCCCCGAGCTGTTCTTCAACCTGGCGACACAGGGGCTGAGCGAGGGCGAATATGTCCGGCGTTTCCACTACGCAGAGCGGGTGAGTACGGCCGAAGTCGAGCTGAAAGACTACAGCTTCAAGACGCCGGCTTACGGGCTGTCGCACAAGAAGATGAGCGGTGAGCTGGCGCATCAGCGTGAAAGCTATCAGCATTACGACTATCCGGGTCGCTATAAGCAAGACCCGAGCGGCAAAGCGTTCAGCGGTTACCGGCTGGATGCGCTGCGCTCAGGGGCGGTAACGAGCGAAGGGGAATCCAACTGCGCGGGGCTGATGCCGGGCAACACCTTCACCCTGACGGAGCACCCGAATGCGACGCTGAATGCGGTATGGCAGACGGTGAGCGTGACACACGTCGGGCAGCAGCCGCAGGCGCTGGAGGAGGAAAGCGGCGGCGAACCGACCACCATGAGCAACAGCTTTGCGGTGGTGAAAGGTACAACGACGTGGCGTGCCGCCATGCCGTACAAACCGATGGTGGACGGCCCGCAAATCGCCACCGTCGTTGGTCCAGCGGGTGAAGAAATCTACTGCGACCAGTACGGTCGGGTAAAACTGCAATTCCCGTGGGATCGCTACGGCGCGAGTAACGATCAGAGTTCCTGCTGGGTGCGCGTTAGTCAGGGCTGGGCGGGCGGCCAGTACGGTATGATCGCCATCCCGCGTATCAGTCATGAAGTGATCGTCAGCTTCCTCGAAGGCGATCCGGATCAGCCGATTATCACCGGACGTACTTTCCACGCAACCAATCCGACGCCGTATGTTTTACCGGCACATAAAACACGCACCACGCTTCGTACCGATACCCATAAAGGCAGTGGTTTCAACGAACTGCGCTTTGAGGATGAGGCAACGCGTGAACAAATTTACTATCACGCGCAGAAAGATATGGATGGTGTTATCAACAACATCCACCGGCAGAGCGTAGGACGCGATCAGCACCTCAGCGTGGATCAGGATCAGTTCCAACGGGTCACGCGTCACCGTCACCGCACGATAGGCAAGGACGACTTTGAAAACATCGGTCAGGACCATCATCAGGAAATTGGCCGAAGCTTTATTCAGAAAATAGGTTCTTCGTTTAAGCGCTTCATCGGTGGTGGTGAGATTACCCGTATCGAAGGAAGCCGTCAGACGACGATGTCCGGCTCTGAAGAGACGCTGATCGGTGCGCACCAGCGCGTTCTGGTGAATACGGACAGCTACCTGAAAGCCGCGGATATCGTGCTGGAAGCGGGGCAGGCCCTGACCATCAAAGCGCCGGGTGGCTTTATCAAGATTGATAGCGCGGGCGTCACGATTTCCGGGACGATTGTGAAAATCAACGACGGCGGTGCGGCTGGCGTAGGGACTGCGCCAGTATCGATTACGCCAGAAGACCCGACGAAGCCCACGCTGCCGGATGCGCCAGACAGACGTTAAGGAGGAACTATGCCAGGTGCTGCACGTTTAGGGGACAGCTGCGCGGGTCACGGCTGCTTCCCTGCTACCCCGATTATTGAAGGCAGCGGTGATGTCATCATCAATGGCAAACCGGCGGCCCGTAAAAGCGATGCGGTCTTACTCCACGCTTGCCCCTGCCCGAATATGCCTCATGGTGTACATAATCGTGCGATATCCGCGGGATCCGGTACGGTCATCATCAATGGCAAGCTGGCGGCGCGTATCGGTGATGCGATCGGCTGTGGCGGCTCGGTCGCCGCTGGCAGTGGGGACGTCATCATTGGTGATTCGCCCTATCAGTCTCCGGTGAAACCCTGCGCCGAACAGTCGGCAAAAAGCCGCGCGCCTCTGCTGGCATTGACGCCGATGCTGTTGCCAACGTTAATGGAATGGGCGTCGGTCGCCGAACTGCCTATTCTTGATGACTTGCTCTCCGTCGCCCAGCGTAAAGAGCGCTATCTGGCGCGCGCCAAGTTGGCGACCGAGGCGGCGACGCTGCCGGGATTAGCCGATGCGGCAAAGCGGCTGGCGTTTAATAACGACAGCATCTTACGCGCCGAAGCGGCTCAGTATGTTTATTCGGTTGATGAATTCCGACGAGGCGTGCTGGACAAACTACCTAAGGCACCGGTTGGGCTGGATATTCTGGATACGAGTAAGCTTCCAGGCCTGACAGACAATGATTTTATGGACAAGAAAACAGGGTTTGGTTCTGCTCTGTTCAAATCAGCAATTAATGGCGAAACGATGTTGACCTACCGGGGCACCAATAATGCGGTGACAGGCGTTAAAGACTGGTTGACTAACGCTGGGCAAGGTATGGGGTTGGAGACGGATCAATACAATCAGGCCATGTATTTGGCAAAGCGGGTAAAAAACGTTCTTTCTCCGCCACCTGTCATCGTGGGGCATTCATTAGGCGGTGGTTTGGCATCGGCTGGCGTTGGCGTAACGGGATTACCCGGCTATACCTTTAATGCTGCGGGTTTGCATAACAATACCGTGTCGCGTGCAGGTGGTGCAGACTTGGCGAAAACAGCTTCGCTGATAACAACGCAGGCTGTGGATGGTGAGGTACTAACGATGGCACAAACCTATGGCAAAGCGTTGATTCCTGGTTTGCTATCCGGTGCGGGCGCATTGATTGGCGGAGCCGCTGGTGCGGCGCTTGGGGGTATCATTGGTGTAGCAAAACTGTTGGAAGGGGGCCTGCCGAAAGCCAGCGGTGATATGATGGCACTTCCCGCTGTCGGCGGCTCGCCGATTGCTCGCCACGGTATGGATCAGGTGATTGCGGGTATTGAAAGCCAGAAAAAGGAAGATATCGGGAAGATAACCAATACATTCAGGGGAATATAATGCAATGGTTGGCACGTATAAAATGGGTAGGCGTCGTTATTCTGGGATTATTAACCGCTTGTCAGGCGGGAGGACACAGTATGCGGGCGAGTGAACTTTTTGAGCCGCCCGTGGTGGCGGTACTGGAAAGTATTCAAAAAGGTGACGAATCAGCCGCTCGTCATCAGCTGTCGCAGGGCGTTAACCTGAATATTCAGGGGAAAGAAGGTATCACGCCGCTGCTGTGGCTGATTTATGAAACGAAGGATAAAAAGGCCGTCACGCTGGCGCTTAAACTGGGTGTCGATCCGAATTATAAAGATGGGTTTGGCGACAGTGCGGTTAATTCCGTGGCGGGCGCGAAAGACCCTGACTGGCTGCGTATTATTCTGGACGCGGGAGGCGACCCGAATGCAATTGGGCGTCGTGGTCAGCCTGCAATATTTAGTGCTATTGGTGAGGAGCGCTGGGCCGATATCAAATTACTTGTAGAACGGGGAGCTGATTTGAACCTCGTTGATGGTTCCAAAGTAAACAGCGCCCACTATGCCGCTTATCTGAATAAATATGAAGTCGCATATTGGCTGATAGAACACGGCGCAGATAGTAATATTTATGATGATACAGGCAGTAATCTCGCTTTTACCGTGGATGACAGCTTATCCATTATGTCTCCTAAATCGCCTCACTACCCTTGGGCGTTAAAGGTAAAGCAGCTGTTACTGGATCGTGGCGTTAAATTCCCACCGCTGTCACCTGCTGAAGTTAGGGAGCGTAGGGAAAAAGGACTGCCAGTATAGTTTTATTTTGATTCTCCGTTTTATTAATCATTTTGCGTTATAAAAATAAACGGCATGTCTCGACCCGATAGTCTGCGTGATTATTGGGTCGTTGCTGCTGTGATGAATACACGCTCATCGTATTAAAAATTATCTCATTTACTGACAGGCAAATAACGATGATGGCAAACGGTTATACCCTGTTTGAAATCAGCCAGTTTAATGCGCCGCTGTTCGCTATTATCTCGCCGTTGAGTTATCCCCAATTACCTGAGTATTGGCAGGCTTTTCAACCTGCGGCGTCAGATATATGGCAACAACTGCATTTTGGCAAGGATGCCGAAAACTGGCAGATGTGGGCGCCTATTGTGGTGAAAATAGAAGAAGGCAAACCGGGGGAAACACTGCTGCACTGGCTGACTGAGATGCAGCCGGAGCGGCATAGTGGCGTAATTCTCATGCATGGTAAACTGACACTGCAGCAGGTGGCTGATTTTTGGCAGCAGCGCATTTCCTGTCTCTGGCCTGATGGCACTAGAGCGCTATTTCGTAGCTATGCGCCAGACGTTTTATCGGCCTGGTGGCCCACTCTGGATCTTGCTGCTCAAACTGATTTTCTCGGTCCGTTGAATAACCTGTATTTGCCCATAGTCGATAGCGAGTGTGGGGAATATCAGCTATTCGCACAGCGGGACGTAAAATACGAAAATAATCACGGCCTCGATAAAACGTACCACATTACTTTAACGCACGATCAATATTCCCTTCTCGCTAATGACAATCGCTTACACCGACTCGCGAATGAACTGTTCCTTTTTGTCAGCGTGCAATGTGTTTTTCCGCTGGATATTGAAATAGTCAAAGCGCGCTTTATTAGCGGCATTGCCTTCGCGAAAAATTATTACCCCAAAGCCAGTGAAGCGGAATGTGAAGCCTGGGCCGCCCACCGCTGGGTACTCGGGAGTGAATTCTATTTGCATCCGATCTTTATTCATCTGACTGAACGTTATTCGATTGCGGACAGTATTCGGATTTTTAAATCTGAACCTGAACGTATTGAGAGTGTGCAGCTTAATTACCATCGCCCCGGTTGGATGCGGGGAGAGTTACCCGACATAACGGAGGTCACGCTGTGAGTGTATCGCAACCTTTCCTTGAACTGCTGCCGGAAGATGACGCCGCCTGGCAAACGCGTATCGCTCAGGGCGGCTGTTTTGTTATCGCAGAAGCATCGATGAACGATGCAGTCCCCTGGCTGGCCGAGCGTTGGGGGGGCAGCCTGGAGCAGACGCGTTTGTACTGGGGGGAAACAGGGCGCGTTCATGCCTCGGTATCACCCTATTGTATTCCGCTTAATGTCGCCAACTGGCCTCAGGTGAAAGAACACCTTGTCACTCAACCGGGCTGGGGAATGGGGTTACAGCTAGCGTGGTTTATGCAGGCGTATTCGCCGCTCGATCAACTGCTTGAGGTCACGAAGCATCTGCGACAGTGGAGCCTGGTGGCTTCACCTTCTGGGGAAAACGCCATCCTGCGTGTGGGGGACTGGCAGGTGGTGAATCAGCTGTTATCCGCCAGTTCCGCACAAGAAGCCTGTGCGCTCTATGGTCCGATAGCCAGCTTCTGCGACATTTCCCCTGACGGTGTAGTACGCGCCTTAAACCTCACTGCCCGTGAACCCCATTCTATTCCAGACATCCTGCCGCGCCAGCTGAGTGCTGAACAATGGCAAGCCATCATGGTGCCGTACGGGCATCAGAATCTGGCGCGCTATATGGAACATCTGCGTGCTTACCATGCTGACTGGCAAAACGCGCCTGATGATGAATTACGGGCGTTTACCCATCAGCAGGCGGAACAGGCGAAGAGCAACGGCTTTAACAACGACCGCGATATCGTGCGTTGGCTGGCATTGGCGACAGAACTCTCGCCGGAATTCATTCATCAGCCCTGGGCAAAAAATATTCTGATACAGCCTGAATACATTGGCACGCAAAGCCGCATGGATCGCCTGTATCAGGCAGCTATTGACCACCTGGACGAAGCATAAAATAAAAAGGACGTCATTTCATGAGTCAGGATAAACAGGATTCATTACACCAAAGTGGTTCCGCAGCGAAAAAAGAGTTTTCAACGGATAAAATTATTCAAGGAGGGTGTAAAGAATGTGAGTGTGAAACCTTTGTTCAGTATGTTTACTCATCAGGGGATCCCGTACCAAATGCCCCCTTTGTTTTAACCGATAGCAAAGGGAATAAAACTGACGGGCAAACGGATGAAAATGGTTACTTTAAAGTCCAAAATATGGCGTGCAGTACTTATCAACTTGATATTAAGGAAGGTTCAGATGACTTTTCTTCCCCTGATACCGTAGAGAATAATCCAGTCCTTCAATCTAACCCCGTTCATGCAGCATTGGCAGGAGAGTATTTTACCCTTTATTTGCTACTGCATGAAAAAGGGATTGTAGAGTACGACGCTGAAGACAGTGAACGTTATGATGAAGTTAATGTTGATGATAGTACATGGAGTGGGCGATTTTTTTCTAATGTTGAAGATAAATATCAATTAGCCTATGACCGTTTTCAAACATTAAAAAAACAGATTAACGCAGGGGATCGTGAATTTAAGCGGGCAATTAATAAAATTCACCATAGCTTATCAGCAGAGGTTGCCGATCAGACAACAGAAACAGCGGTTTTGCTACTTTGTCAAATTATCCTCGGTTTTATTCCTGTTGTTGGTCAGGCACCGGATGTGTATTTTATTGGTGAGTGGTGCTGGGCTGCCTATAAAAAACCAGATAACCTGGAGGATAACTACTTCCTTGCTGAAGGTGCACTGAATATTGTAGGTGTTATTCCTGGTCCTGGACATGCGCTAAAAATTGCAGGTAAATCTGTTGTCCGTGCAATGAAAGCATTAGAGAAAAGTGCGTTGGATAATCAGGCCGTTCAACTAGCCGTTCGTGAAATTAGAAATCTATCTAATGGTAATATTGTTCGATGGTTAATGGACTTTGCTGAAAAAATTAACAAGGAAGCTAAAGAGGCTTTAAATCTGCTCAATAAAATAATTACGGCTATTGAGCTGATGGTGAATAATGCCACAAGTTCAGCAAAAAGTTGGATTGTTGCATTTGCAAAAGATAGTTTTTCGGCAATTTGTGGTGTTATTAAAAAGCTCATTAATAAATTTAAAGAAATTATTGATGGGATTATCCAAAAAGTTAATACGTTTATTGGGAAAATTATTACCAGAAAATCTGGAACAGCGGTAGGAAAAGATAAGGCGGCAAAACCTGAAATTAAGGTAGCAGATAAAACGCCATCAGATGTTGATGGTACTCCCGGTCATGCGTCATCTACGGCTAGTACGGCAGATGGAAAGACCTGCTCTACATCAAATAAATGCCAAGGTGAAGGTGAACCGGTCGATATGGCCACGGGGTATATGGTGGAGTGGCGTACTGATTTCCAACTAGCAGGTATTTTACCGCTGGCGATTAAACGCTATTACCGTTCTGGTGGTGAGCGAAAGCCTGGTTTATTAGGATCATTATGGCGTAGTAACTGGGATATTAGCCTGACACTTGAAGACGGTGTGGTGACACTGACTGATGGTGAGTTCAATCAGGCGATATTTGTTTTGCCTATCGAGGGGGAATCTACGCGTTCACCATCTAACCCGCAGTGGCGATTGACCCGTCAACAGGGGCGGTTGATTTTGCAAGATGTTGGTGGTTTGCACTATCGATTTGAGCACGCCAGAGGGAGAGAATTATGCCTGACATCCATAGAGGATCGGCAGGATAACCAAATCTCGCTGATTTGGGAGTTCGGCATATTGCGCTGGGTGGTTTTGCCTGATAGCCGTTTGATTCATGTGGAAACTCGTCGTCAGCGTATTACCTGTTTAACGTTATGCGATATTCATCGCAAACCTTTGAAAACACTTGCTAGCTATACCTATGACAAGAATGGGTATTTATTGAGCGTACGTGCTAGCGATGGGTGCAACTTTGATTATCGTTATTCTCCAGAAGGCTGGCTGCTGCGCTGGTCGGATTTATCATCGACCTGGGTTGAGCACGACTACGATAAAAAAGGCCGTGTAATACGGGACAGAACCTCGGAAGGCTACTGGCCGGGTCACTTTGAATACGACGATGACACCCTGACCAGCCATTACCACAGCGGGTTTGGTGGGGTGATTAGCTATGTGCGCGATGAGCGTAATAATATTCTGTCAAAACGTACGCCTGATTGCGGCGAGACCCGGTTCGAGTGGGTGGACAACCAACTGGTGGCGGAGACCGACCCGCTAGGTGGTCGCACGGTGTATCAGCGCAATGACTGGGGGCAGGTCACCGAGGTTATTCTGCCTGACGGCGCGACGCACCAGTATGCGTATGATGATAACGGGCAACTACTGGCTTATATCGACCCGCTGGGCAGCGAATGGCACTATCAGCGCAATGCAGCCGGGCAGGTTGTTGAGGTGAACGACCCGGAAGGGCGCGAGTGGCTGTACCGCTACGGTGAAACGGGGCAACTGTCGACGGTGATAGGCCCAGACGGCGTGTTGCAGCGTTACCACTATAACCGTCGTGGCCTGCTGAGCAGCCTTGAGCGGGATAATGCACCGCCGGTAGCGTTCCGCTATGACGATCTGGACCGCCTGACGGAGCGGCATATCGGACATGAAGCGGGCGTGCAGGTGCGGCGCTGGGAGTATGACGGTGTGCGCGCGTCACCGTCGAAAGTGGTGTATGAGGACGGCAGCGAGACGCGGTTTGGTTACGATGTGGAAGGTAACCTGACGGCGGTGACGGATGCGCTGGGTCAGCGTTATCAGTTCCGCTACGGGGCGTTCGATAACCTGCTGGAAGCGACGGACCCGCTGGGGGCGACGGTGCGTTATCACTACAATGCGGAAGCGGAGTTCGCCGGGGTGACGAACAGTCAGGGACGGGACTGGACGTACGGTTTTGACAGCAGTGGACGACTGAGCGAGGAACGGCATTACGACGGGCGGGTATACCGGTATCAGTACGATGTGGCAGACCGTCTGGTGCAGCGCACCGCGCCGGACGGCAGCGCATTGTACTACGAGCACGATGCGGCAGGGCGGATAACACGAATCACGGCACGCAAAGCGGACGGTGAAACGGACGGCATCACCGAGCTGGCGTATGACGTGGCCGGTAGGCTGACCAAAGCCGCCAGCCCGGATGCGGTGGTGGAGTACGCCTATAACCGGGCGGGTCAGGTCACATCGGAAACGGTGAACGGCGAGGCGGTGCAGAGCGGTTACGACGCGGGTGGTCAGCGTGCGGTAGTCGAAGGGATACTGGCACCGCTGCAACTGGCGTGGCAGTCGGGTCGGCTGTCGTCGCTGGGTATCGGTTCACACCAGCCGCTACAGTTCAGCCACACGGCGGCGGGCGAAGAGCAGCGGCGCAGTAACGGCAGCGGATTTGCATTACGCCACGAGTGGAGTCCGACGGGGCTGCTGCAGCGTCAGGCGCTGGAGGGCGCGGATGGCCGGGTGAATGACGTGCTGGAGCGCCGGTACCAGTATGATGTGCTGGACCGTCTGACGGGCATCAGCGACAGTCACTGGGGGGAACAGGCGTTCCGGCTGAACGGGGCCGGTCAGGTGACGGCGGAGCGCCGTGATGAGGGACGGCGGCGTCAGGCACGGCTGTTTGGCTATGACAGCGAACAGAACCTGTGCGAGGTGTCGCAGATAGCGCCGGGTCTGGGTGAGACGCTGAAGGTACAGGATGCGGTGGTACAGGCGTCGGCGCGCTACGATGCGGCGGGCCGGGTAGTCGAGCGGGGCCATACGCAATACCGGTATGACGACTGCGGGCGTCTGGCGATGAAGCGTGAAACGCGGCCGGGGTTCAGGCCAAAGGAAACGTACTTTGACTGGGACGTACAGGACCGTCTGGTACGGGTGAGCCTGCCGGACGGGGTACGCTGGCGGTATCGTTACGATGCGTTTGGTCGCAGAGTCAGTAAGGTGCGTGAGGGACAACTCCCGTCGGCGCAGGCGGTAGCGCGGGTGGCGTACCGGTGGGACGGTGACCAGCTTATCGGTCAGCAGCAGTATCGTGCAGATGGCAGTGCGGCACGGGAAGTACAGTGGGTGTACGAGCCGGGGAGCTTCCGGCCGCTGGCACAGGTGGAGGCGCAGGGCGACAGTACGCAGTTGCACTACATCGTGACCGACCTGACGGGAACGGCCAGAGAGCTGTGCAGCGAGGAAGGGGAAGTCCGCTGGCGCGGGGAACAGGGACTGTGGGGCGCTCACCGCGAAGAGCGACGGCCTATCCCGCTACGGCGCTATCTGGGCGATGCGGCGAACGAAGAGGTGTACTGCGAGCTGCGCTATCAGGGGCAGTTGTATGACGCAGAAACAGGGCTTTACTACAACCGGCATCGTTACTATGATGCGGAGAGCGGACAGTATCTGTCACCGGACCCGATAGGGCTGCTGGGTGGTATTCGACCTCAAGCGTATGTTCATAATCCGCTGGAATGGGTCGACCCGTTGGGGTTGGCACGGTCTGTTTGTCAGGCTCGCTATGAAAGGTATAAAGACTATCGCTCACAAGGATATTCGGCTGAAGAGGCTGCGAAACTATCCAAAGGAGCTAACCCTGCAATGATTACCCCTGGCTCTCTTCCTGCTGCGGAAGAAGCGGCAGTAAATAGAACGCTAGGACATATTGATAACGGAGATAAACCTGCTGGAGCTCTTGGGAAAAAATGGGGAACTACATTTAAAAATCATCAAGGCGAATTGCCTGGCGGAAGTGGTGCAAATTCTCCTTATAGCGAGTATCGAGTAGATCCCGGTCCCGGTGTAAGTGGTGCAGGGGCTAGACGAGTTGTTGTCAACAATAATACGGGTGAAACATATTATACATGGACGCATTACGGTGATTCAGGAAACCCATCTTTTGTGAGGATTAGATAATATGTCTTTTAATTTTTTCCAAACAAATGAATTGGATGCTCTATCTAGTGAGTATGAAAAAAATGGGTATGTGATAATTAAATCCTGTTTCAGTCAATCGAAGGGTATATATGACGTCTTTGATGAAATAAAAATATCTCTGCCTCTAGATCCGCCATTATATAGTAGATGCAATTTTGATGCTTTTTCTGATTCTATTTTTAGTGGTTTGGACTCACTTGAAAATGATAAAGTGTGTGTATTTTTAGTGGATATTAAGAAAGCTCTTAGAGATGACAGTAAAAGTTATAATATTTTACTGGATATATTTTCTGATAACTTATCTTATCTTGAAACTGAAGGGAAAGAAGTTGTTTTATTTATTAGCTAATTAAAGAGGCCGGGAGGATCTGACGATCCTTCCGGCTTTTTATTTTATTAGCTGTCAGGTTGTTTTTTATAAATTAATCTGCGTCTCAATAATAATCCTCCCCCTTTCCACCGTCACGGTAACAGGCATCCCGGTGATAAAGCCACACTCTTCGAGCCAGCGGCCTTTGAGGTTGATGGCGGAGGGTGGGTTGGGCTTGCCATTATGCGGGGCGTATCCCACGGTGTAGTAACGCTCTGTTTTGGTTGCTTTATTAACGGTGACGTCTGACTTAGAATGTGCCTTAGCCATGATTAACTACCTCGTATAGTTGCTTGTGGTGAGCGGCGTGGGTGAGGTGCGAACTCATCTTCGCCGCGCTATTTATCCGTCAGTTACGCGCCTGAGCAATCAGAGCGCTTAACATCTCCGAAATCATCTTCTGTTTTGCCTTGGGCAAACTGGCTATCTCTTCAATAAGCTGTTGCCATTTCGGAGCTGGGCCACGCTTGCGTCTGGCAGGCTCTGGGGCTTCCCCGAATACCTCTTCGAGATAAACTGAAAAAATCTGTGCTACAGAAGGGAGTGATGAAACCTTGATCCTTCTGCGCCCGGCTTCCCTCGTCGGCGCAAGCGGTAGCGCGGGTAGCCTACCGATGGGACGGTGACCAGCTGATTGGTCAGCAGCAGTACCGTGCAGATGGCAGTGCGGCACGGGAAGTGCAGTGGGTGTACGAGCCGGGGAGCTTCCGGCCGCTGGCACAGGTGGAGGCGCAGGGCGACAGTACCCAACTGCACTACATCGTGACCGACCTGACGGAAACGGCGAGAGAGCTGTGCAGCGAGGAGGGGAAAGTTCGCTGGCGCGGGGAGCAAGGGCTGTGGGGCGCAACGACGACCTATTCCGCTGCGGCGCTATCTGGGCGATGCGGCGAATGAGGAAGTGTACTGCGAGCTGCGCTATCAGGGTCAGCTGTACGATGCGGAAACGGGACTTTACTACAACCGTCATAGGTATTTCGACCCTGAAAATGGGCAGTATCTCTCACCAGATCCTATTGGACTAGATGGCGGGATCCGGCCCCAAGCGTACGTCCACAATCCCTTAGAATGGGTTGACCCATTGGGATTGGCTGGCTCTGTTTGTCGAGCTAGATATAAGAGGTATAAAAAATATAGATCTCAAGGATATTCAGCACAGGATGCTGCTAAATTATCAAAATCATATTCTAACCCAACTAGGCGCCCATCTTATGCTAAAGGCCAGGTTGATGAGGTGTGGAATTCAGCTAAGCAAGCAGATGGTAATGTCTATGATCCAAATTCAGGTGAAAAATTAGTTTGGGATCGAAGTAAATCAAGAGCGGGGCAGTGGGATATGGGGCACTTAAGCGGGAGAGAATACCGGAAGTTACATAAAGATTATATGGATGGTAAGATATCTAAAGATAAATTTCTAAGTGAGTATAGAGACCCGAAAAATTACCAACCTGAATCTATTTATTCAAATAGAAGCCATATGTTTGAAGATAAGTAACATGAGGTGAAAGATGATTAGTAATGCTTTTCAATTCGTTAGAGATGGTCAGAGTGAAGGGTTATGCTCACTAGTTAATAGTGAGAATGTGAATGTAACTAATGAGTACGGCCAAAATTTATTACATGAAGCTATTGCTTATGGGAATGTTGCCGTAGTAAATAAACTTATTGAATTAGGAATTGATGTAAATCACCAAGATGATAAGGGACAAACTCCTTTACACTATACAGCTCAGCATAAGATGAAGGATGTTGCTGAAATAATTCTAATGAATAAAGGTGATGTTTTGGTAACTGATAAATTTGGTAATCAGGCTCTATGGACTGCAGTTTTTAATGCGAGAGGAGATTATGATATTGTATCTTTGTTATTAAAATACAATTCACTTCCTGAGCATAAAAATAATTCAGGGAGATCTCCGCTAGATTTTGCTAGGCAAATTAAAGATACAGATCTTATTTCTATTCTTGATGTAAAAGTATAGTTTTCTTTATTTTGTTTCGATGTTATTTTCGGGAGGGCGCTATGATGCTGGTGAGTATAAATAATTACTTTAATTATAGTTATTGAAAGGGGACTTAATAGTATTAAGTGGAAAAATCCGGATGTGATTTCAAGGTCCTTCCGGGTTTTTATTTAACAGATAGTTGCTAAAAATTATTCTCAATCTCAATAATAAATCTGCCGCGACCCAGTGTAATGGTCGCGGAGGGCGGCCATAAATTCCGACTCTTCGAGTCAGCAGCCTTTAAGGTTGATTATGTTACATAAATCACTAATGAAAATGTATAAAAATCAGTATGATTGAATCGTTTAGGTAAGAGAGGTAAATGTCAGGGGGGGCGGTAGCATGTAATATTCATAATTAACCACCATCAACTTCCGGAGTAGGCAAGTGGAATTTACCGTATGCGACAGGAATGAGAGATGGGATTGAAATTAGGGTTGATTTCTATCCCCCAACGCATCCGACTCTTGCTGGAAAAATATCAACGGCGTATCCAACCAATGTTACACCTAACCCCCCAAAACCATAATGTGATATGAAAATTAATGACGAAATGAAATTTTACATGGAAGTAAAGAACTCAATTTCAAGACTGATTGATATTTATGGAAAAAATCTTGATGAGGAAACAATTAACTCTGTTAATCACTTCTTAGATCATGGTGAGTATGAAATGGCGTATGAAGGAGTTTTCATAGATCTCATGTCTATAGGATTTAACCCTGACGATATCGATGTTTCACATTATATTGGAATTGGAATTGGTCTTGGTTTAAATAAAGAAAGTGTATTTGATTTTGACTTTTGGAATAAGTTAAATGCTTATTTGAATATATCTTGAATTGAAGTTGTTTGATTTTAAAAATCCGGAAGCGATCTAACGATCTTTCCGGCTATTTTATTTTTAGTGGTTTTTGTATTACGCCAACATAGTCTCTATCTCTGCCCGAATAGTTATCTTTCCGGGCAGCACGTCAATATTTAACGGCTGGCCGAGTAACCCGCTTTGGGTGAGCCAGTCGCCTGCCAGCGTCAGTTCTCCGCTGTCACTGACCCAGTCCGCCCCTTCCGTCTCGTTGCCATCCAGTTCAGCCAGCAGCGCCGCGATATCGGTATCCTCACCCAGCCGTGTCAGCACCAGCCCGTTGCGGTAGAGGCTGATACGGAACAGGCGTATGACGTGGCTGGCCGGCTGACCAAAGCCGCCAGCCCGGATGCCGTGGTCGAAGGGATTCTGGCACCGCTGCAGCTGGCGTGGCAGTCGGGTCGGCTGTCATCGCTGGGTATTGGTTCACACCAGCCGCTGCAGTTCAGCCACACGGCGGCGGGCGAAGAGCAGCGGCGCAGTAACGGCAGCGGGTTTGCATTACGCCATGAGTGGAGTCCGACAGAGCTGCTGCAGCGTCAGGCACTGGAGGGCGCGGACGGCCGGGTGAATGACGTGCTGGAGCGGCGCTACCAGTACGATGTTCTGGACCGTCTGACGGGTATCAGCGACAGTCACTGGGGCGAGCAGGCATTCCGGCTGAACGGGGCCGGCCAGGTGACGGCGGAGCGCCGTGATGAGGGACGGCGGCGTCAGGCACGGCTGTTTGGCTATGACAGCGAACAGAACCTGTGCGAGGTGTCGCAGATAGCGCCGGGTCTGGGTGAGACGCTGAAGGTACAGGATGCGGTGGTACAGGCGTCGGCGCGCTACGATGCGGCGGGCCGGGTAGTCGAGCGGGGCCATACGCAATACCGGTATGACGACTGCGGGCGTCTGGCGATGAAGCGTGAAACGCGGCCGGGGTTCAGGCCAAAGGAAACGTACTTTGACTGGGACGTACAGGACCGGCTGGTACGGGTGAGCCTGCCGGACGGCGCGCGCTGGCGCTATCGTTATGATGCGTTTGGGCGCAGAGTCAGTAAAGTGCGTGAGGGACAACTCCCTTCGGCGCAGGCGGTAGCGCGGGTGGCGTACCGGTGGGACGGTGACCAACTGATTGGTCAGCAGCAGTACCGGGCAGACGGTTCAGCGGCGCGGGAAGTGCAGTGGGTGTCCGAGCCGGGAAGCTTCCGGCCGCTGGCACTGGTGGAGGCGCAGGGCGACAGCACGCAGCTGCACTACATCGTGACCGACCTGACGGGAACGGCCAGAGAGCTGTGCAGCGAGGAAGGGGAAGTCCGCTGGCGCGGGGAACAGGGACTGTGGGGCGCTCACCGCGAAGAGCGACGGCCTATCCCGCTGCGGCGCTACCTGGGGGATGCGGCGAACGAAGAGGTGTACTGCGAGCTGCGCTATCAGGGGCAGTTGTATGACGCAGAAACAGGGCTTTACTACAACCGGCATCGTTACTATGATGCGGAGAGCGGACAGTATCTGTCGCCGGACCCGATAGGGCTGGGTGGGGGAATAAGACCACAAGCCTATGTTCATAACCCGCTCACTTGGGTTGATCCGCTCGGGCTGGCGCCGAAAGAGGACAAGGTATATATACCCAGAGATAAAGATGGAAATGTAATCCCTCTGGATAAACATAAGGTAAATGGGCAGGATATCCCATTGCCTCACCCTGATGCTGAAGGACGAGCTCATACAGTATTGGGTGGAAAAGTTAGTTCTAAAACTGGTGAGGAATATAGGCAAAGTGCGACTTTCCCTGCCGATACGTGGCCAGCCGCGAATGGACAGCCAGTTCCTTTAAGTGAAGTTCACTGGTCTGATCATGGGCGACCTGACCATCATACAAACCCGCATCAGCATATATTTACTTATGAAGGTAAAGATGGATGGAAAAGAGGCGCTCCATCACCTTACTATCCAACAAAATAATATAGGTAAAACTATGGACGTTTTATTCGAGGTTTTTTTACCAAAAAATATAAAGTTAAATAAATTTGGTTGGGAGGAAGTGTATACGGAATGGGGCGGTCAGCAATACTCTCAAGAACCAGCAGTATATAAATGGAATGACTTGCTTTTATTTGAGGGTAATAAAGATGTTTTATCTTATGAACGTTTGTTGGGTAGGAGTGTTTCTTTAACAAATTACTGTGCTTATACTTTAAAAAGTAGTTCTCTTTTCGATTTAGAACAATGCGTTAATAAAAAATTGGATGTGAGTAATAATGCTGTTTTTTTGTTTTTTGATAATTTATTAAAGAATGTGGAACATTGGGTTGTACTGACTTTGATTGATTGGGATCAATTTGATGAGATATATAATGTTAGTAATGAAAAGGAAGCATTATTTTTTTTAATGGAAAGCTTGAATTGGAATGAGCCAAAAGGAATTGCATTGATAAAAAATTAATAAACTGCAATTATGATTTTATCATATTAGGTGCTGGAAGCGATCACCCGATCCTTCCGGTTTTTAATTTTATGGTCTTATCAATCGCTATAAATTAATCTTCGTCTCAATAATAATCCTCCCCCTTTCCACCGTGACGGTCACGGGCATGCCGGTGATAAAGCCGGATGCTTCGAGCCTGCGGCCTTTAAGGTTGATGGCGGAGTGTGGGTTAGGCTTGCCGTTATGCGACGCGTATCCCACGGTGTAGTAACGCTCTGTTGTGGCGGGTTTACTCTCACGAAGATGGCAGCGGGATGCGGTGGTGGAGGCGCAGGGCGACAGGACGCAGTTGCACTACATCGTGACTGACCTGACGGGAACGGCGAGAGAGCTGTGTAGTGAGGAAGGGGAAGTTCGCTGGCGCGGGGAGCAGGGGCTGTGGGGCGCCCACCGCGAAGAGCGGCGTCCTATTCCGCTGCGGCGCTATCTGGGCGATGCGGCAAACGAGGAAGTGTACTGTGAGCTGCGCTATCAGGGGCAGTTGTACGACGCGGAAACGGGGCTTTACTACAACCGACATCGTTACTATGATGCGGAGAGCGGACAGTACCTGTCGCCGGACCCGATAGGTTTACTGGGTGGCCGCAGACCACAAGGTTACGTACATAACCCATTAGAATGGGCTGATCCGTTTGGGTTGACGCAGAAGGAAGGGAAAACTAAAGGATCTGGAACGATACATGAATTAGATCCTAAAGATATTCGTTTTAGCCAGAGCTCTGTAAATGGCGCTGCTGATTTAACTGAAAGTATGAAAAATAACGGATGGGCGGGTGACCCGATTGATGTTGTCAGAATGAGCGATGGAAAATTGACAACTATCGATAATACTAGGGTTTTAGCTGCCTCTAGAGCTGGGGTTAATGTTAAGGCTAGAATTCACGAAGCATCAGATGCTTTGCCAAGTGATTTTGTTGAGCGTTTTACAACGAAGAAAGGAACACCTTCAAGTTGGGAAGAGGCAATAAATCTCAGAATTGGGAAGCAAAGTGCAGGATATAGAAATCAATATCCTAGTGGTTCACCTGTAATAGGATCTATGGATTAATATGGAAAAGTTATTTTTACAAAATGAATTGCCTGAGTGGTTTTCATACCCTTCTGAATTTACAAGAGTAGTTGAACAGGGATTACTCGATTTTGATCCTTGGATCATTCTTACAGAAGAGCGTTTAAGAACCAGATTTAATGGTATTAAAAATAGATATCCATCAAGAGATTTAGTTCCTTTCGCTCGTCGGGAAGATAATGATGACATTGCGTGTTGGGAAAAAGGAAAGGATGGTAAAGTTATCATTATTCACGACTTCTCTAGCGATGGATATGAAAATGTTCGTGAATTTAATCATTTTTGGGACTGGTTTAGAGATGCTGTTGAGGCAACGATCTCTTATGATGGCGAGTAATTAAATAAAAGCCGGAGGCGATCACAAAGATCCTTCCGGCTTTTTACTTTATGGTCTGGGTATTTTTTATAAATTAATCTCAGTCTCAATAATAATCCTCCCTCTTTCCACCGTCACGGTTACGGGCATCCCGGTGATAAACCCCGACTCTTCGAGCCAGCGGCCTTTAAGGTTGATGGCGGAGGGCGGGTTGGACTTGCCATTGCGCGGGACGTATCCCACGGTGTAGTAACGTTCTGTTTTAGCGGGTTTATTAAGTGTGACGTCTGACTTAGAATGTGCATTAGCCATGATTAACTACCTCGTATAGTTGGTTGTGGTGAGCGGCGTGGGTGAGGTGCGAACTCATCTTCGCCGCGCTATTTATCCGTCAGTTACGCGCCTGAGCAATCAGGGCGCTTAACATCTCCGAAATCATCTTCTGTTTTGCCTTGGGCAAACTGTCTATCTCTTCAATAAGCTGTTGCCACTTCGGAGCTGGGCCACGCTTGCGCCTGGCAGGCTCTGGGGCTTCCCCGAATACCTCTTCGAGATAAACTGAAAAAATCTGTGCTACAGAAGGGAGTGATGAAACCTTGATCCTTCTGCGCCCGGCTTCCCTCGTCGGCGCAAGCGGTAGCGCGGGTAGCCTACCGATGGGACGGTGACCAGCTGATTGGTCAGCAGCAGTACCGGGCGGACGGTTCAGCGGCGCGGGAAGTGCAGTGGGTGTACGAGCCGGGAAGCTTCCGGCCGCTGGCACAGGTGGAGGCGCAGGGCGACAGCACGCAGCTGCACTACATCGTGACTGACCTGACAGGAACGGCGAGGGAGCTGTGCAGCGAGGAGGGGGAAGTTCGGTGGCGTGGGGAGCAGGGGCTGTGGGGCGCCCACCGCGAAGAACGACGGCCTATTCCGCTGCGGCGCTATCTGGGCGATGCGGCGAATGAGGAAGTGTACCGCGAGCTGCGCTATCAGGGGCAGTTGTACGACGCGGAAACGGGGCTTTACTACAATCGCCATCGTTACTATGATGCGGAGAGCGGGCAGTATCTGTCTCCGGACCCTATAGGGCTGCTGGGAGGGATAAGGCCACAGGGTTATGTGCATAATCCGCTGGAGTGGGTCGATCCGCTGGGGTTAACTAAAGCAGGTTGTGATGGGGAAAATAACCCAGAGAATTCAAAAAAACCTGATCCGTCAGCAGGTGGGCATTTCTCAGGAACGGAGAAACCAAGAATCACAGGCGCTACGCCAAATTCCATGTATACGCATATTGACCCAAAAACAGGAAAAGCTGTTCAAAATGCAATATATGATGACAATGGTGATGTAATTGGGCATGTGGATTTTAAAAATCATGGGATAGAATCTGGTCATTATCACTTATTCCCTGAACCTGGTAATCCAGCATCTGGGCATGGCCCTGGTAAACCACATTATCCTCATTCAGGTATACCTTCAGGGTGGGATGCTCTTCCACCGGGAATTGAACCTCATACGCCTATAGGAAAGTGAGATATTTTATGATTATAGATATGCTAGATGAAATAACGAATGGGTATGATGGGCTTATTAAAAAAATTAACTTTATTTCTTTTGACAGTGTCACTGTTGAAGTCTCTGTTATAAGGGGGGCTGATAGGGAATGGGTTAATGTAGAATTTGAATTAAAAGGGTTGGTTGAGTTTGCTGTTAAGCAAGAAACCAAATGCAGCAATACAGTAATGAGTAACGGTATATCTTATAAATGTATAGATGGTATTCATTATATTGATTTTTCTCCATACTCCGATGATATGGAAGATATTAGTGATTATCGTATGTCAGATGTATATTTTGCTGCAAAAGGAATTGGATATAGCATTAACTCTTACTCTGATATATAAAATGGGTAAGGTTTTAATTATCAGTTTATTGATTGTCTAATCAGTTTGTAAATAATAGCCGGAAGCGATCGCACGATCCTTCCGGATATTTTATGGCTTGGTTGTTTTTTATAAATTAATCTCGGCCTCAATAATAATCCTACCTCTTTCCACTGTGACGGCAACGGCATCCCGGTGATAAAGCCGGACCCTTCGATTCAGTTACTCTTAAGGTTGATAACGGAGAATCGTTTCATGCTACAAGTCAATTAAAAAAAATTTTATAGTAGAATGGGGTATCCGACATATTATTAATTTATAAGGGTTAATTTTGCGGGGTAATTTAATTTTTCGCGATAATAATACTGGAAATAAAATTGTTTTTAATTATCTCTCTTGGGTTGATGTAATAACAGCTGTGATTTTTAAATATACTGACAAATCTAAAGAGGAGTGTAGTTACTTGCTTCGTTCTAGTCAGTTAATAAAAAATGCTACTAATAGCTATATGTCAGTTGTGCTGTGTAGTCATGAGATTGAGTACCATTGGGCTATGTTGATAGCATATGGTGATTTATATTGGAAGAATGGGGTTAGTCAGGATGAGCCTGATGGATATTGGGAGTGGGAATCTGAATACAGAAAGGCTAATTATTTAGCTGAGGAAAGTTTTATTTTTATTAACGGTTTTTCTAGTAAGGAAGATCAAATCAGTTTGCTGTGAGTAGAAGTTATATAACTTGCAATATGAAGAACGACAAATTATGTTAAAAGTGTAATTAATTCTTGAGTGTGATATTTATGGTGGATGTCGGGGCATTAGGATGAAAAGTGATTTTAATTCTCGTTTTGCTTTTCTCTCAGAGAGATTAGACTCATTTTACGATGAGGGTTTTTCTTCTGATAAAGATATGTATCGTGAGAATGAAAAGATAAAGTCAGACGTTGTTGATTTTATTTTTGACGCCAATTCTTGTGATGAAATAGACTTTGTTGATAAAGCATTTAAACTTCTCGTTGAGCATACTGGGTGTCAAGAGGATTTTGAAATCCTAGAGAGAATTCTTCTTCCGGCTTTTGAAAGAAAAATACTTGATGCTGAATTATTAGATAAATATTTAAAAGAGAGTCCATTATCCCGATGGCTATAGGCTAGTAAAATTTAACCCTTGTATAGCATACGCATGAAATCGTGATTTTTATTGATGCAGAGTATTAAATTTATAAGTAAGTATTGATTTCCATCTCAAAAAACATCCTTTAAAATATGCAAAAGATTGGTTTTTTATGAAGAATTATGAGCTAATTGAAGAAATAAATGCGCGTGAATGGAAAAGGCCTTGGTTTGATTTTTCTATTTTCTCTTACGATAGAGGTAAGTTGATTATCGCTGGTAGCTATGATTTATCTTATTACCATAATTTGGAAATTATATTTATTCAGTCAGAGTTTATTGATGGAGTTACTGAATGGTCTTGTGATGTATCTGAACGTTTCATTAAATGTCATCCTGAAGGTAAAATTATAGAATTTTATTCTGATGGGGAGCGAAAGTTAAAAGTGATTGCTGAAGGTTTCTTGGTTAATTTCGATACTTTTTTTTATTATCCAAGAGGACATTTAACTGATGGACAGAGATTAGCATATTGGCTGACATGATTTTGTAAAGTTAATGAAATTATAAGTTATATAAATATTGTTTTTTTGTTCTATTGTAACAATGATAGGTATTCTAGATGGGATAAGGTTCATGGATACATCGTGGTGATTCGATAAATCCATTTTTTAAGGATTAGATAATATGTCTTTAAATTTTATCCAAATGAGTGAAGTTAGGGTGTTAATAAATAGATATGAAGAAAATGGATGTGTGATAATTAATGTCAATTTTAACTGGGCAAGAAACGTATATGATGTCTTTGATGGAATTAAAAGAACACTACCTCTGGATCCGCCATTATATAGCAAATGTAATTTTGATGCTTTGTCTGATTCTATTTTTGGTGGGTTGGATTCTCTTGGGGAAAGTGAAATTTGTGTTTTTTTAGTTGGTGTCAAGGATGCTCTTAAGAACGACCGTGGGAGTTATGACACTTTGTTAGATATATTTTCTGATAATGAATCCGAATTTGAGAATGAAGGAAAAAAGATTCTTTTCTTTATCAGCTAGATAGAAATAGTCGAGACTGTAATCAATCCCCCGCCCACACCACTCAACTCATCACAAGATCATTACGACAACATTCCCCTCACTTTACCCAAGTCATCCTCCCGCTAGACAATACTTCAATCACCAGTGACAGACTCTTTTGCTCGTTCTGTGCGTTCCACTTCCTGTCAAAATCCGTTCTCCATTACCTACTTATCCTATCCGCACTAACGGTATCTGCATCATGGCTTATCCCTGATTTTAACGCTTAATTATTTTCTTATATTTTTTATGATCGCCGTGAATTATTAGCGATGTAAATAAAAATACTGAATATGTTATTCAGTATTTTTTTGTGCGCGTACAAAGGTTTTATTTTATTGTTTCTACGTTGTAATAACGTGGTTAATTTTCTTCTTTAAATTAATGTAAGTTAATGAGGTTATTTTGGATATAATGAACAATGAATTGGTTTCATCGCTAATATTAAGTGAGTTGATCCAATACCGGCGTAGATTTACCCATTCAACGAAGCTGATTAGTGAAGAAGAGTCCCAGGTGACTCAGGTTCAATTACCTAGAATTCGTGCTTTTGTTGAAGAGGGGCGTCGTATTGAACTTATTCTGCCAGCGTTTCCCGTTAAATCTCCTAGCCCCTATAAAGTGCTGGGCAGAATGCCAGATATGGCGGAACGTTTGTCCCTGACCTTCCTTAATTCGTTATGCCAGCGTATTCAGCTTTATTATCCGCCCGGCGCGCATATCCGTATTTGCTCGGATGGGCATGTATTTGGCGATCTGATTGGAACCAGTGACGAAACGATTAACATCTATCAGGATGAGATTGAAAATTTGCTGCATGAGCTGGGGGCCGTTCATCTCAGCGTCTTTAACCTTAAAGACGTAGAGAATATGGCATCACTGACCGCTGATTATGATCATCTTCGCCAGCGCCTGGTTGAGGATTACGCCGAGTCAGAAGAGGACATCAAAGTGCAGCTCATGCAGAGCGAAGAAGGGTTACAGCTTTATCGTTCAATAACCCGCTTTCTCTATGAGGATAGTCTGCGGCCTGACTATACCGGATCTAACGCGGCGTTACAGAAGGATGCCAAAAAACGTGCATGCGGCGTGATTCAACGTAGTTGGGCGTGGGGCAACCTGCTTGCTGAGCAATTCCCTGATGCCATCCGTTTGTCTATTCACCCTCAGCCTTCGGACAGCCTGAAGCTGGGTATTCATATGATGCCTACCAAGGATGATTGGCTGACGCCCTGGCATGGTGTTGCCGCCAATGTGAATGGGCAATTTGTGCTTATGAAGAATGTTGAAGCACAGCAGTTGGAGGGTGAGGTTGTGGAGATTCGCGGTACGCCTAGCCATTACTTAGTTAATCAGCCTGATATGGCATGAACGTTATCGTTCACTGAGACGCCGATATTGTCATCTTATAAAGGAATATACACGATGAAAAATAGCATGAACTGCCGCGTTGAACCGCTTTCCCCTTTTGGTGCGCTGCTGACGCCTGTGGAAACGGGGCAGAGCATCGCCACATTGCCGATCGACACACTGCGTGCGCTCGCCCGAGAACATCATCTTCTGGTACTACGTGGGTTTTCTTCCGGGTTTTCCGATCCTGAAATACTGACTGAATATGCTGGTCACTGGGGGGATATCATGATGTGGCCTTTCGGGGCCGTGCTGGATGTGAAGGAGCATGCGGATACCCAGGATCACATCTTTGATAACAGCTATGTACCGCTGCACTGGGATGGTATGTACAAACCAACCATACCCGAGTTTCAACTGTTCCACTGCGTTTCTGCGCCGGGGCAGGATCAAGGCGGACGTACCACCTTTGTTGACACCACGCGTTTGTTGGCAGAGGCCGACGCACAATTAGCCGATAAGTGGCGCAGTGTTTCAATCACGTATCGTATTAAAGCCGTTGTGCATTACGGCGGTGAAGTCACATCTCCATTGGTCATCCCTCACCCCAACGGCACCGGTGAGATCATGCGTTATAACGAGCCGCCGATCGAAGGCGAGCGTTTCCTTAACCAGCATGCGCTGGAATACCATAATGTCACGCCGGAAACGCAAAGTGCATTTAGTCAGACGTTGCGGCAGCATCTGTACGATCCCCGTTATTACTATGCGCATCAATGGCTACAGGGCGATGTTGTCATAGCTGACAACTTCTCGCTGCTGCATGGCCGTGAAGCCTTTACGGCGCAGTCTGCACGTCACCTCCAGCGCGTGCATATTCAGGGCACCCCGATTTGTGTAAATACCTGCATTGATAACGCGGCATAAGGAAAAGCATCATGGCACATATTCTTATGGCGGCGATGGCGACGCCGGGGCACGTTTATCCGTTGCTGACTATCGCGCGCTATTTGGTTGAGCAGGGGAACGACGTCACGCTGTTTAGCGGTGCGCTGTTTCGTGAGCAGGCGGAGGCGGCTGGCGTCGGGTTCATTCCTTTTAGCGATGACATTGATTTCGACTACCGACACCTTGAACAGCATTTCCCTCAACGCGCCATATTACCGCCGGGTAACGCACAGATGGCTCTGGCCCTGAAGGATTTCTTTGCGGCACCGATTCCACTGCTGGATCGCCAACTGTGCAACGCGTTGGCAAAGACGCACGCCGATTTGCTCATGGTTGAAAATTGTTTTTATGGTGTCTTGCCTTTGCTGTTCTCTGGGCAACGGCCGCCCGTCATTGTAATAGGCGTTACGCCGCTGTCCTATTCGACACGAGATTCGGTTTTCTATGGGCCTCGTATTCCCCCTAAATTGCTGCCGCCCGATCTGAGCCATGAACAGCTTGTTGATGAGGAAACTCGGGGGTTGATGAATGAAGTTCAGCGCGCGTTTGACCGTGCGATGGTGCAGTCGGGAGGGAAGCCCCTCGCACAGCCTTTTATGGATGCACTGATTGGCCGTTGCGATCGTTTCTTGCAGCTATCCACCACTGAGCTTGAGTATCAGCGTGATGATTTGCCACCAAGCGTGCGATTTATCGGGCCATTATCTCGCCAGATTGCAGCAGAACGTGTTCCTGAATGGTGGACGTCGGACGACAGGCGGCCACTTATTATCGTTTCACAGGGAACGCTGGCAAATGTCGATCTCCAGCAGTTGATTGGGCCAACGCTGCGCGCATTAGCTGACTTACCTGTCAGAGTGCTGGCGACCACCGGAGGGCGTTCAGTTGATTCACTGCAACCCTCTTTGCCTGAAAATGCCAGAGTGGTGAGCTTCCTCTCTTATGACGATTGGCTGCCAAGAGCATCGATATTTATCACCAATGGTGGATACGGCTCGATGAATGCCGCACTGAAAGAAGGTGTTCCCTTAATTGTGGCCGGGGTAGGGGAAGATAAACAGGAAAGTGCTGCGCGTGTGGTATTTGCCAAATGTGGGATTAACCTGCAAACCAGTACGCCGAGTGAGCTGCAGATCAAGCAGTCTGTTATTGAGATATTGGAGGATCCCGGCTATTTACAGCGTGCAAGGTGGATTAAGGCCGATTATGCCAGCCATGATGCATTGGCTCTGATTCAGGCCGAAGTGAATGCGCTATGTTTTACAAAGGAATGCCTGTCAAAAGAGGACGATATAGCATCAGCTAGGGATGCTTCTCTGCTTCGTGTTTAGTTATTATTCCATATGTAATAATAAATAAATCCGCCACGCGTTATGGGGTAAAACCGTGCCCCATAACGCTATTGCGCATCATGTTTTTAAAATAGAATACACGCATGGATTTTCTATCGCAGGGTTGCAGTAAATGAAACTACTCTTGGCCGTGATTTTTTCAGTATCGATAATTCCCCAGACCGGTTTTTCGGCAACAAAAACGGATGCGCTGACGGTGCTGAAACATTTGGATGTGACCACTTTCCTCAGTTCTTTTGGGCCGAAACATTTTCCTAAGGGGACGCTGCTGAAAGATACCGGTGATTATGTGTTTAGCCAGGAAAAAGACTGGGCAGAAGCAACAGACACGGATGGCAGTTGGACGTATTCGCTACGTATTATCTCGGAAAATGAAAAAGAAATTACAGTCTGTTTCGTGGACGATGCGCTTGTGGGAAGTTACTTTTCAATGAATCCTTTCCTGATAAAGAAAACGAAAAATGCCCAGTCGTACTCGATGACTGAACTTGAGCCTGGTACCGGAGGATGTGCGCTCAGTGATGAATAATCACGATCGTCGTTGATAAATTAACGACGTTATCCGAACGTTACTAAAAATAAGGAGCCGCTATAAGCCGCTCCTTTGTTGTTTCTACTACTGCTATTTTACAGCGCCTTATCGGTCAACAACGCAACCTTGCTGGCTTTTGATACACGCTCAAGGTACGCCTGGACGTTAGGGCCAAACTGCACGCCTTTCACGATCGTGAGCGACAGTAAGATCGGGAACAGAATAAAATCGGTGGTGGAAATGGTACTGACGTTTGCCAGTCGCGGCTCCAGTTCGTTGAGTTTTTGTTCCACTTCCGCCATCAGTTCTGGCGTTTTCGCGAGTAGTACATCCAGATCACCGAAGGCTTTTTCTTCACGCAGGATGTAGGCATGACGCGCCTCTGGCGTGGAAAGCTCTTTGAAATCCGCTTTTGTGAAGCGGGGAACCGCAAGGTTAAACACCGCACTGGAAACGGACTTACACCAGGTTTCTATCTCAACATCAACCGCTTTGTCTGCGATTAACGGCGCTTGCTTGCTGTCGACATAGTGGACGATATCCATACTTTCCGGCATGAAGCTGCCATCTTCTTTCTGCAGGATGGGCACCACTTTGCGGCCCACCATGCGCGTCGGTGTGTCGACATCGCCTTCCATAATGACCGATTGCTCAACAGGCAGATCTTTCAAACCAAAAATCATTCTGGCCCTGACACAGAATGGGCAGTGTTCGTAAATGAAAAGTTTCATGCATCGCCTCGTAAGATTTTGAAAAAGGCGGCAAAAGCTTGCCAGCCCTGTCATGACAAATCATGCCATCAGAGTAATACCTGATGTGGTTGGCGGTAAAGCGAATGTGGCTTACCGCGGTAGAGGGTGGGGAAAGGGGGCGTGTGTGAATCCGTCTTATCCTCGCCGGATTCCTGTATGATGCGGTGAAACTCCTTTTGCGGAAGAGAAGCCATGGATCGCCTTAGCGCGCTGGAAACATTTATCTGCGTTTTTGAAACGGGGTCGTTTTCCGCTGCGTCCCGCAGGCTCGGTATCGGGCAGCCTGCGGTTTCCAAAGCGATCATGCAGCTTGAAAATCAGCTGGCAACGCCACTGCTGCTTCGCTCTACCCGAGGGTTGACGCCGACAGAAGCCGGGCAGCATTTTTATGATCAAATCGTCCCTGCGGTAAAGATGCTGGGGGAAGCTCAAGTGCAGGTGGTGAGTGGGAGCGCGGCGCTGTCCGGGCGGCTGCGTATCTGTGCGCCAGTGACGTTTGCCAGGCTGCACATCATGCCTCGCCTCCATGAGTTCATGGCAGAACATCCTCAGCTAAACGTCGATGTCATTCTGGACGATCGCCCCATCGATTTGATTGCTGAAGGGATTGATGTGGCATTACGTTTGGGCGAGATGAAGGATTCCAGCCTGATCGCCCAGCGGCTGGCATCGTGTTCTATGCGTCTGTTGGCGACCCCCGACTATTTTGCGCGTCATAGCATGCCAGCCTCTCCTGATGCGCTGGCCGCACACCCTGCCGTTATCTATTTGCAGGGGGAGAGAACCGATCGTTGGATCTTTTCTCAGGAGGGAACACAGACCACCGTCTTCCCTAATGGACGTATCCGTGTTTCTGCGGCGGAAGGCGTGCGTGCGGCCGTGCTGTCCGGTGCAGGGCTGGCTGTGGCGTCTGAATGGATGTTCGCGCCAGAGCTGGAAAGTGGGCAGGTCGTCACCGCGCTGGATTCATGGTCGCTGGGGAAAATGGACCTGTGGGCTGTCTACCCCGGAGGCCGCATGACATCCGCTCGCGCCAGAATTTTTACCGGCTTCGTTCAGCGCCTTTTCTCCTAATTCATTCCTGTTTGGAATAGATGATATCCATTTTACCTCTCTACTGGGAATGAACCCGGCACCTTATGCTGTGCTCATCACTTGCCGACTTCCGGCGGGAAACACACAGACAGGTATGATGATGAGTACATTATCCAGCGAAGCCGAGGTTAGAACGCAGCAGGTTCCCGGCAAATTACTGATTTTCTCGATGGCCGCAGCCAGTGGCATTTCTGTTGCCAATATCTATTACAACCAGCCGATGCTGGGCGTGATGAGTGAAAGTTTTACGTCGAGCGGGGCAGTCTCGCTGATCCCAACGGTGACGCAGCTGGGCTACGCTTTGGGACTGTTACTGCTGGTTCCTCTCGGTGATAAGTTCGATCGCCGTCAGCTGATTGTGTGGCAATTTTTGATGCTGGCGTTGGCTTCTGCGTTTGCAGCCTTATCGACATCGGCTGTTGCTTTATTAAGTGCGTCGTTGCTCATCGGTTTTGGGGCGACTGCCGCACAGCAGATTGTTCCGGCTGCGGCGGCGCTTGCCAACGCGAAACAGCGCGGCGCCATTGTCGGGACGGTGATGAGCGGGTTGCTAAGCGGGATTCTGCTTAGTCGTACGATTGCGGGCCTTGTGGCGGAAAGTGCGGGCTGGCGTGCGATGTTCTGGCTGAGCGTGCCGCTGGCGCTGGCGGGCGCGTGGGCAATGGGAAAAATGTTACCGGCTTCGCCATCGAATCAAACCGTTCGTTACAGTGAACTGATGCGTTCACTGGTGACGCTGTGGCGCGGTGAGCGTGCATTACGCAAAGCCACGCTGATTCAGGCGCTGCTGTTTGCATCGTTCAGCGCGTTCTGGAGTGTGCTTGCGCTGTATCTGGAAAGCGGACGTTTTCACATGGGGGCCGCTGCTGCGGGGTTGTTCGGGGTGATTGGTGTAGCGGGGATCTTTGCAGCTCCGCTGGCGGGAAGAATCGCCGACAGAACCGGTAGTCGCCCGGTTGTGATTGCCGGAGCGCTGCTGACGCTGCTCTCATGGGGAATATTCATCGGCTTTGATTCCGTTATTGGCCTGATTATCGGCGTTATTCTGCTCGATCTCGGCGTACAAAGCGCATTAGTGGCCAACCAACATGTGATTTACGGGCTCGGTGAAGCGGCAAGAGGTCGAATCAATACCGTATTCATGGGCGGTATGTTTTTAGGCGGCGCGGGGGGATCCTCCGTTGCGATGGCTGCCTGGCATCAGGGGGGATGGCTGATGGTCGGAGGGCTTGCCAGCGCGTTGGCAATCATGGCACTGCTGGCTGCGCTGATGAAAACGAAAAAAGTGTAATAGCGGCTGGGAAGCAGGCTGACATAGCCAGACAGGGCGGCAGGGAAACATTGCCAATGTTGTTTTACAACCGGTAGATTAACCTTACCTGCTGATGACAATACTATACATTTGGCTTGCTATAGTCCTTTCATCCCTTGTCAGTACCTCACATCTCTGTGAGTGTTGTGTTAGTTAACCATCCCTGTCATTAGAATGACCTTACCCGCCTTGTGCGGGTTTTTTTTTGCCTGTTTTCCTGCTCGCGGGACGAGTGCTGAGCGTATCTATTCTGTGTCGCTGTTGAGTGAACTGTCGGGCACGGCTTTGGTGACGACCCGGTTTCTGCCTTCATGTTTGGCCTGATAGAGCGCGTCATCCGCAATTTTCAACACGCTGTCGATCTGTTCCGCTCCCGGAATAAAGCAGGTGACGCCTAATGAAATTGTGATGTTTTCAGGAATCGGCAGCGGCATTTTTTCCACTTTTTTACGCAGCCGTTCTGCAATATCAACGGCTTGTTTCATATCCGTATCGGGCAGGAGTGCCAAGAATTCTTCTCCGCCAGTGCGGCAAATCAGATCGGAGTCACGTGAACCCTGTTTTATGTTTTTAGCCAGCAACCTGATGACATCATCGCCGATGTTGTGTCCGTAGGTATCATTCACGCGTTTGAAATGGTCGATATCGATCACGATGGCGGCAACCTGATGGCTCTTTGACAGAATGAGCTCAATGTTTTCATAGACACCACGGCGATTGAGTAACCCGGTGAGCGGATCGGTGTGGGCTTGCAAGCTCAGTTTGCCGATCCGCTTGTGCAATAACACCGTACCGAAAAGAATGACGCGTTTTAGCTGGTCAACTTCAAAGTACCAGGAGGGGACTTTCTTGATTTTTTCAATCACGTCGGGCTCTTCCATTTTACTGGCAGAAACGGCCAGCAGGCGTAGAGGGTTGGCTATAGAGAAGGCGAGCAGGGTGAGCGCAATGAGCGTTAATGCCATCACTGGCGCACCTTCATATAAGACTGAACGCATGACGCCGTTAAGTGAATCAATAACGTTTTGGGAAGGATGCAAGGTAACGATAATCCAGCCAGATGACTTGACCGTATCAAAACCAGCCAGCGATGGGGTACCTAGCATATCGGGTATCGCAAGGGTTCCACTTTTTTTGTTCTGAAATGCGGCTTTGATTTTCTCATCTCTGATGGATTTGCCGACCCATTGTTTATCCTGATGGTAGAGAACAATCCCGTTTTTATCGATCACGTAAACGCTGGAGTAATCGTTATAAAAATGGGTATTCATGAATTCGTTCAAGACGCTTTTGCTTTTTAAATAAATGGTTCCGCCGATGTAACCGAGATAATTTCCCTGTTTGTCTTTGATGGGGGAGGACACCAGCACGATCAGATTTCCCGTAACCGAAATATAAGGCTGGCTGATTAACGGTTTTTGTTCCACCAATGCCTGCTTGCTGGCCTCTGAGGTTAGTGTGCTTCCTTTCAGATTCAGCGATGTTGGGTAAACCGTGCGTATGCGATTCTGCGTATCCGCAACGAAGACGGAATTAAAACTTTCGCTCATGCGGTATGTCTGCTCGCTTTTCTCCAGCAATGCCTTATCGTCATCAAAGCCTTCTGCCATTAATGTCGCGCTGTAGACCAACTCTTGTTGTGCGGAGGATAAAAAACTTTCCGTGGTAGCCGCGAGTTTGGAAGAATAGTTAAGGTTTGAACTCAATATCTGATCGGTAATGAGCTTTTTTTGTACATTATAAACAGCAACATAGGCGTTGGTCAGCGTAATGAGCATGCTGATAATGGCAAGAGATAGAATGAGTGAACGCAAATTGACCGGGAGTCGTTTTCTTATTTTCATGGTGGCCGCACCTATTTTCCGCTAGGTAAGCAAAATCACGTTTTCTTTTTGTTATTTCATCATCAATGGCAAACCGGCGGGGCATCCTTGCGACCAATGAATAAACCCGCCATTCAAAGTTATAGACGCTAATTAGGCTATCTGGCAACGTATTGATATCTCTCCATCATCTTCGACTTAATGGAGAGAATGCACGATTTCCAGCGTGCCATTAATGATGAATTGCACCCCCATGCAAACCAGCAGAAATCCCATCAGACGTGAAATGGCTTCAATGCCGCTTTGACCGATCAAACGCATAATCAGACCAGAGCTTTTCAGGCTGAGCCAGACGATCAGGCTGATCAACATAAAAGTCAGTACGGGGGCAACGGTAATCACCCATGGCGTAATATCGACGCCGCTCTTGATTTGTGAGGCAGAACTAATGATGAGGGCAATGGTTCCAGGCCCCGCGGTGCTGGGCATCGCCAGCGGAACGAAAGCGATATTGACCTCATTGGCAGAGAAACTGTCGTTGATTTCTTCTTTTTTGCTTTTGACTTCAGGCGCATGTTCTGGTTTTTGCTGAGGGAAAAGCATGCGAAAACCGATAAATACCACGATGAGCCCGCCAGCGATGCGCAAGCCGGGAATGGAAATTCCGAAGGTATTCATCACGACCTGACCCGCGTAGTACGCGACGGTCATAATGATGAAGACATAGAGTGAGGCCTGAAAGATCTGACGATTTCGTTCCCCTTGGCTCATGTTGCCGGACATCGCCAGAAATACGGCTACCGTTGTCAGTGGGTTCGCAAGTGGCAGGATTAACACCAGACCAAGACCAATGGTTTGAATCAATTCCAGCATTCTACGTTCCTCTTTATTGGGGCGCTGTCGTCAGTTCAGGAAAACGGTCAATGATGACCTGTCGCGAGGGTGTCTGATACGGCTTACGCCAGCTCATCCTCCGCTAATTTTTTGAAGCGATAGAGCGTTTTCGTCAGCATATCGCGAGAAAACATATCAAACATTTGGCCGATCTTTTTTCCAATCAAGCCTCCCGGTGGATTGTAGCGAATCGTCAGCGTCACGGCTGTACCCGCTTCCGATGTGGCTGGCTGAAACGAAAGCCTGCCTTCATTGGGAACCCGCGCCCCTTCCAGTGAACGCCAGTGGATATATTCCCCTGGTTTTTCATCAATAATACGAGCCTGCCATTCAATGAGCGCGCCAATCGGCGTGTTAATCCGCCAGTTGGAGTCGGTATAGTTCAGTATCTCAATACTGGCGAAATGCCCCATCAGGATCGGCAACGTTTCCGGTTTACGCCAAAGATCAAACAAGCGCTCTGCCGGACGATTGATAGTAATACTGCTGCCGATCTCATTGGCATAGCTGCCGTTTTTCGCTGCGGTTCTTCTTAAGAAAGAGGGAAGCACCCGTCATTCTCCCTAATTGATGGTTACCCCTTTATGGGCATATGCACACCATTCTGACTGATATCGGCCAGCGAAGCAAAGCGGTAGGTGGCGGGCGATATGGGATAGTGTTGATGCAGGCTATCACAGCAATAGCCAGGATTTTTGCGTGCCTAATGTTGAGTTAATGTTCATTCGGTACTGTAAGCATCAGACAGTAGCCGAATGAAGTGCCGCAAAACACCAGGGTTTTTCTATAATGATAATCGCTGTACCCCGCCCACTATTTTTAGTGGGCTTTTTTTTATTTATATTTCTCTGTTTAGGCATTTTATTTTTATATGAATTGATATTCGTCAATTTATTGTTAATGAATTTATACCTATTAAGATGTAATAGATGTTTATCCGTAGGCTCTGTCCTTTAAATAACATATGGTCTGTGAGTCGATTTACTTTATAAACATGCCGTGCTACGTTTATCGCCAGCTTTTATGCTGGTGAGAATAAATATGAGTAATCCATTTGTTGCCCGATGGAGCCGTAACGGCAATCTGCTTTGCCACGGCCACTGGTTAATATCTTATAAAGACAAAGATTTCGCGCTACCGGAAAAATATAAAGAAAATCATATGGGAACGATGGGGATCTACTCTATCATCGATCCTGATGATGAAACTTACCGGGACGGATTAGATGAGGACGATTGGATTCTGGAGAATATCGACTGGTTGGCCGATAGCTTCGAAGAAAATAATATTCCCATCGAAGAGTGTTATTTTAGATATTTCTTTCAGGCTATAAATAAGCAGGACTGGCGATGCACCAGTTGCGCAGGCTGTATGTAAATTACGCTAGTATTCATTATTTCCTATCTGCTTTGTACCCTACTGACCACTTGTACTCTACTGACTACAGAGTAAAGTCGCGCTATTTTCTACCTGACTATCGGCGGCGCTTTCCTTCGTTTTTCATCCCTTTTCATTTTCTTTGCTATGCGCTTCGCATCCCGCGCAGCGGGGCGTCTTTTTCAGGGAAAAGTGTTACCCTGACCCAACAATCCTTGATTAAGATGAGGCGGCAATGACGGAAGCTGACATTCTGCGGTTAAGTGTTTTGGTCGGTGAAAAACTGAAGGCGCGCGGTGCTACGCTGACGTGCGCGGAATCCTGCACTGGGGGCTGGTTGGCTAAGTCTATTACTGATGTCGCAGGTAGCTCCGGCTGGTTTGACTATGGCTTTGTGACATACAGCAATCTGGCCAAGCAGCGTCTGGTAAATGTGAACGCGAAGACATTGGAACGGCATGGCGCGGTGAGTGAAGCCGTCGTCAATGAGATGGCCGCAGGGGCGTTGCAGGCCGCCGATGCAGATTTTGCCATATCGATAAGCGGCATCGCCGGGCCCGACGGGGGGACCGAAGAGAAGCCTGTCGGCACGGTATGGTTTGGCTTCACAGATAAACAGGGCGGGGCATTCGCGCGGACAATGCGGTTCAGTGGAGACCGAAACGCGGTACGTCTGCAATCGGTCCATTTTGCGCTGCAAACGCTGCTCGACGCGTTTCTGAAAAAATAACCTTGATGCTGTATGCGCATACAGTATAATGTCAGTAATTATTCGGCAATTCATGATTAAGCAGCCGCGTAGAGACAGCAGCTTTACGCCGCATGACAGGAGCAGAAATGGCTATTGATGAGAACAAACAAAAGGCACTTGCGGCAGCACTGGGCCAAATCGAAAAGCAATTTGGTAAAGGTTCTATCATGCGGTTGGGCGAAGATCGCTCAATGGATGTTGAAACTATTTCTACAGGCTCCTTGTCCCTTGATATTGCTCTGGGCGCCGGTGGTTTGCCGATGGGCCGTATCGTTGAGATTTATGGCCCGGAATCTTCCGGTAAAACAACGCTGACCTTACAGGTTATTGCTGCCGCTCAGCGTGAAGGCAAAACGTGTGCGTTCATCGATGCTGAACACGCGTTGGATCCGATTTATGCGAAAAAGCTTGGCGTAGATATCGATAATCTGCTGTGTTCTCAGCCGGATACCGGCGAGCAAGCGCTGGAAATCTGTGATGCGCTGACGCGCTCCGGTGCTGTTGACGTTATCATCGTCGACTCTGTTGCTGCTCTGACACCGAAAGCAGAAATTGAAGGTGAAATCGGCGATTCCCACATGGGGCTGGCCGCACGTATGATGAGCCAGGCGATGCGTAAATTGGCGGGTAACCTGAAACAAGCCAATACGCTGCTGATCTTCATCAACCAGATCCGTATGAAAATCGGTGTGATGTTCGGTAACCCTGAAACCACAACGGGTGGTAACGCGCTGAAGTTTTACGCTTCCGTTCGTCTGGATATTCGCCGTACTGGCGCGATTAAGGAAGGCGAAGAAGTTGTCGGCAGCGAAACTCGCGTTAAAGTCGTGAAGAATAAAGTGGCGGCACCGTTCAAACAGGCTGAATTCCAGATTCTGTACGGCGAAGGTATCAATATCCACGGTGAGCTAGTCGATCTGGGTGTGAAACACAAGCTGATCGAAAAAGCGGGTGCCTGGTATAGCTACAACGGCGACAAGATTGGTCAGGGCAAAGCAAATGCCTGTAATTTCCTGAAAGAGAACCCAGCAGTTGCTGCGGAACTGGATAAGAAATTGCGTGAAATGCTGCTGCATAAAGGCAATGAGCTGACGCCTGCCACAGCGGGCAATAGCCATGACGAAGATGCATTCGCCGATGAAGGCAACGAAGAGTTTTAATGGTGGCTGAATTCCTTGTGACAAAGTACATCAGCGGGTAGATGGATGAATAAACCCTTACGCTATGCGATGAATGTGCTTTCTGTTCGGGATTATAGTGAAGCCGAAATACGCCGCAAATGTGCGGCGTATTTATATAAATCAGAAAGTGCAGAAGCAGAAGATGAAGCGAGAGAGGCTACTGCTCGAGCTGCAGCAGAAGATGTGGAAGTGGCCATTGCTTACTGCAAAGAGCACGGTTGGCTGGATGATGCGCGCTATGCACGCCGCTATATCAGCAGCCGAAGTCGCAAAGGCTATGGCGTCCAGCGAATTAAAATGGAGCTTAGCCAGAAAGGAATCGATAAGACGATATTAGCCACGGCATTAAACGAGAGTGATATCGATTGGTGCGCGCTGGCGAAATCAGTTGTGGAACGAAAATTCGGGCATCCTCTGTCCGATGAATGGAAAGACAAAGTCAAACATCAGCGATACCTGCTCTATCGTGGCTTCTTTCATGAAGAAATCCAGTCAATTTATACGAATTTTTCAGATTGAACGCATACGGGATTTTACTTCCCATCGAAGAAAATTTATCTTATTCCCACTTTTTTGTTCGTGAGTTGCTCGGTAGCGTCAGCATGCTGGACTAACCTTGCCCGCGACCTGTTCTTCTAGCTTGATTCCAGGACAATTATGAGCAAGAGCACCGCTGAGATCCGTCAAGCGTTTCTCGATTTTTTCCACAGTAAGGGACACCAGGTTGTTGATAGCAGCTCTCTGGTGCCGAACAACGATCCGACATTGTTATTCACCAATGCGGGTATGAACCAGTTTAAAGATGTGTTCCTCGGGCTGGATAAACGTAACTATGTCCGTGCGACGACCTCGCAGCGATGCGTGCGTGCCGGTGGTAAACATAATGACCTGGAAAACGTAGGTTATACTGCCCGCCACCACACCTTCTTTGAAATGCTGGGTAACTTCAGCTTCGGTGATTACTTCAAGCATGATGCGATTCGCTATGCGTGGGAATTACTGACGTCTCCCCAGTGGTTCAACCTGCCGAAAGAGAAACTGTGGGTAACGGTATACGCAACAGATGACGAGGCCTACGACATTTGGGCTGATGAAGTTGGCGTACCGCGTGAAAGAATTATTCGTATTGGTGATAACAAAGGCGGACCTTACGCTTCTGATAACTTCTGGCAGATGGGCGAAACAGGGCCGTGCGGTCCGTGTACCGAGATTTTCTTCGATCACGGTGAACACATCGCGGGTGGCCCACCGGGAAGCCCTGATGAAGACGGCGACCGCTATATCGAAATTTGGAACCTGGTGTTCATGCAGTTCAACCGTCAGGTTGATGGTACGATGCTGCCGCTGCCGAAACCTTCCGTCGATACCGGAATGGGATTAGAGCGTATCTCTGCCGTGTTGCAGCACGTCAATTCAAACTATGACATTGATTTGTTCAAAACGCTGATTGAGGCGGTTGCTAAAGCCGTTGGTACGACGGATTTAACCAATAAGTCGCTGCGTGTTATCGCTGACCATATCCGTTCTTGTGCGTTCCTGATTGCGGATGGCGTGACGCCATCTAATGAAAACCGTGGCTATGTTCTGCGCCGTATCATTCGTCGCGCTGCACGTCACGGTAACATGCTAGGCGCTACGGATGCCTTCTTCTATAAACTGGTTGCGCCACTGATTGAAGTCATGGGGCCAGCGGCGGAAGAGTTGAAGAAGCAGCAGTCTGTTGTTGAGCAGGCGCTGAAGATGGAAGAAGAGCAGTTTGCTCGTACGCTGGAACGCGGCCTGTCTCTGCTGGATGAAGAAATTAAGAACCTGAAAGGGGATACGTTGGATGGCGAAACGGCCTTCCGCCTGTATGACACCTATGGTTTCCCTGTCGACCTCACCGCGGATGTGTGCCGTGAGCGTGGCCTGAAAGTCGATGAGGAAGGTTTTGAAGCTGCAATGACGGCTCAGCGCCAGCGTGCGCGTGAGGCCAGCGGATTTGGCGTTGATTACAACAGTCTCATCCGTGTGGATGAAAACACGCCATTCTGCGGCTACGAAAAAACGCAGCAGCAAGCGAAGGTTATTGCGCTTTATCACAATGGAAATGCGGTTGATCAAATTGCGGCAGGCGATGAAGCAGTAGTGATCCTGAACGAAACGCCATTCTATGGTGAGTCCGGTGGTCAGGTTGGCGATCAGGGTGAACTGAAAAACGCGGGCGCCAGCTTTACCGTTCAGGATACTCAGAAATATGGTCAGGCAATCGGCCACGTCGGTAAACTGACTCAGGGTACGCTGCGTGTTAATGACAGTGTCGATGCAAACGTTGATAGCCAACGCCGCGATCGCATTCGTCTGAACCACTCCGCAACGCACCTACTGCATGCCGCGCTGCGTCAGGTTCTGGGCGATCATGTCGCGCAGAAAGGTTCTCTGGTTAACGATAGCTATCTGCGTTTTGACTTTTCACATACGGAAGCGATGAAACCTGAGCAGATTCGTCAGGTTGAAGATATCGTCAATGCGCAAATCCGCCGTAACCTTACCGTGCAAACGGATGTTATGGCACTGGATGATGCAAGAGCGAAAGGCGCGATGGCGCTGTTCGGTGAGAAGTACGACGACCATGTTCGTGTCCTGACAATGGGGGATTTCTCCATTGAACTGTGCGGGGGCACACACGCAAGTCGTACGGGTGATATCGGCCTGTTCCAAATCATTTCGGAATCAGGTACTGCTGCCGGGGTACGTCGTATTGAAGCGACCACGGGGGAAAATGCGCTTTCTGCGCTGCACCGTCAGAGCGACGTTCTGCAAGATATTGCGCAACTGCTGAAAGGGGATAGTCACAACCTGACGGATAAGGTACGCTCTGTTCTGGATCGTGCCCGCACGTTGGAGAAAGAGCTTCAGCAGTTGAAAGCTCAGCAAGCGGCGCAGGAAAGCTCGTCGCTGTCCGGCAAAGCAAAAGAGGTGAGCGGCGTGAAGTTGCTGGTTACGCAACTGGACAACGTGGATCCTAAGCTGCTGCGCACGATGGTGGATGACCTGAAGAATCAGCTAGGGTCTGCTGTTATCGTTCTCGGAACGGCGGCAGAAGGCCGGGTTAGCTTGATTTCTGGTGTAACGAAAGATCTGACCGACCGCGTAAAAGCCGGTGAACTGATTGGGTTTGTTGCTCAACAGGTCGGTGGTAAAGGCGGTGGCCGTCCGGATATGGCTCAGGCTGGTGGTTCAGACGTGTCTGCATTGCCTGCTGCGCTGGCAAGTGTTGAATCTTGGGTTACTGCTAAGCTATAAATAGATAACGTTTTATTCGCGTTATCCAACAAAAACGCCATAACTTTCTGGTTGTGGCGTTTTTGTCTGCGGAAAAGGGTCCGGCAAGTGGGGTAGAACGTGTGCTACCTTCAGATATTCTGAAGGATGATGTGCTCAGCCCCGCTGTCGTGATAACAAAAGCACAAGCTACTGATATCGACTAAACTAACAAGTAGTGACAAACCGGAGTGTGGTGGTGGTGCTTATACCATCGTCTAGGTTTACGTTTTCACGGCACATGATGGATAATGGCGGGGAGACAGAGAGACCCGACTCTTTATAATCTTTCAAGGAGCAAAGAATGCTTATTTTGACTCGTCGAGTTGGCGAAACCCTCATGATCGGCGATGAGGTAACGGTTACCGTATTAGGAGTGAAAGGCAACCAGGTGCGTATTGGTGTTAATGCACCTAAAGAGGTTTCTGTCCACCGTGAAGAGATCTATCAGCGTATTCAGGCCGAAAAATCTCAACCAACGTCATATTGATTGACAATGCGTCTCGTGTTCGCGGGACGCAATTGTTATTTCCCGCTTTTCTCCCACACATTTATCGATATATCCATTTTACTGTGCGTTCCTTCTAGCAAGGTAACCGCCTGTTTTTCTGTCGATAAAACAGACTTTTTGTTGTGAAAATACGCATCTTGGATGCGAATTGTTCAAACAAACACAAGGTGGGAAAAATTGTTTGACTTATAAGTCTGGGAAAGTAATATGTGCGCCACGCAGTACCGGTGAGCACTAACAAGAAGTTCTTAGTAGCAAATCAGGTAATGTAAGGTGAGGTGGCCGAGAGGCTGAAGGCGCTCCCCTGCTAAGGGAGTATGCGGTCAAAAGCTGCATCGAGGGTTCGAATCCCTCCCTCACCGCCATTTAATATGCATCCGTAGCTCAGCTGGATAGAGTACTCGGCTACGAACCGAGCGGTCGGAGGTTCGAATCCTCCCGGATGCACCATTAAATACTGCCTTTTCGAGGCAAGTAGTATTAGTAAAAGTAAGTTTTGTCGTAGATAAAGAATTTTTAATGCATCCGTAGCTCAGCTGGATAGAGTACTCGGCTACGAACCGAGCGGTCGGAGGTTCGAATCCTCCCGGATGCACCATATTTCGATATGGATAAGGTTGTTATCTTGCTCTTATAACCGATAATCTTGGTTTATAGGAATAAGGAAGAAAATGCTGTTTTAGCAACAGCGCCAAAAGGCGAGGCGAAGCCGAATAATCTTCCTGGATGCACCATTCTTAAGTATCTCGCTCAATTCCCTTATTTCTGCACCACACTCTGCATCCGTAGCTCAGCTGGATAGAGTACTCGGCTACGAACCGAGCGGTCGGAGGTTCGAATCCTCCCGGATGCACCATATTTCGATATGGATAAGGTTGTTATCTTGCTCTTATAACCGATAGTCTTGGTTTATAGGAACAAGGGAGGAAAACGTTGCTTTAGCAACGGCCCGAAGGGCGAGGCGAAGCCGAGTAATCCTCCCGGATGCACCATATTCTGATGTAAATAAAATCGTTGTCTTACTTCTTATCTTAGTGTGGCTTAATAAGCGCAAGAATAATATTGCGTAATCGACGTCCTGCCAGGACGGTACAAGTCAGACACCGTTCTCAGATACACCACTTCTGTCTTATCAAACGTCCTCTGCCTACTTTTAGCGCGATAACGTCATTGGCCCTTTTGCCGATTCAGAACGATATTTCTCTCATCACGTCCGCACCTTAACTCTTGTCTCTTATTCTGCCTGTATACCGGTATTGAATCGGTGAATAAATAAAGGTTTTCTTACCACTATGGTAGTAATAACCTGTTTTTTATAAGGTTATTGAGTAAGCGACAACGTTTTCACTTTACGATAAAGTAAGCTCTCTTTTCAGTGATCATGGAGTCATGATGTACGATCGCTATCAAGGGCTGATCTTTGATATGGATGGCACCCTGCTCGATACTGAACCGACGCACCATAAAGCGTGGGATGAGGTTCTTGCACGGTATGGTATGAGATATGATGCCAGTGCCATGACAGCGTTGAACGGCTCGCCCATCTGGCATATTGCACAGCGTATTATCGACAGTCATCAGGCTGATATTGATCCTCACCAACTGGCTGCGGAAAAAACTGCTGTTGTTGAGGCAATGCTGCTGGATACAGTAAAACCCCTGCCGCTGATTGATGTGGTTAAGCATTATCGCGGACGGCGCCCTATGGCGGTCGGTACGGGTAGCACGCATGGCATGGCTGATAGATTGCTAACGCATTTGGGTTTGCATGATTATTTTGATGCAATTGTTGGGGCGGATGATGTGATTCGGCATAAGCCTTTCCCTGATACCTTTCTGCGCTGTGCTGCGTTGATTTCTGTTGCACCGGAACACTGCATTGTGTTTGAAGATGCAGACTACGGTATTGAAGCCGCTAAACGCGCTAACATGGCCGTGGTTGACGTCCGTACATTGTGAGTGAGTTCTGGGCCGTTTTTTCTCTTTTCTGGAGTAGCCTGCTCAGTGCAACACTGTTGCCCGGTAGTTCAGAAGTTCTGCTGGTAACGTTATTGTTGGCTGACAGCGCAAAACCCTACCTGTTGATCGCTGTGGCGACGGTAGGAAATACGCTGGGCGGGTTAACAAATATTTTTATAGGGCGCTTACTCCCTCAGCCAAAACAACAAGCTGGGTATACGGTGGCCATGCGCTGGTTGCAGCGCTATGGTTGCGCTGCGCTGTTATTTAGCTGGGTTCCGGTAGTAGGCGATTTATTGTGCGTGTTAGCGGGTTGGCTACGCATGCCCTGGGTACAATCGGCGGTTTTCATCGTTATTGGAAAAGCGCTGCGGTATATCGTATTGGCAGGTATAACGTTACAGGGCATGGCGTGGTGGTCTTAACCAGATTGCAATGTGAACTGGTGAGTGCTACTGAGTTTCAATTATGCTTACAACCATTACATTTTAACAACGGGAGGTCGATTTGATCCCGGACATTTCAGAAGCACTTTCTTGGCTGGAAAAACACCCCTTGGCGGTGAAGGGCATTCAGCGTGGAATTGAACGCGAAACATTGCGCGTAACAGCAAACGGACATCTTGCTACGACAGGGCACCCTGAGATATTGGGTTCGGCGTTGGCACACCCGTGGATTACGACAGATTTTGCAGAAGCGCTGTTGGAGTTTATTACGCCGGTCGATAAAGATGTTGATCACCTGCTGACGTTTCTGCGCGATATTCATCGCCACGTTTCCCGCAATCTTGGTGATGAGCGGATGTGGCCATTGAGCATGCCGTGCTTTATCGACAGCGAACAAGATATAGAGCTGGCGCAGTATGGTTCATCAAATATCGGGCGCTTCAAAACGCTTTATCGCGAAGGGTTGAAAAACCGCTATGGCGCGTTGATGCAGACCATTTCCGGCGTGCATTACAACTTTTCCCTGCCGCTGTCATTCTGGCAGGCGCGTGAGGGCGTCTCTGATACAGAAAGTGGGAAAAAAGCCATTTCTGCGGGATATTTCAGACTGATTCGCAACTATTACCGCTTTGGTTGGGTGATCCCTTACCTGTTCGGTGCTTCTCCGGCGATCTGTTCTTCTTTCCTGAAAGGGCGGGAAACGGCACTGCCGTTTGAGCGCACGGAAAAAGGCATGCTGTATCTGCCCTATGCAACCTCTCTGCGGCTCAGTGACTTAGGCTATACCAATAAATCACAGAGCAATTTGGGGATTACGTTTAACGATCTGGATACCTATGTCGCTGCGTTAAAACGCGCGATAAAAACGCCATCTGAGGAATATGCTCGGGTTGGTATGAAGAAGGATGGTCGTTATCTACAATTGAATACGAACGTCTTGCAGATTGAGAACGAGCTTTATGCGCCGATTCGTCCGAAGCGTGTAACTCGAGCGGGTGAAACGCCGTCTGATGCCTTGCTGCGTGGCGGAATCGAATATATCGAAGTGCGTTCACTGGATATCAATCCTTTCTCTCCGACCGGGGTGAGTGAAAGTCAGGTACGTTTCCTGGATCTATTCCTGATCTGGTGTGCGCTGGCAGATGCGCCGGAAATGAGCGCCGATGAGCTACTGTGTACGCGTAAAAACTGGAATCGGGTGATTCTGGAAGGGCGTAAACCGGGGCAAACGGTGGGTATGCGGTGTGAAACCATCCAACAGCCGATTGCCGAAGTAGGGAAATCCCTGTTTGCGGATTTACGTCGTGTTGCGGAAGTACTGGACGCGGAAAACGGTCAACTGCACTATCAGCAGGTTTGCGATGAGCTGCTTGCTGGTTTTGACGATCCAGAAACGACGTTCTCTGGTCGACTATTAACGTTGATGAAGCAAGAAGGCAATGGTAGCGTGGGGCTGAATTTAGCGGAAGAATACCGCAAAATGCTCAGCAACGAACCGTTGCAGGTGTTGACGGAAGAACAGTTGGCTGCTGCGAGCGAACGCTCCTGGCAGCGTCAACGTCAGATTGAGTCTGAAGATACGATGAGCTTTGACGATTATCTGGCGGCGAATTAAAAAGAAAAGGCCACAGAAACTGTGGCCAAATAAACATCTCTAATAGGGATGATGATAATAAATGCGCGTCTTTCAGTAAGTCAGACTCGCATAAAAAGGAAAAGTTCTCGGAAACGAGAAAAAATGAATTTTTTTCTTTGAGGAGGTGGAATTATGCCGTTACTAGATAGCTTTACCGTTGACCATACCCGTATGGCCGCACCCGCAGTTCGGGTCGCTAAAACCATGAAAACCCCTCATGGCGACAATATCACGGTATTTGACCTGCGCTTCTGTCGTCCGAACATTGAAGTCATGCCAGAGCGTGGTATCCATACGCTAGAGCACCTGTTTGCTGGGTTCATGCGCGATCATCTAAACGGTGATGGCGTGGAAATTATCGACATTTCTCCGATGGGATGCCGTACGGGTTTCTACATGAGCCTGATTGGCACGCCGGATGAGCAACGTGTTGCTGATTCCTGGAAAGCGGCGATGGCAGACGTTCTGAAAGTGACCGACCAGCGTAAAATTCCTGAGCTGAACGAATTCCAGTGTGGCACCTATGAGATGCACTCGCTGAAAGAAGCGCAGGAAATCGCTCAGCACATCGTGGATCATGATATTGGTATCAACCAAAATGACGATCTGGCACTGCCGAAAGATAAGCTGGCCGAGCTGCATATCTAGTTTGTCGGATAGGTACAAATAAAAAAGAGAGCTGAAAGTTGGCTCTCTTTTTTTGTGTTCGAGAAAGGGTCAGACGGCAAGAAAGTGTTGTATAACCCGGCTACCAAAGTAGGAAAGCGTTAGCATCAGCGCGCCGAGCAGGCTGAACCAGACAACGCGCCGACCGCGCCACCCTTCATGATAATGTCCCCAGAGCAGCAGAATATAGATGAACCACGCAAACAGGGAGAACACGGCCTTGTGCAAGTTCTCTTTGTTATCGATTAGATCGTCCATGTAGAACAAGCCGGTACAGAGCGTCAGCGTGAGCAGAATGACGCCAATCTGCGTGATGTGAAACATTTTACGCTCAATGCCCATCAGCGGCGGCATGTCAGCGGCAAATCCCAGTTTTTTATTCTTGAGCAGATAATCAAGCCAGGCAAGCTGGAGCGCATAAAGGGCAGCAATTAACAGCGTGGCATAGGAAAAAAGTGCCAGACCGATATGGATCATCAAGCCCGGTGACGCTTCCAGATGCGTAATAAATTCACTTGGCATGAAGCTGGCGAAGGCTAGATTGATCAGCGCAAAGGTGTAAACGATAGGAAGAATAAACCAGCCACGATCGCGCGCGGCAACAATCGTCATCACCGTACAGATGATAAGACTGACCAGCGAACCGATATTCAGCAGGCTAAGGTTTTGGCCGACCTGGACATCGAAAATACGTTGATAGAGCGCCACCGCATGGCAGATTAGCGCAGCGCTGGCCGAGAGTATTGCCAGCCGACGATATGCACTGTTCTTGCGCAGCAGACTGGGGATAATCAGTCCGAGGCTGAGTGTGTAGGCGACAAGCGCCACAATAGCGAAAACAGACATACAAATAGGTTATTAAATATCAACTAGGTAAAATGAAGAATCAGTATAGCGTTAGTCGCCGTGGGCACCAACAGTTCTCCGTCAGCAGCGCTGAGATCGTTCCCGCTTTTGTGTATAATCTCTTCCATTCGTGTCGCGCTGGCGGCCTGTCTTACGTTGAGCATGAGATATGTTTGAAAATTTAACCGATCGACTCTCGCGCACATTGCGCAATATCAGTGGCCGTGGGCGGTTGACTGAAGACAACATAAAGGAAACGCTGCGTGAAGTGCGTATGGCATTGCTGGAAGCCGACGTCGCGTTACCTGTGGTGCGTGATTTTATCAATCGCGTGAAAGAGCGTGCCGTAGGGCATGAAGTTAATAAAAGTCTGACGCCGGGCCAAGAGTTCGTCAAAATTGTTAAAAACGAACTCGTCAGTGCCATGGGGGACATCAACGCCGAGCTGAATCTTGCTGCGCAACCACCTGCGGTTGTTCTGATGGCCGGTCTGCAAGGTGCGGGTAAAACGACCAGCGTGGGCAAACTGGGTAAATTCCTGCGCGAAAAGCATAAGAAAAAAGTGCTGGTGGTTTCAGCTGACGTTTATCGCCCTGCGGCGATTAAACAGTTGGAAACATTGGCAGAGCAGGTGGGGGTCGATTTCTTCCCGTCAGACGTGCAGGAAAAGCCGCTTGCGATTGTAGAACGTGCGTTACAACACGCTAAGCTGAAATTCTACGATGTATTGTTGGTCGATACCGCGGGTCGTCTCCATGTTGACGACGCGATGATGGACGAAATCAAGCAGGTTCACGCGGCGATTAAGCCCGTTGAAACGCTGTTTGTGGTTGATGCCATGACGGGGCAGGATGCGGCGAATACGGCGAAAGCCTTTAATGAAGCGCTGCCGCTGACCGGTGTAATCCTCACTAAAATTGATGGTGATGCCCGTGGCGGTGCGGCGTTGTCTATCCGCCATATTACTGGTAAGCCGATTAAATTCCTCGGCGTCGGTGAAAAAACCGAAGCGCTGGAGCCGTTCTACCCTGAGCGTGTTGCATCGCGCATTCTCGGCATGGGCGATGTGCTTTCACTGATTGAAGATATTGAAAGCAAGGTTGACCGTACACAGGCAGAGAAGCTGGCGAAGAAGCTGAAGAAGGGTGATGGGTTTGATTTGACCGATTTTCTGGATCAGCTCAAGCAGATGCGCAATATGGGCGGCATGGCGAGCATGATGAGTAAAATGCCTGGCATGGGCCAACTGCCTGATAATGTGAAATCGCAAATGGATGACAAGGTGCTGGTACGTATGGAAGCGATCATTAATTCAATGACGCATCAGGAACGTGCTAAGCCTGAGATTATCAAAGGATCGCGCAAACGTCGTATCGCGATGGGCTCTGGCATGCAGGTGCAGGATGTAAACCGCCTTCTGAAACAGTTCGATGATATGCAGCGAATGATGAAGAAGATGAAAAACGGCGGCCTGGCGAAAATGATGCGCGGTATGAAAGGGATGATGCCACCAGGATTCCCGGGGCGTTAACCACCGAAACCGATGGTGCAGAGAAACTCTTGGCGAGATTACACGCTTTAGATTGCTTTTTGCGCCAAAATGAGTAAAATTTTCGGGCTTTTTATATGACATACTGGGCTCCGTTCCTCGATGGGGCCCAGTTGTTTTATTCACTAAAGAGGATGTTATGGTAACAATTCGTTTGGCACGTGGCGGCGCTAAAAAACGCCCTTTCTATCAAGTAGTCGTGACCGACAGCCGCAATGCGCGTGATGGTCGTTTCATCGAGCGCGTAGGTTTCTTCAACCCAATCGCAGCTGGTCAAGCAGAAGCCCTGCGTCTGGATCTGGACCGTATTGAGCATTGGCTTGGTCTGGGTGCAACTGTGTCTGATCGCGTATCTTCGCTGATCAAAGACGCTAAAAAAGCAGCATAATCTGTTGCGGTGGTGATAATGAGCAATCAACTCAGCCCAAAGCCTCCCGTTAACCCGATTGTGATGGGGAAAATTGGATCGGCGTATGGCATCCGAGGTTGGCTCAGAGTGTTTTCATCCACCGAAGATGCCGAGAGCATTTTTGATTATCAGCCTTGGTTCATCCAGAGCAAAAGCGGTTGGCAGCTTGTCGAGATTGAAGGCTGGAAGTATCACAATCAGGATCTGATCATTAAAGTGAAAGGTACTGATGACCGTGATGCGGCTAATTTACTGACTAATTGCGAAATTGTCGTAGATTCGTCACAACTGCCCGATCTGGGCGAAGGTGATTATTACTGGAAGGATCTTATGGGCTGTCAGGTCGTGACCGTAACTGGTTATGAGTTGGGTAAAGTCATCGATATGATGGAAACCGGCTCGAACGATGTGATGGTAATAAAAGCCAACCTGAAAGATGCCTTCGGAGTCAAGGAACGGCTGGTTCCGTTCCTCACTGAACAGGTTGTTAAGCGCGTCGACCTTTCTACTCAAACTATTGAAGTAGATTGGGATCCTGGTTTTTGAGCTCTGAATCGACCAGTAGTACCCAGCGGAACGAGACTATGTGGATTGGGGTGATTAGCCTGTTTCCAGAGATGTTCCGGGCAATTACTGATTACGGAGTCACTGGCCGGGCAGTAAAAAATGGCCTGCTGAACGTACAGTATTGGAGTCCTCGCGACTTCACTTACGATCGGCATCGCACCGTGGACGACCGACCTTACGGCGGCGGCCCCGGAATGCTGATGATGGTGCAACCTTTACGGGATGCGATCCACGCAGCAAAAGCAGCGGCAGGCGAAGGCGCGAGAGTGATTTATTTATCACCTCAGGGCCGTAAATTAGATCAGCAAGGCGTACGTCAACTCGCTACGAACCAGAAGATGATTCTGGTCTGTGGACGGTACGAGGGGATTGATGAGCGCGTAATTAAAACCGAAATCGATGAAGAATGGTCGATCGGCGATTACGTACTTAGTGGTGGGGAACTGCCAGCGATGACCCTGATTGACTCCGTTGCCCGCTTTATACCGGGCGTACTGGGGCATCAGGCTTCAGCAGAAGAAGATTCTTTTGCCGATGGGTTGCTGGACTGTCCTCATTTCACTCGCCCTGAAATACTGGAAGGCATGGAGGTTCCGGCAGTGTTACTGTCTGGAAACCATGCGGAAATACGCCGCTGGCGATTGAAGCAGTCGCTGGGCCGAACCTGGCTTAGAAGACCTGAACTTCTGAAAAGCCTAGCTCTGACTGACGAGCAAACAAGGTTGCTGGCTGAATTCCAACGTGAATATCAGTCTGAGCAACAAGAGTATTAGGTGGTTACGCCGGTTTGACCTGGCGAACCCAACTATCAGTTTACCTAGGGTAAGAGACATATTATGAGCAACATTATTAAGCAAATCGAAGACGAACAAATGAAGCAGGACGTACCTGCATTTCGTCCGGGTGATACCGTAGAAGTGAAGGTATGGGTTGTTGAAGGTAGCAAAAAACGTCTGCAGGCATTCGAGGGCGTGGTTATCGCTATTCGTAACCGCGGTCTGCATTCTGCATTCACTGTTCGCAAAATTTCTAACGGCGAAGGCGTGGAGCGTGTATTCCAGACTCACTCTCCAGTAGTTGACAGCATCGCTGTTAAACGTCGTGGTGCCGTGCGTAAAGCCAAACTGTACTACCTGCGTGAGCGTACTGGTAAGTCTGCTCGTATCAAAGAGCGTCTTAACTAAGATAGCGCTTTCGCAACATCCGAAAGTTGTTATTTTTCAAAGGCCTAGCGTAAATGCTAGGCTTTTTTTTATCTAAGTGGCGGCAAAGTGGCGGCAGAGAAAAAGCAGTGGCGACAGATAGGCAAAAGAAAACCCGCTTTCGCGGGCTTTAGGTTGCTGTGTTAAATCCAGAGTGTTCCCTGATTTGACCGATCAGGGTGTGGCGGGACGGGCTTAACATCGCCCGGCGTCATAATAATATCCGCGATGGTTTCCATTGACTTGAATGTGCAACCGCAGTTGATATTCTGGCACTGGTGATAACGCTCTTTTGTCTTGTTCGTAATGTAGCGGCTGGATCTCGCGTGCGCTGCATTTTGGCAGAGTGGGCAATGCATCATTTCGTAAATCGCCTTATCGTCCTGTCTGGTTTATATCATCAATCATATCACTTTATTCGATTTTTCAAATATTGATTTGAAAATGAATTACTGTTCACTTCCCTCATACTCAACATCAGACAGCAGCACTTCCAGCTCCAGTGCGGTAATGTAGCCGTTATTACTCAAGGAATGCGTCACTTTTGAGATTGTCCATTCCTGTTCGTCGATCACCTGCTTAAAGCCGCTCACCTGAACAGGGGTTTCAGGGAACAGGTCAGCGCGTCCCATTGCCAGCGTAATAGAAAACTCCGCGACACCGCGTTGCAGCTTGTCCCACTTCGCCTGTGCAGCGCGCGTGGCCTGTGCTTTAGTCGCAAAAACCGTGGTCAGCGCCAGCACGTTTTCATCCGTGCCAACCAGATAATCCCCCTCGCGGGCTTCTGGCTCCTTCTTTGCCTTTTTCGCTTTAGGGTGCGTCTTCTGTGGTTGTGCTCCCTGATGCAATAACACTTTTTTCTGACGTTTTACCTTTACCGTTTTCGGCTTTTCAGGTTGAGGCTCTTTTGTATGCAGCCAGCTTGCCGTTACACCTGTGTACGCGCCCCGGTCAGCGAGGCTAAAACTGTGCTGATCGCCGTCGCTGCGTTCAATAATCTGCTGTGGGATAGGTTTACCGCTGGCCGTCTTCCCCGTTCCGGGACGGATAAACAGCAAACGCCCGGCTTTGATCGCCACGATTGCCCCGTTGCGCTCAGCCAGCCGGGTAATAAATACCGCGTCGGTTTCCTGCGTCTGGTCGATGTGCGGAATTTTTATCCCCGCGAATCCGTCAGCCAGCATCGGCGCAAGGTTGTTACGCTTCGCCACCTGTTCAACAATCGCCCCCAGCGTGGTGTCGTGATAGGACAGCTCACGCCGGGAGTTCAGCGACCCGCGAAAATCGGCACTCCGCGCCCGGATAGTAAGCGTATCCGGTGTGCCACGGTGCTCTATTTCATCCACCGTAAAATCACCTTTACCGATCAGCGCTTCACCTTCCCAGCCCAAAAACACCGACAGCACCGCGCCCCGGCGGGGTAACTGCAACAGTCCGTCGCTGTCGTCCAGCTCGATGTCGAGCTGGTCGGCTTCAAATCCCCGGTTATCAGTCAGGCTCAGTGATAGCAGACGCGAGCTGATAACGGTTGTGATGTCCTGCTCATTGAGTCGCAGCAGGTACGCCGGGGCGGTTTTACTGCCTGCGCGAACATTCAGCGGGTTAATCATGCGAATAACCCCCCAATGGCGGATTGCGCCCGGTTAGCCATTTCCCCGGCGCTGCCGATCAATCCCTCCGCCTGCTGGCGTAAATCGCCCAGCATCGCAGACAGCGACGAGTCAACGCGGGTCAGCGTGATGGTAAATTCAATCCGCCGGGCGCGGCCATCAGGGAAAAAATCGGTTTTCGTCTGGCTGATACTGTTCACCACAAACACGCCGTAAATCGTGCCGCTGCCCTCAATCAGCGGCCATGCACGCCCCTGATCGGCCATCGTCTCCAGCATCAGCAACGACAGTGTGCCGCCTGTGATTTCCGGCAGGAGTTCCCCTGACAGCGTGATTTTCTCGTCTTCAACGCCTAAGAACTGCAACGCAGGACGCTGACCGACGCGGCTGTTTGACGGCCAGCGGTAGTCAACGTTGCGCTGCATGTTCTGGTAAGGCAGGGTCTGGAGCTGGAACACAAACAGCCCTAATGTGAGCATCATAATTCGCCTCCCTGATAACTGTACTGACTGAATGCGCGTGACCGCGCCGCCCGTTCCCGCTGCTCAAGCTGGCGTGTGACTTCCTTCGCGATGTCCTGCGCACTCTGGCCGGGCTGGGCAACAATGCTAATTGGCGCGTGAATGCTGATCGGGGATGATGCCGCGCTGGCCTGAACCGTTGGCGCTATCGGGCGATAGGCTGACATGTTCATGGCTGCGGACGCCATCGCCGCCGTTTTTTTACGGCTGGTGACATTGACCGGACCCTCAACGATTTCAGGACCATGTTCACCGACGACGGCAAACTCTCCCAGCTTGATACCACCGCCGTTATCACGTACACCGCTGTAGCGGGCAGCAATTGACGTTGCGTCGACGCCTTGCGGAACCGGTGCGGTGATGACCCCCACCTTTAGCGCGGCGGCCTCTTGTGGCGGCAGGATACTGTCAGCGGTCGGCAGCTTCTTCGATTTCTCGTCAACCAGCCCCAGCTTTTCCAGCAGCCACGACACGCCTTTTTTCAGCGACTCCAGCGGGTTCATGATGATGTTCAGCCCGTTAGCCAGTGCCTCACCAAACCGTTTCCCCATGCTGGCCGCACCGTCCAGCTCGGCGGCAGTGGATTTGACCGGATTCAGCAGATCGCCGAACCAGCCAAACAGCGCCCGGATTTTGTCACCAATCCACGTAAAGACAGGCTGGAGCGGCTCAAACGCCGCAATGATTGGCGCGCTGGCCGCCACGAATCCCTCAACCACGCCGCCGATAAAGGCCTGAATCGGCTCCCAGTATTTCCAGATAAGCAGTGCGCCGCCAACCATCGCCGCGACGGCCAGCCCGACGGGAGACAGCAGCACGCCTAACGCACTACCAACCAGCGTAATGCCAGTGCGCAGCAGTGCCAGCGGTGACGTAAACAGCCACATCAGCACCCGGCCAAAACCCGACATCGCGCCCCGAATAATGGTCAGCGGGTTACTGACCGCCCCGAATGCCGAGGTCAGCGCAGAGGTTCCGGCACGTAGCAGCATCAGCGGCGACTTTGCCAGCCAGCCGATCATCCCGCCGAGGCGGGTTAATCCTCCTGACAGCGGCGTAATGCCGCGTGTTCCGGCAAACCGTAATCCGGCACTCAGTAAACCCGCTCCGCCAATTAATGCATTAATCCCGCTCATGACAGGCCACGCAACCAGCCCGATCCCGCCCAGCACCGTAATTAACGCCGTGGCTGCGCCACCCACCATCACTATCTGCCGCGTCAGCTCCGGGTTAGCCTTGACCCATTCATTGACGCGGGTTAACCACTCCGTCGCGGCCTGCGTCAGTTTGCGCAGTGCGCCGTCATCGTCATTGAACAGGTTAAAGCGCAGACTGGACATCGCGCCCTGTAGCCGCCCGATATCCCCCTCAAGGTTATCACGCAGGGTATCGCCCATACGGTCAGCCGCCCCGGACACGTCACCGAGCTTGTTTTCGGCTCCGGCCAGTGCGGACAGGAATTTCGGTATCTGGTCAATCGACAGGTCTTCAATCGGCGTACCAAACAGGGCGATGGCCGCGTTTGCCCGTTCTGCCGGATCTTTGATTTTCAGCAGCCCGTTGGCGGTTTTTTGCATTGCCGCCCGCGCCTTATCGCCGCCGCTGGCAATCGCGGTAGACATTTTGGCGGCATTGAGTCCGGCGGCGTCATACGCTTCAATGCTGGCTTTGGACATATCCGACCCACGGATTGAGAACTCTTTAACCGCGTCGCCTGTCTTGTCCAGCGCAAACTTGCCTTGCTGCGCCATCTCAACCAGCAGCGTCATCGCCTCCGATCCGCTGAATCCCATGTTGCGGAAGTGGGTCGAATATTCGTGCAGGATTTCCGGCAGTTCGCCGCGCATCTGCGCCGACACGCGCTGCATCCCGGACACCATCAAATCAAATGCCTCGTCGCTGTTCTTCGCGAGGCCATTTTTCATCATGATGGCGGCTATCTGGATACTCTCGGTTGCATCGCCACCGAGCGCCGTTTGTATGTCCAGCGCCTTCCGCGATATCCGCGCCAGCTCGGTTTCCCCGACGTCTCCCATCGCCCCCAATGTGCTGCGCACCGCAGCCACCGCGTCCGCTATCTGAGTGAGATCGTTACTCACACCCGAAGCGTTAATATCTTTGATAACGCGGGTGTACTGTTCGCCGTCGGCCGCATTCCCGCCTGTCTGCGCGGCGATGCGCGCCCCGTGTCCGTCGGCCTGTACCGACGGCGCAATCAGGCGGCTTTCGGCATACAGCGCCGCGGAACCGAGGCCAAACGCCGCCGCGCTGGTATTGCGTACCCCGGCGGTGATTTCCTTGCCTTTCTCATAGCGCTGCCTGACCGCGTTCAGTTTTTCCTGTTGCTGGCTGACGCGGGACAGCGCGGCGCGTTGCTGGTCAAGCTGCGTCGTTGTCTGAGATATGTTGTTGCGTAATTTGCGCTCCGCGCCGGACAGGTTGCGCGTGCTGATGCCTGCCAGCTCTAGCTCAGTACGCTGGCGCTGTACCGACTGGCGCAGTTGTCCATACTCCGTTTTTAGCGTGGCGGCATGACGTTTCGCCCGCTCCAGCGCCTGTGCCTGCCGTTTGGTGGGATTTTCGCTATTGCGCAGTTCCGCCGACAGTTCGGCGGCTTTGGCCTGCGCCTGCTGGAGTACCGCGCCCGTTTCGCTGAGCTGGCTTTTTGCCTTGCGGAAACCGTCGATACGCCCGGCCTGCGTGTTCAGGTCTTTGAGCTGGGTCTGTGAATCGCGGATATCGCCCGACAGCTTTTTACTGGCGGTTTGCACCGCCTTAAACGGGCGAGTCGCACTGTCCACGGCCTTGAGCAAAACATTTAACTGTAAATTATTACTCATTGGTATGTCCGCTGCGTTTCAGCGCCTTGTCGCGCCACAGGATCAACTCGGTGAGGGTCATTGGGTACAGCTCCGATGGCGGCCAGTGAAAAATTACCGCGATATCCGCCATCAGCTCATCAACACTCAGGCTTCGGGGGAGGTTCCCTGTTGCGATTTCGGCGTCAAAAAACCGACCACCTTGCCCGCGATGGCAATCATATCCGGCAATTCCATGCGGGTGATGTCGGTTTCGGTGAGTGCCGGAATGGTCATGCGTGGCAGCACTTTAATCAGTGCGTCGACGTCCGACCCGGCCAGCGCCGCCAGGCTGACGCCGCGCAGCGTTCCGGTAGTCGGTTTAATCAGGGTGATAGTGTCGATGATGGTTTCGCCGCGCTTGATAGGGGTTTCCAGTGTGACCACGTTGTCGTTTTTGTTCATGATGTTGCCTCTGTGTTCAGATAGAAAATAGAAAGAAGACGGCCAGCGCCGGGCTGGCCGGATAGATTTACGCCAGACCAATCGCCCGGCGGTGCTGCTCCAGACGGTCAACACCGACAACACGCTCAATCATGTTGATGGTGTCAATCTCGATCATCTCTTTGCCGTCGATGGTCAGCTTGTAATAGGTGCATTGGGTGGAAATCTTGGTTTCAGTGGCTTCCCCTTGCTTACTCTCGCCGCCGTCAATTTCTTTATGACGGCCACGCATCACCACTTCAACCGCCGAAATTTCCCCGGTGTCATCGCGCTGGTATGACCCGGTAAAGCGCAGCAACACCTTGTCAGCGCCCGGCGCGGCGTACTGGCTCCACAGCGTTTCATCAGCAAAACCGCCTAGCGTCCATTCCATCGACAGCGCGTCATCATCCAGCCCAAAATCAATGGGCGCGGTGCCGTTCATGCCGCCGCCGCGATAGTTCTCCAGCTTGCGGGTGAGTTTCGGCAGCGTGACGGCGGAGGCGATCCCCATATAGCTCATGCCGTCGTTAAACAGGTTCATAAATTTCAGATTGCGAGGCAGTGCCATAGCGCGTTAGCTCCTTAGCTGTTGACCGACGCGGCCAGATTCACCAGATATTTATCGGTGATGCGCTGGCGCAGGGTGAGGTTTTCAAGCGGGGGAACGGGGGTATAGTCGTAATCGATATACAATTTCCCCGCTTTGAGGGTGCCTTTATCGTTCGCGGTTTCATCGAACCAGCAATCCGCATCAATGATGTAACCGCCGGATTTCAGTTCGCGAAACTTGGCTTTGATACCTTCGATAATGTCTTTGATAAGCGTCGCGGTAACGGGCTTATCCACCGCCCACATGTGCGCCTCGGCCATCGTGTCAGCCAGCACCTGCGCGGTGCGGGTGTAGTTCTCAAACAGGAACAGCGGATCGTCAGAACAGGTGCGGTTACCCCAGAAGCGGAAGCCGTCTTTACGTACCAGCGTGGTGACACCTGCCTGATTCAGTAAATCCGCATCGGTGCCGGGTGCCTGCAAATCCCAGAACACCGACGCGCTGATGCCCGTCACGCCGTTCACGCCGACGTTAGACAGGGTTTTATGCCATCCGGTTTCTTGGTCGATTTTGGCGCGCAGACCGAGGGCGCGGGCGGTGGCATACGCGGTGGCGCTGGCGTTGGCCGTGGTATCCCATGCGATAAAATCCGGCCAGATCACCATCAATTCACGCTGGCTAAAATTTTCCCGGTAGTTGATGGCGTCCGACAGGGTTTTGCAGCCCCACGCGCTGACGTAACCAAAAGCACGCAGCGACTGACAAATGGAGGCTAACGCCGTGGCAACAGGCAGCGAGTCCAGCCCCGGCGCACCGAGAATGCGCGGTTTCACCCCCGTGGCGGTCATGGCATCTAACAGGCATTTCATCCCGGTGTATTTGCCGTTTTCGTCACTGCCGCCGATCACATTGCTGATGGTTTCGGCCTCGTCTTTACCTTCGTCCACACGCACCACAACGGTAACGGGTTTGGACTGGTCGGCGATGGCAGACAGGGCAGCGGCCAGCGTGCCTTTTTTCCCGGCCTTGCCGACGGCGGACAGCACGTTGGTAATCAGCACCGGGGTATTCAGGGGAAAGGTGGCCGCGTCGGCGTCGGCGGCGGTACATACCATGCCGATAATGGCGGTGGAAACGGTGGAAATAACGCGCGTGCCGTCGTTGACTTCGACGACCTGCACGCCGTGGTGAAAATCACTCATTTAGCTGACTCCATAAAAATAGGCAAGGCTATTGTGTTGTGTGAGTCTGAGGCGGGCGAGTAATGCTGGCACGGTGGGGGCTGGCACAACACCGGGGCGAAAAACAGCCATGAAAAAAGCCCACCGTTGGCGGACGGTGGGCTTCGCTTTCCCCAGTGGATCATTATTATTTTAAAACCATAGACATAATGACATCTGGACTGGCTATTTTATAAACGTTTATACAGATCGATTATGCGTTATTGATCGGCTACGTCGATCAATGTGCCTATTCAGACTCCGCCAAAAATCGCAACGGAATTGACCGGAAAATCCAATAGCCGAAAATCGCCCCCTTTGCCGATCCCTGTCGCTGAAACACTGATAACCCGCAATGCATCAACCGTCGGCAGTTGGGATGCGCCGGAACACATGTTCATCGAGTCGCCTCGTCCGCCCACGGTGTAGGTGAACGCGTAATTTTCATTTTTCATCGGGGTTTTAAAGCGGATCGTAAAATCTCCGGTGCTGTTTTTTATCACCGACTGCACATTGTATGCGTCATTGATTTCACCGTTTTCATTAAAGCGCACCCACGCCCGGCACATCTGTTTATCGTCACGAAGCGGCACACCTAACGCCGCGATATCAGCCGCGTGCAGGGTTTTCGAATTATATTCACGACGCCAGCCGGGCGCGGAATCGGCACCGTTATCGATATAAACAAACGTTCCGGGTATCGCCTCCGCGTCGCTTGATGTTGTCGGGGTCGTGATGCGGATCGTTCTGCAATGAAAGCGGTCACTGAACACTTCAACAACCGCCCCCGCCAGCTCAATGTGACCGCAGCCTGTATCGGTAATTTTCCGGTTTACCGCGTAGCTCCATGACCCCGCACACACAAAATACAGATGCTGAAATGCCCCTATCTCATCTAAAAAATCAATAAATTGCGCGGTTGTCCACGCGCCAGCACTGCCGCCGAAATTAACCCACCCGCTCCCCAAATGGGGCAGGCTGGCATTTCTGGCGAACTGTTTTTTATTCACGATATCTGCGCCGTTCTGGTCTTTTGCCAGCTTCCCGGCCAGCGCGTTTACTATCGTCGTTGAAAAATCGGGGTCATTACCCAACGCGGCCGCCAGCTCCTGCAAGGTGTCCAGCGCGCCCGGCGACCCGTTCACCAACGCCGAAATAGCCGCTTTCACAAAGGCCGTGGTCGCCAGCTGCGTGTCATTCGATGCCTGCGTTGCCGTAGGGGCGGTGGGTTTACCAGTCAGTGCCGGGCTGGCTTTCGGCGCGTATTGTGTGTGCGGGTCGGTGGCGGAGGCGTGTGCATTCTGCTTATTCGTCACATCAGCAAGGGCATTGAGTACCGTCGTAGAGAAGTTCGGATCGTTACCCAGCGCCGCCGCCAGCTCTTGCAGCGTATCCAGTGCGCCGGGGGCACCGTTAATCAGTGCGCCGATGGCCGTTTTCACAAAGGCCGTGTTCGCCAGTTGCGTGTCATTCGATGCCTGCGCTGCCGTGGGCGCAGTGGGTTTGCCTGTCAGTGCCGGGCTGGCTTTCGGTGCGTATTGCGGGTGCGGATCGGCGGCTGTTACGTGTGCATTGTGCTTATTCGTAACATCAGCAATGGCATTAAGTACCGTTGTTGAGAAGTTCGGATCGTTACCCATCGCCGCCGCCAGCTCTTGCAAGGTGTCCAGCGCCCCCGGCGACCCGTTCACCAACGCCGAAATAGCCGACTTCACAAAGGCCGTGGTCGCCAGCTGCATGTCATTCGATGCCTGCGTCGCTGTGGGTGCGGTAGGTTTACCCGTCAGTGCCGGACTGGCCTTTGGCGCGTACTGCGGGTGCGGATCAGCCGCGGCAAGGTGTAGCTTCATCAGATTATCCGCATAGGCTTTCACCTCGATCACGGCGTTATCAACATAGCTCCGCGTTGCCAGCACCACAGCCGGGTCAACTTTCAGCGTCACCGCGTCGGTACTGCTGACAATCAGTATCATGCGCACGGTCTGGATGCGGCCGCTGCCCTCCTGTAGCTGCGGTTTGTAGGTTTCCGGGCAGTTGGCGACCGCAATCAGATTGCCGTCATCGTCAAATAGCCCGATTTCACGAATCCACCAACCGCCCTCATTTTCGGGAATAACCTGCTCGGCGATAATCTGGCTGGGGTTTTTCGGGTCAATGCTCATCATGTTGAGTGCGGCGCGCCGCTTCTCGCTAATCAGTGCCGTTTGTGCCGGGTTCGGTGTCGGCAAGACACCGCCGCCGTCACCGACGGCCATCTGGCTGATGTTCAGGCGGTTACCCAGCGCGGTAGCGTTAGCCAGTCTGGCCGCGCCGATGTTGGTTAACAGGGCAAAATAGGTTGCGCTCATGCGGTTACGCTCACATTGTCGATTAAATGAAGTGCTGCCCCGGTCACATCCAGACCGGACACGGTAATGGTTTCAGGAAAATAGGGGTAAACGGTCAGCGCGTCGCCGCCATAGGACAGCGCGGCAACGTAGGCCGCGCCCTGCGTGTCAAGGTTGATATTCAGCCCCAACAGGTGACGGGACGCGGGTTTGGCGTCGGCAATCAGCCGCTCCAGCTCGTAAAAGGTTTCTTCGGTAATGCCGCTATCCTGCACGCCAATGTCCAGGCGAAACGTGCCTGGCTCGCCGCCGTTCTGAAACCATTCGCTGATACGGATCAGATAACCAAACGGCTCCACCACGCGACGTAACGCACCGATGGTGCCTTTATGCCGATGGATAAAGAACGCATCGCGGATCACCTGCCGTTTCACGCTCTCCGGCCACACCTCATCCCAGCGGTCAACGGAAAACGCCCACGCCAGATACGGCAGCAGGTGTGCCGGGCAGGTGTCCGGGTTCCACAGCAGGCGCAGGGGAACCGGTACGCGGGTAATCTCGGCGCAGGCAGTAGCGGCGGCGACTTCCAGCGCGGACGACCCGACAGGCAGCAGACGGCTATCACTCATCTGCACCGCCTACACCCAGCCGATAGCCGGAACAGTAGGACGCCTGCGCGGCGGTCAGCACGATATCGGCGGCGGGTGTCGTCAGCTCGACCCGTTGCACGCCTTCAACGTGCAGCGCAGCATAAATCGCCGAGCGACGAATATCCCGCCCCAATCGGTGCTGCGCACTGATATAGGCTTTCAGCTTCTGTTCGGCGGCGGCGCGTACTGGCTCCGCTTCAGGACTCCGATACAGATACAGCGTGGCGTCAATCTCATACGGCACAATGGCGGCAGACTGCACCGTCACGCGGTCTGCCACCGGGCGCACGTCTTCGCCGTTCAGAGCGTCGGTAACAATAGCGACCAGCTCCGGGCTGGCGCTGCCGTCGCCCTCGCGTGACAGTACCGACACGGTGACGCTGGCCGGGCTGGGGCTGATAACCGACACATCCGCCACGCGCCCGTCGGCGCTGCGTCCGTGGTACTGGTAAGCCCCGACAGACCCGGCAACGCTTAAGCCCTCGAAAGACTGCTGAATGCGCAGGCGCAAATCGCTGTCGGATTCCATCAGGGCTGGCGTGGGCGGCAGGGTCGAATCGTCAGCCGGGGTGACCACCAGACGGGACACGCTGAAATTGGCGCCGAGCTGGTCGAGGTCACTCCCTTGCGCATACGTCACCATCACGGCGCGAGCGGCTTCATTGACGCGCTGGCGCCATAGCAATTCGCGGTAGGCGTTTTCCTGTAACAGCTTGACGAGCGGATCGGATTCCAGCGCCAACGTGCGGGCAACGGCGGCGCGCTGGTCTTCCGGGTAGAGCGACAGCAGCATCGCTTTGCGCTCGGTGTAAACTGCCTCGTAGTCCAGTTCTTCCACCACGGCAGGTGCGGGAAGCTGGCTTAAATCAATCATCGCCATGTGTCAGCTCACAGGAACAGAAAGGGAAACGGCGTTGCTGTCAGCCAGCACGCCCGTAATATCAACGGCCAGCTTGCCGTCAAAGGTGCTTGTCAGGTTGATGGCCGTCAGCGTGATGCGTGGCTCCCAGCGCTGCAGCGCCATGTAACACGCGGCCATGACCTGCAATTTCACAGCGGGATTTTGCGGCTGGTCGATCAGCGCCGACAGCAGCGACCCGTAATCCCGACGCATCACCCGCGACCCGACGGGCGTAATGAGAATGTCGCGCACGCTCTGGCGAATGTGCTCAAGGTCGCCGAGCGTCTGGCCGCTGTCACGGCTCATGCCGAGGTAACGTGCTGTCATCGTGTCCCGTCCGTCCAGCCGCCGCCGTTTTGTACGTTGCCGTGATTGTGTTTATCCACTTGCACGCCGTTTGAAGTAAACGCGCCGCCGCTGTGCTGGATAGTGCCGCGCATTTCCCCGCCTTTTTGTACTTCCAGCGTTCCGGTAATCAGCTTGTTGGTGCAGACCACCTCCGGTGAGTCTAACGTGATGCGCGTGGAGGCGTTCACGGTGACCTGTGGCGCGGTAGTGGTAACAGACTCTGACGCGGTGAGTGTGGCGGTTTTAATCCCGCTGACGGTCAGCGCTGATGTTGCGGGTTCGTACTCGATCATCGCACCGTCGGGAAAGCTGATATGTAACGCATCGGCAGACGCCGACGGCGCGGGCTGGTCATCGGAATAGATGCCGGGCAGCACAAAGGCGGTGTCCAGTTCGCCGCCGATGGACAGGATCAACACCTGTTCACCAATGGACGGTGCCCACCAGTCGCGTGAACGTCCGGCACGGCGGGTTAACCAGTTCAACCAGCCTGTGGTCATGTCTCCGGTTTGCACCCGGCACAGGGCGTCCGCTGTGTTGACGTGGGTCACGACGCCGACACGGATCATATTGCGCAAGAGGCGCTGGATTTCGGTAAGGGTGGCTTGTGTGTTCATCGCTTCATGGTGGATACTTTGAACGACTTACACAAACCTTTGACGTTGTTCTGTTGGCAAAACAACAAGGTAAAAAACTAAAAGAGAAAATAAATATGCTCGATTTTTTTAAACTAAGTAGTACTCAAACGTTAATCAACGAATATATCCCTAATATAAAAAACGGTGGTGCTGATGAGTTTAATAAAAATAGGGGGACGTTTATTAAATTAATTCTTCTCAATATGAGGCGGAATCCAGCTTTATGGGATGAGTACACTCAGTTTAATATCAATCTCATACATGGGTGGATTAATAGCTATCTCGAAGAGAAATCACAAAATGATGCAGATCTTGATTCATTTCTTGCTTTGTTGTTTCGGTTTTTGATGGAGTTTCATTTTTATCAACCTAATGATATTTCCTTTGAATTAACTAGAGTAAAAGATTTTGTTATTTATAAAAAAGATAGCTTTAGTTATGATGCGCAAGTTCAAATTTTATATGCATTATATGAGATGCCATTTTCATTATGTCGTGAAAAATATCAAAATAGCGATGTGCAAAATTTTATAGATGCAGCCCGAGCTGAAACAGTAATGAAAGAAACCATGGATACTTGGAATGAAAAAATCAAAACACAAACAGAAAAAGTAGAAAAACTAAAAGAAAGATTAGATGAGCAAGAAAATGCCTTTAATTTTGTTGGCTTGTATCGCGGATTTGATGATCTATCAGAAAAGAAAAAAATAGAATCAAGACGAGCCTTTTGGTTTACTATACTGCTTGGGGTTTTAGTTCTCTTACCTTTTGGTATCGATGTTTATTTAGTTTACGAGGGGGTTGTTAAGCTTGATTCAATGCTATCTTTATTTAGCTTGATTCCTGCTTTTACATTGACATTCATATTTGTTTATTACTTTAGGATTTCCTTGAGCAATTACACGTCTATAAAATCCCAAGTAAATCAAATTGAATTAAGAAAAACACTTTGTAGCTTTATACAAAAATACTCTGAGTATGCTAAGGAAATGAAAGCTAATGACGGAAATTCATTGGAAAAATTTGAGGCGATAATTTTCTCAAATATCATGCCATCAGAAGATAAGATCCCTTCAACCTTTGACGGGATTGAGCAAATTGCTAAATTGATTGAAAGCGTGAAGGGAAGATAAATTTATAGCCCCGCCATCAGGCGGGGCAGTTACCAATAAATCAGTTCTGCTTACTCAATTCATCACACTCTGCACGCTTATCCTTTAACAACCGCATCAACAAATTCACGGTATTAACCGCTGAGCCGTGTTTGCAATCCAGAGTTGGGAATAACGCTTGCATATGCGGCCAAAAATCCATGGTCAGATATTCCACGGATTTGAATAACGCATTGAGTTGCGAGGTTTGAATATGGTTGAAGATAAGCGGTGTCTCAGGAATATAAAATTCCAGCTCACAAGGGTGAACGGGCTTTTTCGGTTCAGGTGGAACGGCTTTTTCCTGCGGGTTGAAGTAGCAGTCCTCCAGCTTTTCGAACACATCCCATGCCTGATCGGTTTCCAGCATCTTGGCGTGGCGGGCTGCACCGCGTTCCGTCCAGAGGATGAGGCTACGGGCGCGTTTACCGACTAACCCGTTTAAATCGGGTCTGTTCTTAAATTCTTTTAATTCTGAATTGGTTATCTTGAAATAATGCTTACCACAAACAAAGCGCTGTGCATTGTTGAGGTAGTTGTCAGAAATGTTTTTAGGTTTTGAACCGTAAAGCTGAGCTAAGAGTTCAGTAGTAACGACGGGAATATTGTTGTGAGTAATAACGGGCAGGCTTTCTACAGATAGTTGGGTAGTCATGATGACCTCGTTAAATTTTTCGAGTTACCACAAACGGTGTGGTGCCGGGAGGCTCGAAACGGCTTAACGAAACCGCGGACTTATTCCCCTTGCGGGTATTCTATTAGTCGCCCTCCCGACATTGATCGGGGTGTGACCGCGCAATGCGTCCACTGAATGACAGGCATAAAAAATCCAACACTATCGGGGTTGGTTGTCCGCGTTAAGAGGTTTTCGAGGCCTCGTGGGGCGAACCATAGCGGAAACTGTCAGGTAAAATCAACCGTTTTGTTAATGCACTTGCGCACAGTGCATGGGTGCATTACAATTACACGCACAACAAACGAGGGAGCGACGGATGCAAAAAATGCGCAGCATTCATAGCTTTCGGGATCAGTGGCTGGAAGATTTTTTTATGTATGGCAAGTCGCATAAAAAGATACCTGCCGATGTGGTTACATCCTTGTCCCGCAAGCTGGATATCATCAACGCGGCGGTTTCAGCAAAAGACCTAAAATCGCCGCCGGGGAACCGATACGAGAACCTTAATCCGCCATTGGGGGAATATTCATCCATCAGAGTAAATATCCAATATCGCCTGATTTTTAAATGGGTTGATGGTAAAGCAGAGGATATCTACCTTGACGACCATGGTTATAAAAAGCACAAATAACCCGTAGACCCGTAGACCCGTAGACCCGTAGACCCGTAGACCCGTAGACCCGTAGACCCGTAGACCCGTAGACCCGTAGACCCGTAGACCCGTAGACCCGTAGACCCGTAGACCCGTAGACCCGTAGACTCGTAGACCGAAGGAAAATATATGGCACAGGCACAACGCAAGCCGACATCCGTAGGCGATGTCCTGTTATATGAATATCTAGAACCTACAGGTTTGAAGATTAATGACTTGGCGGAAATGCTGAATGTCCACCGCAACACGATCAGTGCACTGGTCAACAATAACCGTAAGTTAACGGTTGATATGGCATTCCGGTTGGCGAAAGCATTTGATACGTCAGTTGATTTCTGGTTGAACCTGCAAAATAGCGTTGACGTGTGGGAAGTGGAAAACGACGCGCGCACTCAGGAAGAAATTAGCCGTATCACTACGCTGGAAGATTTTCTGGCGCAGCGTGATGAAAATGTGAAAGACGTAGCGTGAGCTAAGCCCCGCACTCGCGGGGCTGATTTCATTTACTCAGATGCTCTATCAGTAATCCCTCGACTTCTTTTAACTCCCGATCGCTAAACCCTAACAGCGGCCGTGCCTCGTATTGAACATCGTCGCCGTTGCGGCTAGGCCGATCACGCAGGCCGTAATGATGCACCCGCGCCATGCGTTGTACCCGTCCGACAAATTCCACGCTGGCCGCATCGGCGGTGCCTTTGGCTTTCAGGTATTTAGCGGTACGCAGTTTCTGGAACATCTGGCGTTTAACCCGGCCTTTTTTGCCTTTAATCGGTTGGGCTTTGCGCGGGGCATAGGGCGTGCCGTCCGGTGCCTGCTGCTGTTTGATGTGTTGCTGCTGGCTACCGCGCAGGGCTTTTGCCACCGTTCCGGCCAGCTTTCGACGGCCAGACGCCGACAGGCTGGCAAGCAGCCCGGCCAGCTTGTCGTCAAACGGTTTCAGCTCATTCATTCCACTGACTCACTAATTCGCCGTTGATATACATGGAGTCCGGACGCGTGACGGGAACAGGTAACGGCGGCTCTGGCGCGTGGGTAACGTGCAATGCCTTGTCTACCTCTTTGACGATCACACGCTCAGTGAGTTTCAGGCTGATACTGATATCACAGCTACCGTTATCGTTAATATCCGCAAGATAGGTAAACCCTTTACGATCATGGGCTATATCCGGCTGATTTTCACGTATCCACGCCTGAATCGGCACCAGTAGCCAGTCGATATCGTCGGTAAAATCCGTGATGACCAGATTCAGTGTGTACTGATTTTCAAACGACAGCGACGCGGCCAGCGTAGACACCACCGCGCCGCTGTCGATAAAGACATGCAGCATATCCGGGTTATTTTTCAGTACCGGCACCGCATCATTTAAGGCGCTGCGCAGGCTGTTGGGTTTCAGCATCGTGTTGTTCCTGACAGTGTTTGATGGTTTCGACCTGTAGCGCACAGCTCACCAGCGCGCTTTCCAGTTGGCGGTTATCCGCGCTTAAATCACCGTTCGTTTCCGGGCTGCTGCCCGGTATTGGGCAGCTCGTTACCTTCGGACAGCCAACGTAAATAAGCGCCGGGGTTGTCAAAGGCGGGGCGGGTGTGCAGCCGCTTAAAGTCGTCAGGCAAAGCAGTGCCATACCAGCGGCGCAGTTCGGCATTTTCATTAAGTAACCTCATAATTTTTTTATCGCGGGACGCGGCCAGTTGCCCGGCCTGTGACAGTTTCGTTCGGAGTTCCGCCTGTGCCTGTTCGTTGCGTATCGCACTGGACTGCAACGCGTCGATCACTCCATCCCTGACCAGCAGTTCAAGCGACTGTTTAACCAGCATTGCGCTCTGTTCGCTAATCAGTTTTTCTGCGTCAGACAGTTGCCGCTTAGTCACGAACAGCAGCACGATGAACAACACGACAGCAACAAGGATTACGCGGGTAAACGTGCTCATGCCGCCCCCTTAAGGCAGACGGCGCGCTCACGCTGGCGACGGGTTTCAATACCGCGTGATACCTCACCGTTGACATAGACCCAGCGTAATAGCTGGTCACAGGCGCTGCGCCACTGGCCTTTGTTGATGAAAAACGCCAGCGTAGAGCGGCAGGCCGCACCGACACCGACATTAAACGCAAAACTCACGATGGCGTCATAGACGGCCTGCGGCATGTTAACGGCCATACAGCGTGCCAGCGCCCGTTCGACCCGCAACACATCGGCAACCAGATTGACCGCCGCCTCACGCTCGGTGATGGTTTTCCCCGGCGCCACGCCTGCGGTGTGTCCGATCCCGTTTGTCCACACGTTCGCGCTGCACTGGTACGGGCTTAAGCGGCATCCCTCAAGGTCGGCAATCAGCGCCAGCCCCTCTTGTGACGTTTTCAGCAAGGAAAAATCCGGCACTAACGCGGCCAGCGCTAACACCGTGGCGATAACGCAGCGTTTAACGAGTGATTTCATTGATAACCTCGCGGGGATCGATAGTCTTCAATAGCTGGTAACTCTTGCGGCGGTAGTACCAGTTAACACCGACAGTGAACACCACCCCCAGCGCCCCGAAATAGGCCGCGAAATCCTGCGGCGTCATGGCGCCGAAAAATGCCAGCGCAACACTTATCCAGTACGCGATAAACGAAGTGATTCTTTCCATATTCAATCCCATAAACTCACCGTTTCTGCGACAGGGGCGGCGGCAATATCCGGCAGGGTGACGGCGGTGCCGTGGGGCAGAATCGCCCCGAATTCAGCCAGCCCCGGATTGGCAGCTAACACCGCCTCAACGGCACCCTGCGTGCGCCCGTAATGGCGATAACACAGGGCGTCCAGTGTGTCGCCCTGCTGGGCGATAACGTTCATCAGATATGCCCGATGATGCAGCGGGGTTTATCCTGTAACTGACTGATTGACCAGCGCGCATCGCGCCACAGTTCATCAATCGTGCCGTCGAGCGAGTCGGCTTTGCGGTCGCCTTTGGCGCTGGCGTCATAGCTCCGATAACGCTCGTACAGCGTCGCCGTGGTAATGGCGCTGACTGCACACAGATAGTGGTGCTCTTTTTCGCTCTGACCGTCGAGTCGCTCAGCGGGAACCGCGTCCAGCGTTTTAAACCCTGCCGCCATCTGTGCAGCGCGGTACTCGTACAGCTCGGCGTTAACCTCAGAAATTGCGGTTTTCGCCGCATGGCGCAGGCGCTCCGGCGTGACGGTGTTCTCAAGGCGCATCAGCGTGCGCAGCGTTCCTGGCTCCACGGTAGGCCAGAAAAACGTGTTTTCGATTACCGCATCCTGTTTCGCAGGCACAGGGATAACCACCGCATCCGGGTGTGGATCCGCTTTCGCGGGGAAAATCATTGTCGTCATGACAACCTCTGAATAGGTGGGCGGTGGACACAGGCACAGAAAACAGTGAACTGTTCCGGCCTGTGTGCCGCCCGGCGCGGGGCGCGTTGGGTTAACGGCTGGCCGCTGCTTTGCGCAGCGCCGTTTCCAGCCGCTCTATGTCTTTTTTCACACCGCTTCGGCTATCAAGCTGAAAGGCGCGTTTCAGGTGAAACAGGGCTTGCTCCGGCTTGCCGCTGCGCAGTATCAGACCGATGATTTTGTGCAGCTTGGCGCGCACCTGATCGGGCATGTCTTCCGCATCGGTCAGCGTCAGCGTGTCGATCAGCAGCTCAATATTGACCGCCTGCCCGGCGGTATGGGCGCGGGTTGCGGCGTCGGCCACATCTTCGGCTAACAGGTATGGCGTCGGGCGGGTGTAGCCCTCCGGCATTACCAGTTTGTGCTGGAGTGCATAACGGGCAATCTCCAGCGCACCGGGGATGTCTCCGGCGTCGAGTTTCCACACCATGACCGTCATCAATACCGCGTCCTGTGCGCCGCGACCGCTGGCGAGGACACCCGCCACCCACGGTGCATAGCCCGGCAGCAAGACATTTTTCATTTCGGCTTTACGCTCAATTGAGCGCACCTGTTTTAACGTGCGTTTGTCAGCCGCAAGCCGGAACAGCATTTGCTCGTATCCGGTGGCCTGTCGCAGCGGATCATTCTCCCGCTGCGACGCCTCAGCAGCCGACACCCGCATCATGTGACGCTGGGCGGGGCTTAGCATGGTTTAGGCTCCGGCGTTATCGGTTGGGGTATCAGTCGGTTTTTCATCCTCTGACGCGGCAGGCTCAGCGGCTTTTTCCGCTTCCGGCGGTTTCGGGAACGTACCGAGCTGGATGTTTTCGATCACACAGCCACAGCCGTAATCTTCAACGACGTAATCCTGCTTAATGGATTCGTAGTTTTCGATACGGTCACGTTTAGCGACTTCCTCAATGTGGCGGCGGTGGCTGTCGTCCATGTAGTAAATGGACAGGTTATCCAGACGTGTCACCATCAGCGCATTCGCCGGGAAGTACGGCACACGCACCGCAGGCAGATTGCCGATGCGCTTCTGGCTGACAATCACATCAGCGGCCAGTATTTCGCTGTTTTCCTGCTGTTTGTTGACCAGTGGGAAATACTTATCGGACAGCAACTGACGGCCACAAATCACTACTAAATCCGGGTCTTCCTGATGCCATTCGTCGATCATGGTGTTGGTCGCATCCATCACCAGCGCGTCGAGGCTTTCATAATCGCCGTTCTCACCGACGCGGATTTTTTCGGAAATCACGGTGCCGTCCTCCTCGACAACACGCCCCATCACGCGCTTGGCGGATTCGTTACGGTATTTTTGCAGCCAGCCCACCGCCACATCCTGCAACAGCGGATTTTTAGCACGGTCAGAGGTTGCCGCACGTTTCACGCCATGCCATCCGGCCATGATGTAATCCAGCGCCTGACGCTTGGCGATGGCATTGCGTAAACGCAACTGGAAATCCTGAAAACGCGCCCACAGGTCAAGGGTGTTGTAACGGATATGGAAATCAAAGTTCATCTGTTCGCACTTGTACTGGCGCGCTTCCAGACTCATCAGATCGGCGGTTTCGCGCTCGTCACCGCTTGAGGTATCCGTGGTGCTGGCAACCGACCCGGACACACCGAGGCCGATTTTTTCCCCGGTCAGTTCGGCAACCGGCACGATATTGATGCGGGTCAGGAAGTCGGACGACTCTTGCACCACTTCCATCAGCGACTGCGTGACGGACGGCTCGACACTGAATTTTTTACTCAGGGTTTCCACGTCAACGCCATTCAGTGCGGCAAGCTGGGTCATGTAGGCATTAAATTTAAAACGGGTTTCTTTACGCATTGTTTTTCCTGTTCTTTCCGAAAAAGGGTATCGAGGGGCAACGCCCCGGTTAGCAGTTGGTCAGCAACGAGGCTTCGCCGTCGCCACCTGTTGCCGGGGGACGGCGCTTTTGCGACAGGCTCTCTGTGCCGTCCAGCGTGGCTTTGAGGTCGGTTAACTGCTGCTCACTGGCGCTCAGCTTCTGCGTCAGGGTGGCAATGTCCTGTTTCTGGCGCTGCTCAAACTGAGTAAAGCGCTGCTCCATGCTGTCGGCGTTGGTCTGTACCTGTCCGGCGACCTCGGCCACGGCTTCATGCACATCAGTAAAGCGGGCGTCATCGCTGGACTGTTTGCCGCTCAGTAGGTTTTTGATGCGTGACAACAGCGTCGGCTCCACGTCTGGCAGGTCTTCAAACTCCAGCGTCACTTCGGTAGCGACAGAAAAGAGGTTTTCCGGGGAGGATTTGCGCATAGCCAACGGGCTATGTTTGGCTTTGGCGCTGAACTCCAGCATTTCCGTGCCGAGGCTGGCCGGGTCATCAGTGACCGCCAGACCGACTAGGCAGCTTTTCCCTGAGTTGCTGAAATTGGGCTGAATTTCCATTGAGGTATAGATTTTCTGGCGCGCCTTAATCATTGCCACCAGTTCATCTGTCGGGTCGATTTTGGCAAACAGCGCCAGCTTGCCGTTAAGCACCGAGTCATCTTCAATCTTCTCGGCTTTCAGCTCGACCACATCGCCGTAGCGCCGGAAGGGACTATCGGGCAGCAAGCCTTTCACGTGTTCAATGTTGATGCGGCAACCGTAGACACGCGGATCAAATCCCTCGCCCATCTGTTGAATATCGTTCGCATCAATGATGCGACCATCGCAGGTGTCACCTTCAACACCGACGCGGAACCACTTAGAAATTTTCTTTGCCATTTTCTCATCCGTTGTTTGCGGGAAGTTGGGGCGAGTATCCGGCGTGACACCTTGCCGTGCCATCAATCACGGTTCGCTAACCGCTGGCACAACAGGCACTTAAGGCGGGGAAGGTCGGCGCTGACGTAGCCTTGCCGTCATGAATACAGCCATCGATACCACCATCATCAGCGACCCACGGCGACAGGCGGCCTTGCTCTATTGGCAGGGCTTTTCGGTGCGTCAGATTGGGGAAATGCTGAACCAGAAAACGCCGACCGTTCAGAGCTGGAAGCAGCGCGACGGCTGGGACGCTATCGCCCCGGTATCGCGTGTGGAAGCCAGTCTGGAAGCGCGGTTGATCCAGCTCATCATGAAGACGAAAAAGGAGGGGCATGACTACAAAGAAATCGACCTGTTAGGCCGTCAGATTGAGCGGCTGGCGCGGGTGAACCGCTACAGCCAGACGGGCAACGAGGCCGATCTCAATCCCAACGTGCGCAACCGCAACAAGGGTGAACGCAAGGCACCGGAAAAGAACGCGTTTAGCGATGCGGCTATCGAGAAGCTGAACGACATTTTCCTGAGTGAGATTTTCGAATACCAACGCGGCTGGCATCAGGCCGGGCTACAGCACCGTATCCGCAATATCCTAAAATCGCGCCAGATTGGGGCGACGTTCTATTTTGCGCGGGAAGCCCTGATTGATGCGCTGACCACCGGGCGCAATCAGATTTTCCTGTCAGCGAGTAAGGCGCAGGCGCACGTCTTTAAAAACTACATCATTGATTTTGCCCGACTGGTTGATGTTGACCTGAAAGGCGATCCGATGGTGCTGCCCAACGGGGCGCGCCTGTTCTTCCTCGGCACCAACATCCGCACCGCGCAGAGCTACACCGGAAACCTGTATCTGGATGAATATTTCTGGATCCCCAAGTTTCAGGAGCTGCGCAAAGTCGCCAGCGGCATGTCGTTGCACAAAAAGTGGCGCTCCACGTATTTCTCCACACCGTCGAGTCTGGCACACAGCGCCTATCCGTTCTGGTCGGGCGAGCTGTTCAACAAGGGACGCAGCAACAAGGCCGATCACCTCCATCTGGATTTAAGCCACGCGAACTTGTCCGGCGGCGTGCTGTGCGGTGACGGCCAGTGGCGGCAGATTGTGACGGTAGAAGATGCGCTGGCCGGGGGCTGTAACCTGTTTGACCTCGACCAGCTCACGCTGGAGTACAGCCCGGCAGAGTATCAAAACCTGCTGATGTGTGAGTTTGTTGATGATAAGGCGTCGGTGTTCCCGTTTGAGGAATTACAGCGCTGTATGGTCGATGCGCTGGAAGAGTGGGAAGACTTTAACCCCTACGCGCTGCGCCCATTTGCCTATAAACCTGTCTGGATTGGCTACGATCCGTCACATACAGGCGACAGCGCGGGCTGTGTTGTACTGGCACCGCCGCAGGCACCGGGCGGCAAATTCCGCATCCTTGAGCGCTTCCAGTGGAAGGGCATGGATTTTGCCGCACAGGCCGACGCCATCAAGCTGCTGACGGAAAAATACATCGTCGAATATATCGGCATTGATGCAACGGGCATCGGTCAGGGCGTTTACCAACTGGTTCGGGGATTCTTCCCGGCCGCACGCGAAATCAAATACTCACCGGAAATTAAAACCGCGATGGTGCTCAAGGCGAAAGACACCATCACCAGTGGACGTCTGGAGTACGACACCAGCCACACCGACATCACTCAATCGTTTATGGCCATACGCAAAACCATGACGGCCAGCGGCAACCGCACCACCTATGAAGCCAGCCGCAGCGAGGAAATCAGCCACGCTGATGTGGCATGGGCAACCATGCATGCGCTGTTAAATGAACCCCTGACCGCGATTAACGGTCATGTCCCTGTCAGCATTTTGGATTTTAACGAATGAAAATGACCACATTTACCCCCAGCCAGATAGACGACCTCCACACAGCAATCGAGCATTTCACCTTTCCGCACCAAGCCGTCTGGCAGCATGTCGGCAGACTGAATGTTGACCGCACGATCACCAAGGCGCGCCAGATTGGTGCAACGGCATTTTTTGCACGCGAAGCGCTGCTGGACGCGCTGACTACCGGACGTAACCAGATTTTTTATGCCCCGACGACAGGCGGCGCACAACAGGCTCGCGCTCACATGCAGGCGGCGGCGTGGCAGGTTGGCGTCAATCTGTCAACGAACCTCGCCGGACAGGTGCTGTTACAAGATGCGGTGATTTCATTTTTAGGGGAAGACAGCCACTTCGCGGCCTATTCTGGCAATGTTTATGTTGATGAATTTCCGTGGTTCAAAAACCCGCGAGCGGCATTGTTAATCGCCAAATCCATGTCGATGCATAAACAACATCGCCGGACGCTGTACGGCTCAGCCTCAGATAACTATGCCGCGTTCCGGGTATGGTGGGGCGATTTTTCACGGCGCAGGCATCCACTTCCAGCCCTCTTTATGCCGGGTAGTTCGTTTGGTTCTGATGGTGTATGGCGTCAATCATTAACGTTGGAACAGGCGGCCGCTCAGGGCTGCGACCTTCACGACATTGAGGAAATCAAGCGGGAATTTACCCCGGAAGAATATCAGCAGTTTTTTGAATGCGACTGGTCACAGGCCATCAACAATAAGGGGATGGCCGCATGAAAAAGCGTAAATTCCAGTCAAAATCTGCGCCCGTTAGCCAGGCGCAACCAATGGAGGCTTTCACTTTTGGTGAGCCGTCCGCCGTTCTGGATCGCCGCGACATTCTGGACTATGCCGAGTGTATCCATAACGGACGATGGATTGAGCCGCCGATCAACTTCAGCGGACTGGCTAAAAGCCTGCGTGCTGCGGTACACCACAGCTCACCGATTTACGTGAAACGTAACATTCTGGCGAGCACCTTTATCCCGCACCCGCTATTGAGTCAGCAGGATTTTAGCCGCTTTGCGCTGGATTATCTGGTGTTTGGTAATGCATTTCTGGAAAAGCGCCTGAACCGCACAGGCGGCATCCTGCGCCTAGACTCCAGCCCGGCAAAATACACCCGACGCGGGGTAGAGGACGATGTTTACTGGTTCGTGCAGTCATTCAAAGAGCCGCACCGCTTTGAACCGGGTAGCGTGTTTCATTTGCTGGAGCCGGATATCAATCAGGAAATGTACGGCCTGCCGGAATATATCAGCTCGTTGAACTCGGCATGGCTGAATGAGTCAGCGACGCTGTTCCGGCGCAAGTATTACCAGAATGGCGCGCACGCGGGTTACATCATGTATGTGACCGACGCAGCACAAAGCGGCACCGACGTAGACAAGCTGCGCGCCGCAATGAGTAATACAAAGGGGCTGGGGAATTTTAAGAACCTGTTTTTCTATGCCCCCAATGGTAAGCCCGACGGTATCAAGATTGTGCCGTTAAGCGAGGTGGCGACGAAAGACGATTTCTTTAACATCAAAAATGCCAGCCGTGACGATCTGCTCAGTGCTCACCGCGTACCGCCGCAGATGATGGGGATTATCCCGAATAATACAGGCGGATTCGGGGATGTGGTAAATGCCAGTCAGGTGTTTGTCAGGAACGAGCTGACGCCACTACAGGAACGAATGAAAGAAATTAATGATGTGGTAGGCATTGAGGTGATCGCATTTAAGCCCTACAAACTAACAGAAGAGTAACCCAGCAGCTCAGCCGCCTAACCAGCGGCTTTTTTACATCCCTTCCAGGACTCACCAATCGCGTTCTACGCGCACCAATAAAAAACCAACCCCATGCATGATATCAAAGCCGAGCACTTCACAGCGAGGCGCATCGGTGCGGGATGAATCACGTCTAAACACCTTTGCGCGCAATGCTATCCCCGCCACGCCTGCCCGCTTTATGTCTCGCTTTTCATGCAGTTGCATTAGTCAGTTGAAAGCGCGACAACACTGGTAGCACGCTCTTAAAGGTGAGACATTATATGCATGCAAAATCATGCATCATGAATGCACGCTAAAAGCGACTCCAATTTAATCATTTTTGGAAAATTTTGAACGGGTGATTTATGGCTAAAAAAACTACAATGAAGGAAATTTTAGAGCTTTCACCGTATCTATTCGTGTACTTACCAAATAAACAAGAGGTTAAAAATCATGTCAAAAAGCTGATAAGCGAGGGGCTGGAGGCAAGTGAAGTATTGCATCAAGTTCAGCTCTGGATGGCAAATAACAGAAAGCCTCCAAAATCTACATCAGCTAAAAAAATTGAGTACGCTGGTCAATTTAGCGTCAGGACCAATGCTGCTGGCACAATTTCAATGAAAGACACATTGAAGTTACCTCCCTACCGCCGTGGCGAAAAAATGGAGAGATTGGCACCACCATCGCAAAACCTCCCATCGCATCCAAATTCATTACCTACCACCGAACTACAGAGGTGGCTGTTATCCTTAGATGAATATGATAGAAGAACTTTCACCAATTGGTGTGCCCGTCAGGGAAAAATAGTAGGTAAACATCTTTGGGAAGAATTTAAGTTTAGCCAATATTCCATACAGCAAGTCTCTGAACCGCTACCAACATTTGAGCAGCGTTCATACGTTGAAGACGGTTATTCGACTACTAAAGTTCGAAAATCTCAAGGTAAGTTTAGAAAGGACGTTTTAGCAAACTGGAGAGGATGCTGTGCAATTACCGGCACTCGATTTGCAATTGATGCCTGTCACATTTTAAGCCATGCATCAGGAGGTGTACCTAGTGTTGAAAACGGTATTGCACTTGCTTCAGATCTCCACCGTTTATTAGATTCAGGTCACCTGCGAATAGAGAGTAATCGGGCAATATTTTCAGATGAGGCTCGCAAGGATCCCCGTTATAAAAATTTTCACGGAAGAGAATTAAATGAACCATTATTCCCTGTTAAATTTAGCTAGCGCTAGCATAGCGAATTGTACAATCTCGCCATAATCGTTAGTGCTATGAAACGTTGTTTTTACGATGGTGTGCGGGTATTTATTCAAATCAGATAGTATACCGTCGAAAAATGCACTCTTACACTTCAATCAACAGCATCATGATTAGACCTACGATGAATGCAATAAATATAGCCAGAGATAAAGTGATATTAGGCTATCTATGATTTACTTCTAGTTTCTTGATGTTCTAAGGTTTTTATAGTGCCATTTGCCAAATCCGCAATGATTGACATCGCGGTTTTTAATTCTTCAACATCGCACTGAGCCACTAACGACATGTCAGCGATTAACTGAACCCGCGACAAAACGGCTTGTATGTGTTCCGTGTTTTCCAAGGGGTGCCATTTCCTTATTTTTACTGTATGCACATACAGTATTTTACGTATTGAAATTTTCGTCAATCACTTAGTGTGCTACGGGTGACTGATTGGTTATATGTTCATCGCTATACAAAACGGCGTGACATGTCACTTAAACATTTCACGCCGTGACATGTCACAGAATTAACTTTAAATCATGCCAGCCTTGTGTGTTCCAGCACTCAGACGCACCGGATAGGCAGCACTTAGCGACGGGAAGTTTTTTCCCCGCATCTCTGGCAGTTACGCTGATTTAGCGCGGCTATTTTGTGCTGTAGGGCAGCGGCGTCCTGACGAATTAACGTGGTCAGGTATTCGTCGATATCATACGGATCGCGCCCTGGACGACGTAGGGCGCAATTCCGTTTCAGCATCTCCAGCTCTTGCGTATCAACATGAATCTCGATTTTCACCACGCCAGCATCACGCTGACGTGCGCGCTGGGCGGCTTTACGGTCTGCGGGGGATTTAGGCATTCTCTTCACCATTTCAAAACAACGGCTTTCACGCCGTGGACATTGATGTGCTCCGCCTCATGGCATGAACCAACCGCCGCGTTGTATTCATTCTCTTCGTTGTCGTCCTGTTCATGGTCTTGCCATACAACCGGGGCGTTCTGGGGCATCTTCTTTAACTCTTTGATTAACTGCTTTACCGTCATACCCATTTTCTTCAATCTCCATCTGATTACTAAACCCCGGCCACTCATCAGCCGCCGGGTATGAAATAAGCTCGCCGTCCACCTTCATCTTTGCCCCACGCGCCAGCGCTTCTAGTTCCCAGCGCTGCACGGTGATGCCGCGCTGGAATAAATCACGCTGAATACGGGGTATCCGCTCCCGTTCTTCACCCGTCAATCTGGCTGACGGTGACGGATCGCGGAGGCTATTGGGGTTAAAATCGCGTTGCTTATGGTTTTTCCTGACGGATTGCTCACGCAGACGCATTCCTAGCGCCCTCACAGCCGCGTTGTCATTCCAATCAATCGGTGGGTTATCGGTTTCTGATGTCGTTGCTATGCCGCTGTTTTCGGCCTGTTTTTTGACATCTGCGCCCGACCGTTGGGCACCCAACCCACAGTTATTGACAGGACTCCGAGGCGCGCCGGGGGCGCTTTTTAAAGTCAAAGGCTCAAGGTCAACGGCTTTAGAAACGATGCGCCACTCGGTTGTCCGGGTTTCAAAAACATGACCGGCACCCAAATGCGGGGCGAAAATCCCGACAACCCGTTGCACTTCTTCGTCATACTCGTTGAGCGTGTCTGACACCCGGCGCGCAACACGCACCGTTTGCAGTTCGCGGGAAACATTCGCGCCGCCCTGCGCTGTCATGTATGTGGCAAAGTCGCCAGCATCGGCGGCACAACGAACGGCTTCGACTTGCTCATCGAACTGGTCAGTGAGATTGACGGTACGCAATGGGCTACTTCGGCATTCACGGTACGCGCCCATTGTGGGGATGCCGATAGCCTTAAATTGAGGGATGCGCCACGTTGACGCCCACGCTGTGACTGCGGCGGCCATATCACGCAACGGCTTTCCGGTTTCGCTATCCAGTTGACCGTCGAGCGCGTAGCCATCAATGTTTTTACTGATATATTTTGCGATATAGCCAGCCGCGCCGCCCTTATTTAGGTGTTTACATTCAAAGCGGTACTTAGCTGCGCCGCGCTCGTCGCCATCTTCTTTCAGGGCGTAGCGGCGCATAATATCGATGACTGACTGGCGATATGCGCGCTTGCAAAACAGCATCATGTGCCAGTGGGGTGTCCCGTCGTGATGCGGCTCGACAACGCGCATCCCGTAAACCTTCAGGTCTGCGTCTTTAAATGCCGTGCGCATCTTGCTCCAAATTTTTACCAGATAGCGCTGGCCGTCTTTCGGCGTAAACGCTTCACTGTCCCAACTCCTGTTAAACTGGACTTTCTCGTTTTCGCCCTTACCGATCACGCGGGTCGGGTGATATTTCGACGGGGTAGTAATAGTGATAAACATCCCGACATCTCGCTGTTCGCTGGCGTAACGCTCAATCCCGGCGATAGTGCTCATCAGCTCCATACGGCGGATTTCAGGGTTAGAAATACTCGCCATCACTTTATCGATCAGGTCGATACGTTCGCCTGTTGCGACGTTCTCAAGCTCACAGTTTTTCAGGTAATCCATGTTGGCAAGGCGACGCGCCTGTACATCGCGGATCGCCATCTTGCTGGCATAGGGTGACGCTTTCTTACTGACCTGACCGACGGCAATATTCAGCGCTTCACGCCAGCGGGTGCGCTGGGCTTTAAGCTGACGAACCCACCATTCCTCATTAATCAGGCGGGAAACGCTGGCTATCGCCTTGCGTATATCCAGCGTACCTTTGCGGTAGCTCTTCCAGAAAAGTGGGGTGATATTGAACGCACGCGCCATGCTGGCGACATGGCCGAAAAGCTCGGCCTGTGCTGCATCGGTAAAGAGATCATCAGGCTGGCCGCCGTGCTCCTCTTTCATGGCATCGCTCATTTCCTCATACGCGGAAAATATCTGGCCGGAAATACGCGCAGCCAGACGCCCCAGCGCTTTGTCATTCATGCCGGGCAGTGTTTGATAAGCGTCAGATTCAGACAAGAAACGCTCGGAGGCGTGGCGGTTCATGGCATGGCGGCTATTGATTGCCTCAATACGCGGCCACATGCGCTGCATAAAGCTGTTAACTAGAAAACGATTAGCGCTCAACACCCCTTTATTTTTTTTCAGGTAAGCGTAACGATTCAGGCATATTTCCCGCAGGAAGTGCGGTTGCTGGTTAATTTTCGCTAAAACGGCTTGCCCCTGAGTCCATTCCTCACGGGTAAGCTGTCTCTCTTCTGGCACGATGGCCGGGCGGGGGGCATTCCATGAATGCGCACCCACGAACGCATCGCGGGTGCTGCCGGGGAAAGGTGGCGGTGGGGTGGGAGCGGAGCGCCCCCGGTGGGTAATGGTCATTGATGATCGCGCATCACTGATTCAACACGCGCCATTAATGCGGCCTGCATTTCTTCCGGCGTTTCTGGTGCGCCGGGTTGGCCGATACCTGCAAAAAAATCACTAATTTCGCTTAGAACCAGTTGAGTTAAATCGGCTTTTTCTCGCTCGTGAGCGTCGATCAGCACCGCCAACGCACGCGCTTGGATTGCCAATCCCAGCGGATCAAGGGATGAAGACGGCGGAGACGGTGGGCAATTGGGACGAATAAGCCCTGCGGGCATAATGCGAGGGCTCATAACCCACCCCGATAATGCTTACGTTTCTTTTCGAGAATATCCTGACAGGACGCGCAGCGGGTCACGCCGACGATTGCAGCGCGGCGCGCTTCAGGGATGGGGTGATCACAATCTTCACAGATAAACGCAGATACGACGGGTAACCTGTTCCGGGCGTTGGCGATCTGGTGCTCTAACATGTCTTGCTGGCGCTGCTGCACCATGTCCATTAAATCCGGCATTACTCGGTCTCCTTATCGTTGTTGAGCTGGTCAAAGGCTGACTGGCACAACGCCGCAAAACGCTTGCTTTCTGTCAGTAGCTTCTTTGAGTCGGTGACATTGCCGCGCCAAATTTCTGTGGCGATAGCACGATGCACAAAATCGTTAATGAGGCTGACGGGATTTTGATAAACGGCCAGCGTGGATAAATACGGCTGGTCGCCGTCTTCTTTCCCGCATTTGATTTCGCCCAGCGCAAAGTCATAGCCGACTTTCGCTATTGCATAATTGCCGTTGATATCGACGCGGTTATAAGCGGGGTTTTCCATTACATCACCGCCTGAATATCTGAACCGGAATTATTAAAGGCGTCAGATTCCTGCCGTAATAATTCGATGATTTCCACGCTGCTTAATTCATTGATAGCGGCATGAGTCGCCAGCTTATCCAGACGAGAAGAAAAAGACGTGTGCGCATCGGCTTTCGCCTCGGTGCGTGCCTGAGAAAGCATTAACTGAATGCCTTCGCTTTCAGCCTTGCGATGCATCGCCTGACCGACTGTTTTATACATGTGCATATAATCCTCAGATAAAGGGAGTCCCGACGCGGTTAAGCGCCTAATTAATTTTATGGGTTATTTAATTCAGATATTCTTCGGGTTTAATTGCCGTCAGAATGTCGGGGGCGGTGTTAAATAAACTCACCAATTCGTTTAGTGCTCGGAATATTGGTTTACTCCACTGACATGAACTATTATCAATATTTTCTATATGCCAAAATGGTTGATTAAACTCTTTTTCACTCAGTCCTGCGTGCATAAATAATGCACGTCTTTCGCTAACACTTAACCTACCCAAAAACGTTAAGATACTTACACCACCACGGCGGCTTTCTGAAAAAGCATTACGTAGTTCATCAATCGCGCAAACAATCCGCTCGCGCTCAGCCGCTGGCATTTCTTCCAGACGGTAAATGGTGTGGCGCTTTTTCATCTGCGCATGAAAGCAGATGGTCAAACGATCACGTTCGTGCAGGCTGTTGTAATAGGCACAGGTTTCACGCCAGCGGCTATCGGCAAAGTGCTTGCTGATAACATTGCGCAGCCCAGCGGGCAAATTCTGCATACTGCTGATGGTAAAGGCTGTCATGCTTTCCCCCATATCACTGATTTGATAGAACGGATAACCCGTTGGGCATAATTTGCTGAACGGGTACGTATGATGATCCCCTGACGGCCTTTGCCGTGGGTGATCGTAAAGTCGGGCTTTGTCTCCGTCTGGTGCCACCAGAGGAACGGCGCGATTGATATCGGTACTTGCATGGTTTCCTCCTTCCTATTGGTAACCGCCCACGGATAGACGGTTGCGAATAGGTGCTGGGTATTTAACAAAGGCCACATATGGCTATATGATTAACTGCTAATGTTTTTTGACTTTCTCGATGGACTGACCCCATGCTTAATGACGCTGAATACGAAAAAATCCAATTCCTTGAAAACCAAATAGATACACTGCAAGATAAAATTAACCTCCAAAACATTGTTATCACTGGGCTACTTTCTCAGGTCTTGAACCTTGCTCAGGGTGACTACACTCAACTGACCGAGACTATTCGCAAAGAACTTAACAAATATCCTCCTCAAAGCGATCAGCGTGAAACCTACCTTCATACAATCCAAAGCCTGATTGACAGATTTACACGCTGATTAATCTCTAGCGGCAGACCGTAATTAAAGAGCTAAATGACTCCCGCCCTTGTGCAACTATTTCCCTGACGTTTTTAGCCCGGAATGTTCTGCCGCTCTTTGTAGTCAAAAAATGACTACCGTCATCTGCAATAGATGGATAAAAAAACGCGACATCATCCCCATCTATACAAACTTCCTTCCCCACACTCACAAAAATAAAGCGTGTGCCCGAATACATGCTGTTACCCAATATTCAACGACGCACTAATACCGCTCAGTGCATCTACGGTTGACGCTAACGCTGGGTTAGCCTGAATACGCGTCTGTAACGTTAAGCCGACCAGCGACAAATAACGCACACCCGCGTTGATACTCTCGATAACGTTATGCCGACGTGCTGGCGTCATACGCTCATCTGATACGCTTTCAGCAGCAACCGCGCCCACTGCGGCGGTGGCCTGCAATACATACGTGGTTAGCCGTTCCGCCTTTGCCTCATTCACTGGCACGGCTGGCAGGCAATTAAGCTGTGCCAAAAGCCCATCGATCAGCGTGGCGTCTTCTGTTACATCGGTGATGGTCATCAGCTCGTCACACGTCAGCTTGTGCGGCTGGTCTGGGTTCAGTTTGTTACGCAAGGTCTGATGATTCATGCCCACTTGTCCGGCCAGCTTCGACAGATTGTGCTTTAACGCGAACATCTGACAGGCGCGGTCAAAGTATGGGTGTATGGAAATCTGATAATCAAACATGCCGAAATTCCCTTTAGTTTGAATAATCGAATTGTTGATTACGCTTTTGACTTAATGTATCGGCAATTGACGGCCTGCTGGCGCAAACGCTCACGCCATGCGACCACGTTGATTAAAACGCGAGATTTATCTGCACGGCCTTTACCTGCTGCTGCACGGATAAGCGTGCCGTCATCAAGCCATTTACGGACAAGGCTATCGCTGACCCCACTTACTTTAGAGAACTCGGCGACGGTCATAACATCCGCCATTGAGGCACGCAGCATAGGTTCTAACGCGATAGTTAATACGGTGGCTAACTGTTGGAATTGCTCAGGATTGAGCGTTGAAACAACACCTTCCTGAGATAGTTCGGTTGCTTTTGCGGTTTGCATATCGCATCATCCTGCGTTGGTTGATAGTAATGTTTGGTTATGTTCACATCTTGGCAGATGGGAGCACTTTAGATCAAAGATTTTTTATTGTAAATAAAAAATATCGTGGTGCGACATGTCTAAATTTGGTGGCGGTGCGGCTAGCGCTCTTGGCAGAATTCTTTCTGCGTATGGGTTTAAGCAGCAGAAAGAGCTTGCTGAAAAGCTTGAACTGCATGCAAACAATGTATCTAGTTGGCTTTCTAGGGACACGATTCCCGGAAATGTAATCGTACAATGTGCCCTTGATACAGGTGCTGATGTCAATTGGTTAGTTACTGGTGAACTTGAAAATTCGAATTTGCAAATTAATGCGGATGCTTTAAAAGACAAGTCGCTTTGTAATCAAAAAGATTCCGCCTCGGAAATCTTGGAAAGAATCCTTTCTTCTTATGGGTTTACCATGCAAAAGGAGTTAGGTGAAAAACTTGGAATATCTAAAAGCAATGTGGCTGGTTGGCTACAGCGTGGGCAGGTTCCCGGAAATGTAATCGTGCAATGTGCCCTTGATACGGGGGCTGATGTAAGGTGGCTTGTGAAGGGTGAATTTGAGAATTCGCATTTGCAAACTGAGGCGAGAACTTTAAAAGGCAAGCCGCTTTACGATCAGATACTCGCATCCGGTGGGAAAGCAGTTTTGCGTCGGATGATGGACGCCTACGGGTTCAGAACACAAAAAGAGTTAGGCGACCTGCTGGGAATTTCTACCGCCACGATTAGCACATGGATTCGTCGTAACTTTTTCCCCGGTGATGTAGTGATTGCCTGTGCGCTAGATACTGGCGTTTCTCTGGAGTGGCTGGCGACAGGGAAGGGTAAAGCAACGACAGTGCAAGGAGTCGATGACCATGCACCCGAAACCATCACCATTGATAAAAAACGTCTGCTGGCTGGCAAGTTAGAAGAAGATGGATTTTGTGCTATTGATGCATCATTTTTACCTGAGGGTATTACTCAAGAAAAACTATGCTACATACGCTCAGGTAAAGACGCTTGGCTGGTCGAAATGGGTGAGGGTGAAATATCTAACGGTACATGGCTTTTAGATATTGATGGAACCTTAGATGTGTACTCTGTATCGCGGCGTCCGGGTAATAAACTGATCGTCAGTGGTCGTGATGGTGAGTTCGATTGCACCGTAGGTGAAGTGGTTGTAAAAGGTATTGTTACTATTATTTTCAAAACAGCAATATAAGGATTTTATTGTCATGCATATGAGCTTTGTTTATATAAATGCTCAGAGAGTTATCAGTAATTTTTTATTGCTTTTAACTCTTGTTGTTTTATCGCCACATTCAATTGCTGACGATAAAAAACTGGATGCTATTGATATTCATCAACAGACTGTCTCAGTGAGCACACAGTCTAATGTAGATGCATTCAATCATTTTGATGATGAAAAAAATCTAGCTAAATTAGCTGAAAAAATATCATCAAGTAAAGAGAAACGAGATGCGCTTGAAATATTAGAAAAGGTAGACTCTTTTTATTCAAAGTCATTTAACTCTCTATTGGCGTTAATAATTTCTATAATAGGTATTGCCGGGATTTTTATTCCACTTGGTATATCATATTATCAAGCTAAGTTGCTGAGAAAACAAACTATCGATTTGCAGGAAAGAATAAGCAATGAAGTGTCTGAAAAATTGTCGGATTTAAAAAAGTCCCTCTATGCTGATAATGAAAAAAGAATGTTAAGTTTAGACGGTGATTTAAAGAAAAACATTGAAAGAATAGAAAAGGAATACAAAATTGAAATAAAAAGCCTCAGATCTGAAAGTCTTGCAAGAATTAATCATCTTAGTGCTGCAACCTGCCTTTTAAACGAAGTATATGGAACGAGTTCTTCATATTATTTTGATGCGGCTTTGAATTATATGGATTATAGTGATCACGGTAATTTAAGGCGAGTGATTTTTTCTCTTAAAGATAATGATATTTTTGCTAAAATCCCACCCCAAAATAAAACTCCAGAGCTTGATAAGAAATATAATGATTTTATAAATAGACTGTCATCATTTAACGTTGATTCCATATATAACGATGATGTTATCTGGTTGAAAAAAACATGGAGGGAGTTTGAAAAAAGAGTAGAAAAAAATGATGACTAATAACCCTGAATGATCATCACTTCATATCTATGATGGTTTCTATACATTGTAGGTACGTTTAAAAGTATGTTTCTCAAACTAACCAGTTAGAAATAAAAATAGATGTCAGTACGAAAATTACCTAGCGGGAAGTGGCTGTGTGAGTGCTACCCAAATGGGCGAGACTCCCGGCGAATAAGAAAGACATTTAACACAAAAGGTGAAGCGGAATCCTTTGAAACCTACACCATGCGCGAGGTTGAAGATAAACCGTGGCTGGGTGAGAAAGAGGATCGCCGCAACCTGAGTGAACTGATTGAGCTGTGGAATAATTTACATGGGCAAGCACTCAGCGCCAGCAAATCACGGATGGGTAAACTGCGTATCATCTGTAACGGGTTGGGCGACCCGGTAGCCTCTAAGCTGACAGCGAAAGACTGGGCGCATTATCGAGATAAACGACTACGTGGAGAAATTGATAACGGCTACCATTCTGACCCCAAAATGTGGATAGCGAAGCCGATCACAGTGAACCGCGAACACCAATACCTTTACGCGATGTTCAATGAACTGAAAAGGCTAGGGGAGTGGACGTTACCTAATCCGTTAGAAGGGATGCGCATCTTTAAAGAAGCCGATCGCGAAATGTCGTGGCTGACAACATCCCAAATCCAACAATTGCTGGATGCCTGCGAACGCTACGGAAAAATTTACCTGACGCGTATTGTTAAAGTATGTCTGGCAACAGGAGCAAGGTGGAGTGAAGCAGAAAGGCTAACCCGTTCTCAGCTATCGCCGTATAAGCTGACGTTCTTCAAAACCAAAGGTAAGAAAAACCGGACGGTGCCGATCCCGCGTTGGCTTCATGATGAGTTATCAGAATTACAAGGGAAGATGTTCCAGCCGTGCTATCAGGATTTTGTAAAGATGCTGGCTTTAACAAACATTGAGCTTATTGAAGGGCAAAACACCCACGTTTTACGGCACACTTTTGCGTCACATTTTATGATGAACGGCGGAAACATTTTGGTGCTACAGCGCATCCTTGGACATGCCAATATTCGCGAAACGATGAGGTACGCACACTTTGCCCCTGACCATCTGGAAGAAGCCGCCCACCTTAACCCTTTAGCTGGTTACAGTGGCGGCAAAGTGGCGGCAGAGAATAATAAAGGCTACTAAACATTACTATCTATAATCGTATAACATATTGTTTTATATGATAAGTGTATGTTTTTAAATGAGGTCGTGGAAAAGCGTCTTAACTAAGATAGCGCTTTCGCAACATCCGAAAGTTGTTATTTATAAGGGGTTTAGCCAAAGGCTAAACCCTTTTTTTATGCTTGATAGTGGAAGCCTTTGCTGAGAAATGCTTCACCTAATGAAAAAACTCATCTGTAAAAGCCGTTGAAAGTGACCAGCAAGTTTTCTAGTGATAGGATATTTCCGGATGTAACATTACTCATCTATATTATTAAAAATTAAAGGAAGATCTGATCTACATGCGCAAACTATTATTCATTCCTCTCTTGCTTTCCTCGTTTATGGCAGAAGCTGATTTTATCCATCCTATGGATTTTGATAACTCCGAAGCTCAGAAAAATGAAGTTATCGAGTTTATACAAGAGACGGTGAAGAAGGATTACTGCGAGAGTGGTCTTGATATGTGTCAGGAAAGTATGTTGCGTATGATGGAGAAGGAAAACCTCAACGCCTTCAAACTTGCCACTAAAGCTAAAGATAGAAAAATAATGGATAAGGTCATAGAGGATTACTGTGAAAGCGGCTTTGATATGTGCAATTACAGTAATATTTATATGATGTACAAAGAAAACCTTAAGGCGAGTAAACAGTCCCTTGAATGGTAGCGCTTCTCCTCTCTGAACGACACTAAAGCACGACTATGACAGTAAAAAGCCCACCTTTTTGGTGGGCTTCGCTTTCCCTGGTGCCATCATTATTGTTTGAATTTCAGTACCATAATGACATCACGCATGGTTATTTTATAAACGTTTATACAGATCAATTTTTCAGTATTGATCGGTTACGGCGATCAAAATATCGCGTTGATACCGTTTTTATCCTGTTCAGTACGGCTTATTAGCGATAACCGTTGGGTACATGTGCATACGATCGTTAATAAACTGAATATCTGTAAATCCGGCCTGTTCTAACTGCAATTGTGTTTGTTTGTGGGTACGGAACGCTGTCCAGGTTGCCCCAATAATACGTGAGAAAAGGACATATTGGAGCGCTAGCAATTTCGGATCGGCGTTTGTCCATGGGGAGTCTTGCGATTGCGTAGGAGGAGGCGTCATAAAGCTGGTTATCAGCGTGCCCCCAGGTTTCAGCCCAGAATAGAACACGCGGTAAAGTTCGGTCACTTTGTCATCATCTTGCTCATAAACATTGAGTCCATTGCTGGTAATCACATCAGCTTGTGCGGCTAGATCAACGGTCCAGGCATCGGTCAATACCAACGATATCTGGTTTTCCAACCCTCGTTGACTGGCAAGTTTGTAAGCCTCTTCCAGCGCCTGTCTATCCAGGTCGATCCCGATTAATTTCACATCTCGATGCCGCGTATAGTCCAGCAGCAGTAAATCGGCCATGACGCCGCAGGGGACGGATACCATGACGGCATTCGGCCGTAAGCGTTCTTGAAGCAGGCGTTGGAAAATACCGAACCGCTCGCGTGTCGCTAAAACGCTGGGGAGTTGTGTGTAGATGATTTCTTCGAGCGGGTTCACATAGTGAGTTGGCTGATGTGCTATCACGTTATGCGTCCAGTACGCATTTAACCCATGATGTTTTAGTAAAAACTGGCCTAATTCAAGGTGGGAGAAGGCATCCAGGAGCGCCAACTGTTCCTTTACGGAAATACCGGGATGGTCACCGGACTCGATAATTCTGTTCTTTACCGCAGCGACTCGTTCATCATGGCTTTCCTGCGATGAGGTTGCGTGTGATAAGAGCCTTGAGCTGTTATTCAGAGACGGGTTATGAGGCTTGTGTGAACCGGACATGTGGGCACTCCATAATATCAATCGCTATCAGGAATAATGGGATTAACTATCAGTGACCTATGGTTTTTTTCAATATCCCAGCATTAGGCTATTGATAACTTAATGTGATTATTTTGTTTGAGCGATAATAGAGGCGAGGTATGTCTGACGTATTTCTATGCGAGTACAAAAGTGAGTGGAATTGTTACCAGATACGATGATCCATAGCTTGTTGCCAGCTAACTCGCTGATGAGTATGGGTCATCGTTTTATCTTTGGAAGGTGATTAAGGCAGGTTTTGCTGCCAGTGAGTTCGCAGTGTTTCCGCATTCTCTACGCCATCGCAGCTGGCGGGAAAGTTTTTTCCAGCTTTTCCCCATTCTTCCATGTTATCTGTACCGCAAAAAGCCGATTGTCCGGCCTGATAACCACGCAGGTAGGTTTCACGGTCGATCTGCGGATTACCAAACCATTCCTGTAAGGTGCTATCGTCCTTTACGACCATGCCAGAGATTGCATCCTGATAACCCGCCTCGTACCAGAAGCCTGATTCACTTTTAGTAGGTAACGAAGGGACGTTGCTTTGGCATGCTGTCATTAAAAGAATTACAGCCAAGACATAACTGTATTTCATCATCAAACCTTCAATGTTTCGGCCATTGGCCTTAAGGAGCATGCCGTCAGGCAATGCCCAGTTTTTCTTTCAGTAACTTGAGATAGCGGCGACTGACAGGAATGTGTTTTCCCGTGTGCGTCAATACTTCTGCTGCACCATTCTCCATTAACTGGATTTCTTTCAGTTGCTCCGTGTTAACCATATATTGACGATGGCAACGGACGAAAGGCGTTTTCTCTTCCAGCGTTTTCAGTGAAAGTTGGGTATAGCCGGACTGGCTGACGCCCACGACGTGCACGCCGCTGAGTTCCGAACAAAGATACTCGACTTCCTCAATCTTGAGCAAAAAAATACGGTTGTGCCCGTTACAGGGGATGTGACGAAGCAAGGGTTCTGAAATTATCTGTACGTTTTTATTTACACTTGTGCCGCGCCGTAAACGATTTAGCGTTTTGCCCAGCCGCTGTGCGTCCAGCGGTTTCAATAAATAGTCAAAAGCATGCTCTTCAAATGCTCTCACCGCGTACTCGTCATAGGCTGTCACGAAGACGACATAAGGCATATTTTCTGGATCCAGCATGGCAACCAGCTCTAAGCCGCTGACCTTTGGCATCTGTATATCCAGAAAAATGACATCCGGTTGCAGCCGGTGAATCGCGGGTATTGCCTCCAGCGCATTGCTGCACTGTGCAATGATGGTGATATCAGATTCATTTTCCAGTAACAGACTGAGCTCTTCACGTGCCAGCTGTTCGTCATCGATGATTATCGCTTTCAACATCCTTCCCCCTTGTTGGCGTGATTCTATCATTATTCACGCTGGAGATAGGCATGGTTGCGTCGGGAAGTGATCGGGCATGCAGATATTGTTTTTATGACAATATTTAGGGTGGTAATTTTTTATTTACACTAAGTGGATTGAAATCTTTACGGTTCGTGTTATGGTGTAAACATCACGCGTAGGTCGTACAGACAATGGGTGTACAGACAGTCGCGAATATACCGAACTTTTCAGGAATGGGATCATGCAAAAAGATTCACTTAACAATATTAATATCAGTGCAGAACAGGTTTTGATTACCCCCGATGAATTGAAAGCCAAGTTTCCACTTAACGATGCAGAACAACGCGATATTGCCCAAGCGAGAGCAACTATTGCGGATATCATTCATGGCCGCGATGATCGTCTGCTGATCGTCTGTGGGCCTTGCTCGATTCATGACACCGATGCCGCGTTGGAATACGCACGCCGCCTGCAATCGCTCGCCGCTGAATTAAACGATCGCCTCTATATTGTGATGCGTGTTTATTTTGAAAAACCACGTACTACCGTGGGCTGGAAAGGACTCATCAACGATCCGTTCATGGATGGCTCATTTGATGTGGAATCGGGGCTGCATATCGCGCGCGGTCTGCTGCTGGAACTGGTGAATATGGGGCTGCCGCTGGCGACCGAAGCACTTGATCCGAACAGTCCGCAGTACCTGGGCGATTTGTTCAGCTGGTCGGCTATTGGCGCACGTACAACTGAATCACAAACCCACCGTGAGATGGCTTCCGGCCTGTCAATGCCTGTCGGGTTCAAAAACGGTACGGATGGTAGCCTGGGAACGGCGATCAATGCGATGAGAGCTGCCGCAATGCCGCATCGTTTTGTGGGTATCAACCAAACGGGGCAGGTTTGTCTGCTGCAAACGCAGGGGAACATTGATGGCCACGTGATTCTGCGCGGTGGTAAAAAACCAAACTACAATGCGCAGGATGTCGCTGAATGTGAAAAACAGATGCAGGATGCGGGACTGAGACCTGCGCTGATGATAGATTGTAGTCACGGTAATTCAAATAAAGACTACCGCCGTCAGCCACTTGTTGTTGAATCTGCGATTGAACAAATTAAGGCGGGAAATCGTTCCATTATAGGACTGATGCTGGAAAGCCACCTTAACGAGGGGAGCCAGTCTTCAGAACAGCCGCGTTCAGATATGCGCTACGGTGTATCAGTCACGGATGCCTGTATCAGTTGGGAAAGTACAGAAACGCTGCTGCGTTCCGTTCATCAAGAGCTGAGTGCTGCGCGTGTGAAACATTCAGGAGAGTAACAAGATATGGTAGCTGAACTGACCGCATTACGTGATCAGATAGATGAGGTGGATAAGGAGCTTGTCGCGCTGTTATCACGTCGGTTGCGTTTGGTGGCGGAAGTAGGTGAAGTGAAAAGCCGCTATGGCTTGCCTATTTATGCGCCCGATCGTGAAGCGGCCATGCTCAGTTCACGCCGTAAAGAGGCGGCATCGATGGGGGTTCCGCCGGATCTCATTGAAGATATCCTGCGGCGAACCATGCGCGAATCCTATACCAGCGAAAATGACAAAGGCTTTAAAACGCTGTGTCCGCAGTTGCGCCCGGTCGTCATCATCGGTGGCCGTGGTCAAATGGGCAATCTGTTTGAAAAAATGCTGACACTGTCAGGATATCAGGTAAGGATTCTGGAGCAGGGTGACTGGCCGCGCGCGGATGAACTGCTGTCTGACGCCGGTATGGTGATTGTTAGCGTGCCGATTCACGTTACTGAACAGGTTATTGCCCGTCTGCCAGCTTTGCCGGATGACTGTATTTTGGTTGATCTGGCATCGGTAAAAAATGGCCCGCTCCAGGCGATGCTGGCGGCGCATAGTGGTCCGGTGCTCGGTTTGCACCCCATGTTCGGGCCAGACAGCGGCAGCCTTGCCAAACAGGTTGTTGTCTATTGCGATGGTCGGCAGCCGGAAGCTTACCAGTGGTTGCTGGAACAGATTCAGGTGTGGGGCGCGCGTCTGCATCGCATTAGTGCGGTCGAACACGATCAGAACATGATGTTCATTCAGGCGTTGCGTCACTTTGCGACATTTGCCTATGGTCTGCATTTAGCCGAAGAGAATGTGCAGATTGAGCAGCTACTCGCTCTGTCATCGCCAATCTATCGTCTGGAGTTGATCATGGTTGGACGTCTGTTTGCACAGGACCCACAGCTTTATGCCGACATTATTATGTCTTCAGAGGATAATCTGGCGTTGATTAAGCGTTACTACAAACGCTTTGGCGAAGCGATTACGTTACTGGAGCAGACGGATAAAGCTGAGTTTATTAACAGCTTCAAAAAAGTCGAACACTGGTTTGGCGACTATGCCAAACGCTTTCAGGCGGAGAGCCGAGTGCTTTTGCGTCAGGCAAACGATATTCGTCAATAAATACGTTTCGTCTTTGAGCTGTGTTTGATAACTGAATTGTGTTCGAGAAGCCATCCCGGTGGAGACCAGGATGGCTTTTTTCAATGATTCGTTCGTATCGACTATTCGTTTACATCGACGGGGACGACGTTTTCACTGGGGTAACAGCCCAACACTTTTAACGAGCGGGTGATGGGGGCTAATCCTTTTAGCGCTTTCTGCATGGAATCGCTGCGTAGGTTGGCCTGCACGTCAAGATAGAACATCTCTTCCCACGGGTTACCGTTGATCGGTCTGGATTCCAGCTTGGTCATCACAATGCCGTTATCACGCAATACCAACAGGGCTTCTACCAGCGCACCGGACTGTTGGCCGGTTGCCATAATTAGCGTGGTTTTTGCCGGTACTTGTTCAGTCACGTCGATAGGCTTACGTGCTAATACAATGAAGCGAGTGATGTTTTGCGACTGATTTGCCAGATCGTGTTCCAGCACCTGTAGCTGATACAGCTGACCGCCGGCTTCGCTGCCGAGTGCTGCTGCTTTTGGTGAGTTGAGCGCCGCGACTTTTTCCATCGCCGCAGCGGTGCTTTCACAATATTCAATCTTCCAGTGTGGAAAACGATTAATGAAATGGCTGCACTGCTGGAACGGTTGCGGATGGCTGTAAACCGTTTCGATTTGTGCCAGTGACGTATCGGTAGCTACCAGGACGCAGTGATTTATCGGGTTGGTTAATTCACCGACGATGGATAATCCCGTGTGTTGCAACAGGTCATAGACATCGTTGATCGAACCGGAGCTGGTGTTTTCAATCGGCAGAACGGCATAGTCTGCCTGACCTGTTTCCACCATATTGAAGATGTCCTGAAACTTTTGGCAACCGCATTCGATGAGTTGCTCGAAGTGTCGTGCGGCATACTGGCGGGCGGCAAGATGGGAATAAGACCCCTTCGGACCGAGAAACGCAATACGAGCAGAGTGTGATGTTGTTTGGTTGAGGTGATGCTGTAAGAGAGCCTGCTGCGTCAGTACCGAATCTTCAATAATGAGCTGAAATAAGCGGGTAATATAGTGGCCATCAAGATGATGCTTTTTCCCAGCAGCTGTCAGCTTGTCCAGCAAATCACGCTCACGCTCTTTGTCACGGATAGGGCGATGCGAATGTAATTTGCTGCGGGCAACGTCCAGCGCCAGTTCTCGTCTTTGTGCCAACAATTCAATTAATTGCAGATCCAATGCGCTGATGCGTTCTCGCAGTGCCAGTAATGGGTTGTCTGTCATGATGCTATTACCTGCCTTATGTTCTTATATAAAAAAAGCCTCCTGGTCAGGAGGCTTTTTTGTTCGTCTTCGTATTCTTGCTCTTACGACGAATCGCCTCCCAAATCAGGGGAAGGTGAAAAAGAATACGAAGAAAAACAGTTTATTTGTCATGTGTGCTCGGTTAGTCAGGAAAATCCAGATTCTTAGCAGGTAAGGTAACTGTTGGCTTTTCATCCTGTCAATACAAAATCGCCGCGTGCAATGTTAAACCATGTATTGCGTTGGTGCTTTAGGATGTGAGTTACGGGGGCGTAGAATGCAGAAACGCGCCCTCAGGCGCGTTATATTGAGGTAAAGAGAGTGAATTACTCTTCTTGAGTCGGCTGGAGATTGGCTTCTTTGACGCTAGCTACCGCACGTCTGGCTTCGCCTTTATGCTGGAGCTTGTCCAACTGGCGTTCGAGTTTGGTAATCAGCTCATTGATGGCGGCATACATATCATCATGTTTAGCACTGGCAACCAGCGGACCATTTGGCGTACTGATAGTGGCATCGGCCACAAAACCCTGGGGCTCTTTTGACAGAATAATATGCGGGTTAATCAGCTGGGTTTGCCACTTATCCAGCTTAGAAAGACGGTCTTCGACATGTTGACGAATTGCGGGGGTGATATCCATTTGCTTACTGGTAATATTAATAGTCATATAAACTTACCTCTCTGCCTATGTCCGTCTTGGATGATTTCAGCATACAGCGAGTTGTGACAAAAAGCGTGATATTGATCGCTTTTTTTCGTCACTTTTTGTCAAGAAAACGCGATTTGTGAGGCACCATCGGGAATAAGAGGGAAGTACTTGAGGGGGCATCTGGCCTGTGCCATTATTGACAGGATGTATTGACGTTACCGCGCTGTTGTTGACTCCCGCCAACCTGTTTTTTTCTGCGTCATTGATGCATAGCGAACCGATAAAACCATAAAAAAACGGCAACCGAAGCTGCCGTCTTATTATTATAGTGTGTGGCTTATCGTTTATGCTGGGTTAGCAGCGATGATTTTTGCCACTTTATCCGCCTGTGCGGCCAGTTGCAGTTCACGATAGGCATTTTCCATCAACGGCAGGGCATTTTTTGTTGCCTGAGTATCTGGGTAATCACGCAGCATTTGCTCAACGCGATTAACTACTGCCACATAAGCGCCGCGTTTCGTGTAGTATTGCGCGACAGAAAGTTCATACTTGGCCAGACGCTCTTTGAGGTAAACCAAACGCTTGTTTGCGTCGGTGGCGTATTGGCTGTTCGGATATCCCTGAATGAGCTTGCTGAAATCCCGAAATGCGGTGCGGGCATACTGCGGATCGCGATCGGAACGATCGACGCCGAAGAAGCCTTGTAACGCGCTATCATCCAGCGCCATGTCGGTCAGGCCGCGCATGTACAGGACATAATCCACGTTTGGATGGGTCGGGTTGAGTCGCAGGAAGCGGTCAATAGAAGCTTGAGCCAATGGCAGCTCTGCGGATTTGTAATAGGCGTAGATCAAATCCAACTGTACTTGCTGCGAATAGGGACCAAACGGATACCGGTTATCCAGTGCTTCCAACTGCGTGATGGCTGCTTTAAAGTTGCCGTCCTGCAGTTTTTGTTGAGCATTGGCATAGATTTCAGATGGCGGACTATCAGGAACCGCATCTTTGGAATTGCTGGAGCAACCAGCCAGCGCCAGGCTCAACGTGGCGGCAGCCACCAGATATTTCATACGCGTCATGACGTTTTGATTATCCTCAGAATGTTATTCCGGGAGACTGTCCGTTAAGCTCCCGATTTAGACCAGCTACAATAGTACATTATTTTAAACGGCGTCGCCGTCAAAACCCAACGTTAACGAAGAAGCTGCATAATATGGCACAACAAGTACAACTCACCGCAACGGTGGCCGAATCTCAACTCGGACAACGTTTAGATCAGGCTTTGGCCGAATTGTTCCCTGATTATTCACGATCCCGTATAAAAGAGTGGATTCTTGAGAATCGGGTACAGATTAACGGCAATGTCACCAATAAGCCAAAAGAGAAAGTACTTGGCGGCGAATCGGTAGCGATTGATGCATTGATTGAAGAAGAAGCCCGCTGGGAAGCACAGGATATCAAGCTGGATATCGTGTATGAAGATCAGGATATTCTGGTCATCAACAAACCCAGAGATTTGGTGGTTCACCCCGGAGCGGGTAACCCGGATGGCACGGTATTGAATGCCTTGCTGCATCACTATCCTGAAATTGTCGATGTGCCCCGCGCCGGTATTGTGCACCGGCTTGATAAAGATACGACAGGGCTCATGGTGGTCGCGAAAACCGTCCCAGCACAGACGCGTTTAGTTGAGGCGCTACAGGCGCGTGAAATTACCCGTGAGTATGAAGCCGTTGCGATTGGCTCGATGACCGCGGGCGGCATGGTCGATCAGCCTATTGCTCGCCACGCAACCAAACGTACTCACATGGCGGTGCACCCAATGGGCAAGCCTGCCGTGACACATTATCGCATCATGGAACATTTCCGTGCGCATACCCGTTTGCGGTTGCGTCTGGAAACGGGGCGTACTCATCAGATTCGTGTGCATATGGCGCACATTAATCATCCTCTGGTTGGCGATCAGCTATACGGCGGTCGTCCTCGCCCGCCAAGAGGCGCTTCGGAGAGTTTTATTGAGACGCTGCGTGGTTTCGATCGTCAGGCGCTGCATGCCACCATGTTGCGTTTCTACCATCCTATTACTGGTATTCACATGGAATGGCATGCGGAATTGCCGCAGGATATGGTCGATCTGATTGATGCGCTGAAAGCCGATACTGAAGAATTTAAAGATCAGCTCGACTGGTAATGAATTAATACGATAAGTGCCGATTTATAGAGGTGACGGACTATGCTGATATACCCCGACTGGCCTTTGCCAGAAAGTGTGAAATCTTGTAGTACGACGCGTGTTGGCGGACGTAGTGTTGCACCTTATGATTCGCTGAATTTAGGGAATCATGTGGGCGATGAGCCCGCACACATTACCGAAAATCGGCAAGCGCTGGTGGAGATGGCTGGTCTCCCAGCCATGCCGCATTGGTTGGAGCAGGTTCACGGCACCGATGTGATTCGTATTGGTGAGGTATCCCCCACGTCTGTTTGCGGTGATGCTGCTTATACGGATAAGAAAGGGCAGGTCTGTGCGGTGATGACGGCTGACTGTTTACCCGTGCTTTTTTGTGCAAGCAACGGTGATGAAGTGGCTGCTGCGCATGCCGGTTGGCGGGGATTACACGCTGGGGTGCTGGAAGAAACGTTAGCCTGTTTCCGTGCGCAGCCTGCGCAGATCATGGCGTGGCTGGGGCCCGCTATCGGGCCTGATGCTTTTGAAGTCGGTCCTGAAGTGAGAGACGCATTTATTCAGCATGATGCAGCAGCGGTTTCTGCATTTCGGCCTGAAGGAAATAAATTTTTTGCCGATATCTACCGACTGGCAAGTCTACGTTTACGCGCCGCAGGGGTAACGCAAATTTTTGGTGGAAACGCCTGTACTGTGAGCGAACCTCACAAATTTTTCTCTTATCGGCGTGATGGCGTGACTGGTCGTATGGCAAGTTTAATCTGGCTGATATAACCTATTGAATTAAGACGATCCAGGACAAGTAACGTTTAAATCCCGTCACGACTGGCAAAATAACCTTGAAATTTTTGAGGGATGACCTCATTTAATCTCCAGTAGCAATTTTGACCAGTGTATGGGAGGAGTTATGCGTCTGGATCGTCTTACCAATAAATTCCAACTTGCTCTTGCTGATGCCCAGTCTCTCGCCCTCGGGCGCGACCACCAGTTTATTGAACCCCTTCACTTGATGAGCGCTTTGCTTCATCAGGATGGTGGAACTGTTGGTCCACTTCTGACTGTTGCCGGAGCCAATCTTAATCACCTGAAAACCGAAATCGACCAGGCAATCACACGTTTGCCGCAGGTTGAAGGCACTGATGGTGATGTCCAACCTTCGAGCGAATTAGTCCGCGTATTGAATATGTGCGACAAGCTCGCGCAAAAGCGCAGCGATACCTTTATCTCTTCGGAACTTTTCGTGCTCGCTGCGCTGGAGTCTCGCGGCACGTTGGGGGATATATTGAAAAAGGCGGGTGTTACGCAGCAAGGGGTAACAAACGCGATTGATCAAGTGAGAGGAGGGGAGCAAGTGAACGATCAGGGGGCTGAAGATCAGCGCCAGGCATTGAAGAAATTCACGATTGATCTCACGGAGCGTGCGGAACAAGGCAAACTCGATCCTGTAATCGGGCGTGATGAAGAGATTCGCCGCACTATTCAGGTTTTGCAGCGTCGAACTAAAAATAATCCGGTATTAATTGGCGAACCTGGCGTGGGTAAAACCGCGATAGTAGAAGGGTTAGCCCAGCGTATCGTTAATGGTGAAGTGCCTGAAGGCCTGAAAAACAAGCGCGTACTTTCATTGGATATGGGCGCGCTGGTGGCAGGTGCGAAATACCGTGGTGAGTTTGAAGAGCGTTTGAAAGGCGTGCTCAACGATCTGTCTAAGCAGGAAGGCAACGTCATTCTGTTTATTGATGAACTCCACACGATGGTGGGCGCGGGCAAAGCCGATGGCGCGATGGATGCCGGCAATATGCTAAAACCTGCGTTGGCTCGTGGTGAGCTGCATTGCGTCGGAGCGACAACGCTGGATGAGTATCGGCAGTATATTGAAAAAGATGCGGCTCTTGAGCGCCGTTTCCAAAAGGTGTTTGTCGCGGAACCGACCGTTGAAGACACGATTGCGATTTTGCGTGGACTGAAAGAGCGCTATGAATTGCACCATCACGTACAAATCACTGACCCGGCGATTGTGGCGGCGGCAATGCTCTCTCATCGCTATATCGCGGATCGCCAATTGCCAGATAAGGCGATTGACCTGATTGATGAAGCTGCATCCAGCATTCGTATTCAGATTGATTCGAAACCCGAACCCCTCGATCGGCTTGAGCGCCGGATCATCCAGTTAAAGCTGGAGCAACAGGCGCTAAAAAAAGAATCTGATGAAGCCAGCCAAAAGCGGCTTGAATTGCTGAGTGCGGAACTTGACCAAAAAGAGCGCGAATATTCCCAGCAAGAAGAAGAGTGGAAAGCAGAAAAAGCGTCACTTACGGGAACGCAGAATATTAAAGCGTCTTTAGAGCAGGCGAAAATTGCGCTGGAACAGGCTCGCCGTCAGGGCGATCTGGGGAGAATGTCTGAACTGCAATACGGCAAAATCCCTGAGCTAGAGAAACAGTTGGCAGCAGCAACGCAGCAGGAAGGGAAAACGATGCATTTGCTGCGTAATCGAGTTACGGATGTTGAAATTGCTGATGTGCTGGCGCGTTGGACTGGTATTCCTGTTTCTCGCATGCTGGAAAGCGAGAAAGAAAAATTATTGCGCATGGAAGATGAGCTGCATCAGCGTGTGATTGGGCAGAACGAAGCCGTCGAGGCGGTAGCGAATTCTATCCGTCGCAGCCGGGCAGGGCTATCTGACCCTAATCGTCCAATTGGCTCGTTCCTGTTCCTTGGCCCAACTGGCGTTGGGAAAACGGAGCTTTGCAAAACATTGGCGACTTTCCTCTTCGACAGTGACGACGCCATGGTGCGTATCGATATGTCTGAGTTTATGGAAAAACACTCGGTTTCACGTTTGGTCGGTGCGCCTCCTGGATACGTCGGTTACGAAGAAGGGGGATATCTGACGGAAGCGGTGCGCCGCCGCCCTTATTCGGTCATTTTGCTGGATGAGATCGAAAAAGCGCACCCTGATGTGTTCAATATCCTGCTTCAGGTATTGGATGATGGTCGCCTTACTGATGGTCAGGGCAGAACCGTCGACTTCCGTAATACTGTGGTCATCATGACATCAAACCTGGGGTCAGATCTTATTCAGGAGCGATTTGGTGAGCGCGGCTACACCGAAATGAGAGACATGGTACTTGAAGTTGTTAGCCACAGCTTCCGCCCTGAATTTATTAACCGTATCGATGAAGTTGTGGTATTCCATCCACTGGGAAGAGCGCACATTACGTCGATCGCACAAATTCAGCTTCAGAGACTATACAAACGTCTTGAAGAGCGTGGATATAGCGTCACGATGACGGATGCGGCTTTAGATATGCTCGGTGAAGTCGGGTTTGATCCTGTCTATGGTGCTCGCCCGCTTAAAAGAGCGATACAGCAACTGATAGAGAACCCACTTGCTCAGCAGATACTTGGGGGCAAATTGATACCCGGTAAACCGATCACATTGGATGTTGAAGGTGAACAGATAGTCGCACGGCAATAATTATGTGAGTAAAACGGTAAGCGATAAACGGGGGCATTCGTTAATGGATGCCCCCGTTTTCACACCGTGAGCTCGTATCGTGTTCATTTTCTGTATGTGAAGTATGCGAAATGGTGTCTTTTGGTTTGTTTTTGAACGGTTGGAAAATAATTTGCATTTAGCGCTTGTCAGGCGGCGAGAAGTCCCTATAATGCGCCTCCACTGACACGGCAACAGCGACACGCGGTTGCGGTAACAGGAAAAAAGATTCAACGAAGGCGGTCAGTAATGACTTGACTTCAC
>NZ_JAXAFK010000006.1 GCF_033898505.1 Pectobacterium carotovorum | reverse complement strand
GTGGAGGCGCATTATAGGGACTTCTCGCCGCCTGACAAGCGCTAAATGCAAAAAAATTATCGAGTGGGGATTTTTTCAGCAAAGCGAATTAAAAGACGCCGTTATGCCGGATTTTTCGCCGCTAATTGGGAGAAATCCTGAGCGAAACGGGCAACCTGCTGCCAGTCCGTATATTCAACCTCTTTTGTGCTATCCGTTTCGCCCCCCGTAATACGCATAATCAGTTGAATCATTACCCGATCGAACCAACGGTAACGTGGATAACGTAAGGCTCCGGCAAACACACAGCACAAATCCGGCTGCCAGGGAGAGCTCAGCAGGAATTTACGTGTATAAGCATTGGTTTGTATTGTGCGCTTTTCTGGCTTACGAGCGGTGAGGTTCACGGAGAAGAATGCGCTGGGCAGCTGTTGCAGAGAAACCAGGTGTTTATGGATAAATTGATTTACCGCAGGATGAAAGCGCCCATATCGAATCGATGCCCCAATCACAACCCGATCGTATTGGCTCAGATCGATATCATTCGCATTGAGTACGTTAACAACGTCACACTCCAGGGTTCCTTTCAGCGTATTCGCAATATAGGAGGCAATGGCTCTTGTTTGCCCATCCCGACTCGAAAACACGATCAAAGCTTTCATTGTTCTTTATCCTTATGGGGACTATTCCCGCCAGAAGGTTGGCGTAAACAGTACTAAAAGCGTGAACACTTCCAAACGACCAAACAGCATTGTCATTATCAGAATCCATTTCGCCGTATCATTCATCGACGTAAAATTCTCGGCGACGACGCCTAGCCCCGGTCCCAGGTTATTCAATGTGGCAGCGACCGCGGCAAACGCGGAGAAATCATCAACGCCTGTCGCAATGACGGCCAGCATGCTGACAATAAAAACCAGCGCATACGCGGAAAAGAATCCCCATACGGCTTCAAGGATGCGCTCCGGCAACGCGCGGTGCCCCAGCTTTATCGTGTAAACCGCATTCGGATGCACTAAACGCTTAAGCTCACGCGACCCTTGTAAGAAAAGCAGCAGGATACGAATCACCTTCAGGCCGCCCCCGGTTGAGCCCGCACACCCGCCAATAAACGCGGAACACAGCAGCAAAACTGGCAAGAAAAGCGGCCACGATGCGATGCTATCCGTCGTAAACCCTGCTGTTGTCGCCATAGAGACAACCTGAAAGAACGCCTGATTGATCGTCTGCATCCCGCTGTCATAAACGTGGTGGAACCACAGAACAATCGTACACACGGCCACCAGCGACAGTTGAACAAAAATGAACATGCGGAATTCCGGGTCACGCCAGTATACCTTCAGGCTGCGACCGCTCAGCAGGGCAAAGTGCAAGCCAAAGTTACAGCCGGAAATCAGCAGGAATATCGCGATAATGGTGTTTATCGTTGGACTGTTGAAGTAGCCGATACTGGCATCGTGGGTGGAGAACCCGCCGACAGACACCGTAGAGAAGCTGTGACCAATCGCATCGAATACCGGCATACCAGCCAGCCAAAGCGAGACAGCACAGGCGATGGTAAGTAAGAGATAAATCAGCCACAGCGTTTTTGCCGTATCGGCAATACGCGGGCGCATTTTGTTTTCCTTCAATGGCCCTGGCATTTCGGCACGATAGAGCTGCATCCCACCAACACCAAGAATCGGCAGGATGGCAACCGCAAGTACGATGATCCCCATGCCACCAAACCATTGCAGCATTTGTCGATAAAACAGGATGGCTTTAGGCAGTGAATCCAGCCCGACCAACGTGGTCGCACCCGTTGTCGTTAACCCGGAGAATGATTCGAAAAAAGCATCCGTCACGCCCAGATTAGGATGTTCAGCAAACAGGAAAGGCAGCGCACCGACGCTTCCCAGCACCGTCCAGAAGAGAACAACGATCAGGAACCCTTCGCGAGATTTCAGTTCATGCTTCTGTTTGCGGTTTGGTAACCACAGCATGATGCCAATCGCCAGCGCGACAATAAACGTCTGCGTAAACGCTCGGCCTGCGCCATCGCGGTAAATTAACGCCACCAGTCCAGGAATAACCATCGTCCCGGAAAACAGGATAACCAACTGGCCGACAATACGAGTTATGGCGCGCAAGTGCATCGCAGGGAATTCCTTAATGATTCATAAAAAGCGCTGGGATTATTATGGAATCGGCAATAAATGCAACGCGCCGCGGCTTAAATCACGCAATTTCATTGCCGCTTCCTCGGTTCCCCTGACGGGGATAGAGAACCGCAATACGACGTCCACGCCATACTCACTGTGCAAAACCTTTCCGCCAAGCTGGAAGATCAGGGCTTCTACCTGGGGCAACAGTGCATAGTCACATTGTAAGCCATACTCTTGTTGCAATACTTTCTCTTGCAGCGATAGCAGTTTCAGCGCTTGCTGAACGCCACCGCCATAGGCCTTCACCAACCCACCGGTACCCAGCGGGATTCCACCATAGTAGCGCACCACCACGGCCGTAATCTCACCGACACCGCTTCCCATCAGTTGCGATAGCATCGGCTTACCAGCCGTGCCTGAAGGCTCGCCATCGTCAGAAAAACCAAGTTGCTGCGAATCATCGGGGGCGCCCGCAACAAACGCCCAGCAGTGGTGACCCGCCGAGGCGTGTTCTTCCCTAACGTGCTGAATGAACGCTTTCGCCGCATCGATTCCCGGCGTTGCCGCCAGGATCGTCGTAAAGCGGCTTTTCTTAATTTCCTCGCTGAAGCTCACTGGCGCAGCAGGGATTGGATACGCTTGCATCAGGCCAGATTCAGATCGCGCGTCATGTTCTCCACGCGCCCGTCATGAATGACAATATTATCCTCAATACGGATACCGCCAAACGGCTTCAGCGCATCGATTTTTTGCCAGTCAAAGTGCTGGCGCAATTCGCCCTCGCGCCACGGAGCAAGCAAGGATTCGATGAAGTAAATGCCCGGTTCGATCGTCATGACCATGCCCGGTTCAAGCACGCGGGTACAACGCAGGTAAGGATGCTGCGACGGCGCCGCCAGATGCGTGCCGCGATCGTCTTGCATAAACCCAGCGACATCATGCACCTGCAATCCCAGCGGATGACCAAGCCCGTGCGGCAGGAAAGGCGACGTGAGTCCCTGTTCCACCATCGCCTCTTCGCTGATGTCCCGCACCAACTGATGTGATTTCAGCAGCTTCGCAATCCGCTGATGCATCTGAAGATGGTAATCGGTATAGCGCACGCCCGCCTGAACCGTATCAATCAATGAAAGCATTTCCTGATTGAGATCTTTAATCAGCAGGGCAAACGCGCCATCGCTCTGCGCAGAATAGGTACGCGTCAGATCGGCGGCGTATCCGTTATATTCGGCCCCGGCATCGATCAGGAAGCTGCGGACATCGGAAGGCACTTGATGATCGAGTTGGGTATAGTGCAACACCGCGGCGTGCTCATTTAGCGCAATGATATTGCCGTAAGGGACATCGATATCCCGATGCCCGGTGGCCGTCAGATACGCCAGATTAATATCAAATTCGCTCATACCGGACAGGAACGCTTCATGCGCCGCCCGATGACCGATAACGGCAGTCTTCTGCGCTTCACGCATGCAGGCCAGCTCGTAATCGGTTTTATAAGCGCGGTGGTAGTGCAGATAATCCAGCACGCCCTGAGGATTAATATTGTCTGCACGAATCCCCAAATCCTGCGCCCGTTGCGGTGCGTAGCCGATATAGGCAACACGTTCACGCTGTGACGGCAGGCATTGCCCGATGTCATCAGCATTCCGCAGTACGGCAATATCAATCTCTTCGGTCCAAAAACTCTCAGGCACCGGCGCGACGTTATGCCAGTAATCCACCGGCGAGTAGAACCACAGCTTCGGCGGATTAACGCCATCAACCCAGAGCCAGCAGTTCGGCACCTGCGTGACGGGCACCCAGGCTTTAAACTGTGGATTAACCTTGAAAGGATAGTCGTGATCGTCCAGAAAAACGGTCAACAGCTCACCAGAGTGAATCAATAATGCGTCAAGCTGATGGCGCGCTAAAACCGCCTGAGCACGCGCTTGCAGCGTAGTCAGGTGGTGATGATATAAAGAAGCCAGCTTTTCCATGAGTATCCTTGTACGTCATGACATGATCTCTCCATTTTAACACAGGCATTCCCCAAGGGCAGCGTTCGGTGCTTTGTGATCGATTCGGCAAAAAATCAATCTCTCGTTTGCAAAAAATTAACATTAAAACCACAATTCGAGCATCTGGTCATACCAGATCACTTACACAAACAGCGGAGATAAACATGCTTTATCAAGGTGAATCCCTCTACCTTAACTGGCTTGAGGACGGCATTGCCGAGCTGGTATTTTCTGCCCCTGGCTCCGTAAACAAGCTAGATACCCGCACGGTTGCCAGCCTGGGTAAAGCGCTGGACGTTCTGGCGGAACAGCCGAATCTGAAGGGCTTACTGCTACGTTCTGACAAACCGGCATTTATTGTCGGTGCCGATATCACGGAATTTCTTTCTCTTTTTGCCGCACCGGCCGAAAAGCTGCATGAATGGCTTGTCTTTGCCAACCGCATTTTTAGCCGCCTTGAGGATTTACCCGTTCCCACACTGTCCGCAATTAATAGCTATGCGCTGGGAGGCGGTTGTGAATGTGTGTTGGCAACCGACTTCCGTTTAGCGACGACGGATGCCCGTATCGGGCTACCAGAAACCAAACTGGGGATCATGCCGGGCTTTGGCGGTACAGTCAGGCTGCCGCGCCTGCTGGGTGCGGACAGCGCACTGGAGATTATCGCCGCAGGTAAAGACATTAGCGCAGCCGATGCCTTAAAAGTGGGACTGGTGCAGGCCGTTGTGACCAATGACAAGCTGGTTCCCGCCGCCATCAAGATGTTGAAACAGGCGATTGACGGCTCACTGGACTGGCAGGCTTACCGACGTCCGAAACTTGAAGCGCTGAAACTCAATAAGATTGAAGCCATGATGAGCTTTACCACCGCCAAAGCGATGGTGCTACAAACCGCCGGGAAACACTATCCGGCACCGATGCTAGCGGTAAAAACCATCGAAGCCGCCGCGACCATGACGCGTGATGACGCATTGCAGCTCGAAACGCAGCACTTCGTCCAACTGGCGCGCTCAAATGAAGCGCGTGCACTCGTCGGCATTTTCCTCAACGATCAGTATGTTAAAGGCAAAGCGAAGAAGATGATTGGCGAGACACCCGTACCGCAACAGGCCGCCGTGCTGGGTGCAGGCATTATGGGCGGTGGCATTGCCTATCAATCCTCGTTCAAAGGCGTGCCGATTCGGATGAAAGACATCAGCGAGAAGCCGCTTACGCTGGGGATGAATGAAGCAGCCAAGCTCCTGAATAAACAGATGGAGCGCGGCAAGCTGGACGGGATGAAAATGGCGACGATTCTGGCCAGCATTCAGCCAACGCTGGATTACGCCGGCTTCGAGCACACCGACATCGTCGTTGAGGCCGTGGTTGAGAACCCGAAAATCAAAGCCAGCGTACTTGCGGAAACCGAGTCGCACGTTAGCGAGAATACGATTCTGGCTTCAAATACCTCAACTATCCCGATTGCTTTACTGGCTGCATCGCTAAAGCGGCCACAAAACTTCTGCGGGATGCACTTCTTCAACCCGGTACACCGCATGCCGCTGGTTGAAATTATTCGCGGCCCTAAAACCAGCGACAGCACCATCGCCAGTGTGGTGGCTTACGCCAGCAAGATGGGCAAAACGCCGATTGTCGTGAACGACTGCCCCGGGTTCTTCGTGAATCGCGTACTGTTCCCCTACTTTGCTGCGTTCAGCCTACTGCTCAGAGACGGTGCCGATTTCCGCGATATCGATAACGTCATGGAGAAAAAATTCGGTTGGCCGATGGGCCCGGCCTATCTGCTGGATGTTGTTGGCATCGACACCGCTCACCATGCTCAGGCCGTCATGGCCGCAGGATTTCCACAGCGCATGGCGAAAGATTACCGTGACGCAATTGATGTGTTATTTGAGCATCAGCGCTTTGGACAGAAAAACGGTCTGGGCTTCTACCGCTATCAAACCGATAGCAAAGGCAAGCCGCGTAAAGAGCAGGATGAAGTCGTAGATACGCTCCTTAAGAACATCAGCCAACCGAAAAAAGCGTTCAGTGCAGAAGAGATTATCGCCCGCATGATGATCCCGATGATTAACGAAGTCGCGCGTTGTCTGGAGGAAGGCATCGTCGCCAGCCCGGCCGAAGCGGACATGGCGCTGGTATACGGGCTAGGTTTCCCTCCCTTCCACGGTGGCGCCTGCCGCTATCTGGATACCTTGGGCAGCGAACGTTATGTCGAGATGGCGCAGCAGTTGGCGCACCTCGGCGCAATCTATCAGGTGCCAGACGGCTTGCAGCAAAAAGCCAGAAACAACGAAGGCTATTACCCATCGGTCGCGCCACACGCGGACGTTTCTTACGGTCAACCGGCATGAGGGCAGGAAATATGGAAAAGGTAGTGATTGTTGATGCCGTACGCACGCCGATGGGACGCTCCAAAGGCGGTGCCTTCCGTCAGGTGAGAGCCGAAGATCTGTCCGCGCATCTGATGCGCAGCCTATTGAGCCGTAACGCGGCGCTGGACGCCCGTGAGATCGACGATATCTATTGGGGATGTGTGCAGCAAACGCTGGAACAGGGCTTTAACATCGCCCGCAATGCTGCCTTGTTGGCAGAAATCCCGATGAATGTTCCTGCGACCACGGTTAACCGGCTGTGTGGCTCCTCCATGCAGGCCCTCCACGATGCCGCCCGCGCCATTATGGTTGGCGACGCGAATGTCTGCTTAATCGGTGGCGTTGAACATATGGGGCATGTACCGATGAATCATGGCGTCGATTTTCATCCTGGGCTGAGTCGTACCACGGCGAAGGCGGCAGGCATGATGGGACTGACGGCTGAAATGCTGGCGCGTATGCACAATATCGGTCGTGAGATGCAGGATCAGTTCGCCGCTCGCTCACACCAACGCGCCCACAGCGCTACCCAGTCAGGGGCGTTTCGCCATGAAATCATCCCCACGGCAGGACATGATGCAGACGGCGCGCTGCAACGCTTCGATTATGATGAAGTCATTCGCCCAGACACCACCGTCGATAGCCTTGCGGCGCTCAAACCGGCATTCGATCCGGTTAACGGCACGGTGACGGCCGCATCATCCTCGGCGTTGTCCGATGGCGCTGCAGCCATGTTGATCATGAGCGAATCCCGCGCGGCATCGCTAGGTTTACCTGTGCGAGCCCGCATCCGGGCGATGGCTGTAGTTGGCTGCGATCCTTCGATTATGGGTTACGGCCCTGTTCCGGCCACCAAGCTGGCACTGAAGCGGGCAGGATTAAGCCTCACCGATATCGGTCTCTTTGAGCTCAATGAAGCATTCGCCGCCCAGACGCTACCCTGCATTAAAGATTTGGGATTGCTGGAACAGATCGATGAAAAGGTCAATCTCAATGGCGGCGCGATTGCGCTGGGTCACCCGCTTGGTTGTTCGGGCGCACGCATCTCTACCACATTGATTAATTTAATGGAAAGCCGCGATGTTCAGTTTGGCGTGGCGACAATGTGCATCGGGCTGGGACAGGGTATTGCAACGGTATTTGAGCGCGTCTGAATATAGACATACCTTGCCAGAGCTACACCAGAAACCAAAAATCCCACAGACGTGGGATTTTTACTTTTTCATTCTGACCGCCATTAACTCTGACCGCCATCGACCGTTTTAAATAAACGAAAATGCATCGCTGAACATATGGGCCGTCAGCGCACCGCGCTCATTACAAAAACGCTCACGTGCAATTTTCGCCATTTCAAAGCGACCGGCAATATAGATGTCCTGCTCTGCCAGCGAACCGTAATCCTGCAATACCGCACTCAGAACAGTTCCCGTTCTGCCATTCCATCCCGCTTCCGGCTGTTCGACTACCGGCACCACCCGCAGGTTGGGGTGCTTGGCCGCAAAGCCTTCAAGCTCTGCTAAATCATACAAGTGCTGGGATTCACGCCCGCCCCAGTAAACGGAGACATCGCGATCGGGCTGCTGCGCCAGTGCGGTCAGCAGGATAGAACGCACGTATGAAAATCCGGTTCCACCCGCAATCAGCACCAGCGGACGCGTACTTTCTTCGCGCAGCCAGGCTTCGCCATGGGGAATATCGACCGTCAGGGATTTTTCCTTGTGAATACGTTCCATCACTGCCATCGCGTAAAGATTCAGTTCGGACGCCCCAATGTGCAATTCGATAAAGTTTTTATCCATCGGGGTCGATGCCAGTGAGAAAGGACGTTTATCCCGATCGCCCATCACCACCATCAAATACTGGCCAGCCCGAAAGGAAAACGGCGCTTCAGGTAATAAACGAACGCGATAGACCGTATCGGTTATGGCTTCGACCGAAGTCACTTTACAGCTCAATGTTGTCATGCATTCCCTCTATAGGGTCATAAAAGCAAAACTGAGAACAGGGTAGCCGTTAACGCCGGGGCTCTCTGTCACTAAAAATGGCCAACTCGTCCCATATTTCATCAATGCGGGCACAAACCTGTGGGTCTTTCTTGATGGGGTGTCCCCACTCGCGCTGTGTCTCGCCCGGCCATTTATTGGTCGCATCCAGCCCCATTTTGGAACCCAGACCAGAAACCGGCGAGGCGAAATCAAGATAGTCGATCGGCGTATTTTCCACTAATACCGTATCGCGTGCCGGATCCATACGCGTCGTGATCGCCCATATCACGTCGTTCCAGTCACGGGCGTTAACGTCATCATCGCAGACAATGACAAATTTCGTATACATGAACTGGCGTAAAAAAGACCAGACGCCCATCATGACGCGTTTGGCATGGCCTGCGTACTGTTTCTTCATGGTAACGACCGCCAGACGGTAAGAGCAACCCTCCGGTGGCAAATAAAAATCAACAATCTCAGGAAACTGCTTTTGCAGGATCGGCACGAAAACTTCGTTCAACGCCACGCCCAGTACTGCGGGCTCATCCGGCGGCCGCCCCGTGTAAGTCGAGTGATAAATGGCATTCTGACGCTGAGTGATATGCGTGACGGTAAAGACCGGAAAGTGGTCAACCTCGTTGTAATAGCCGGTGTGGTCGCCATAAGGCCCTTCCGCCGCCATTTCTCCAGGTTCAATATAGCCTTCCAGAACGATTTCCGCACTGGCAGGCACTTCCAGATCGTTTGACAGGCACTTCACCACTTCGGTCTTATGCCCGCGCAGCAAACCGGCAAAGGCATATTCCGATAGCGTATCAGGGACGGGCGTCACCGCACCGAGGATAGTCGCAGGGTCAGCGCCCAATGCGACAGACACCGGAAAACGCTGCCCCGGATTTTCCTGACACCACTCCTGAAAATCCAGCGCGCCGCCGCGATGAGATAGCCAGCGCATGATCAGCTTGTTTTTCCCCAGCACCTGCTGGCGATAGATCCCCAGATTCTGCCGTTCTTTATGCGGCCCGCGCGTCACGGTAAGGCCCCAGGTAATGAGCGGCGCAGCATCTTCCGGCCAGCATTGCATCACAGGAATCCGGCGCAGATCAACGTCATCACCTTGCCAAACCTGTTCCTGACACGGTGCCGAAGACAGCCGTTTCGTCGGCATATTCAGCACCTGACGGAACTTCGGCATTTTATCCACCAGATCGCGGAACCCTTTGGGCGGCTCCGGCTCTTTCAGAAACGCCAGCAGTTTACCCACCTCGCGCAGTGCGCTGACCTCTTCTTGCCCCATTCCCAATGCAACACGTTTCGGCGTGCCGAATAAATTGCACAGCACCGGCATGTCATAGCCTTTGGGGTTTTCAAACAGGAGAGCCGGGCCTTCCGCACGCAGCGTCCGGTCAGCAATTTCTGTCATTTCAAGGTAGGGATCGATGGGCTGGGTAATGCGTTTCAACTCCCCTCTCTCTTCCAGCAGCGAGAGGAATTCGCGTAAGTCACGGTATTTCATGCTATTCATCAGGGGCAGTCTATCGTTCTGGCTATTATAAAGTCTCTTCAGCCACCTGTCGCTTCCCACAGCGCCTATTTATGGTAAGAATCCAATCACCATCAAGAATCCGATTACCATAATGTGGTAACAAAAATATCTGCCGAAAATTTTTTATCCGTGCTCGCTTTTGTTATGCTTGCTCGTCGGAATCATAAGTCTGCGAAATTATGGAAGCCTGGTACTTACTGTATTGTAAACGTGGTCAACTGCTGCGAGCAAAAGAGCATCTGGAACGTCAGGATGTGACCTGCGTGAGCCCGATGATCACGCTGGATAAAATCGTCCGTGGTAAACGAACTGAAGTGTGTGAACCACTGTTCCCAAACTACCTGTTTGTGGAATTCGACCCCGAACGCATCCACACCACCACCATCAGTGCGACGCGTGGGGTGAGCAACTTTGTGCGATTTGGCGCACTGCCAGCAACCATTCCTCAGCAGGTTATCGATGAGCTATCGCTTCGCCCTATTCAGGGAATCATTGACCCATTGACGCCGCAGCCCGGCGATAGCGTGGTCATTACCGACGGGATTTTCTCTGGCCTTCAGGCGATTTACACCGAACCTGACGGCGAAGCCCGTTCGATGCTGTTGCTGAATATGTTGAACAAGCAGGTCAGACAGAGCATTGATAACCGCGAGTTTCGCAAAGCTTAGCCTGATGCTTCCCTCTTTACCCTACCCGGCGCGTTTATACCGCGCCGGATGAGGCAGCCTTAGCGCTGCATGTGCTGATCGTGCAGCCACTGTGCGACGCGTTTGGCAAAATAGGTCAGCACCCCATCCGCACCCGCGCGTTTAAAGCACAGCAGAGACTCCATCACCACCGGTTGTTCCTGCAACCAACCGTTCTGAATCGCCGCCATGTGCATCGCATATTCACCAGAGACCTGATAGGCAAACGTCGGCACGCCGAACGTATCCTTGACGCGGCGCACCACATCCAGATAAGGCATCCCCGGTTTCACCATCACCATATCCGCGCCTTCCTGCAAATCCTGTGCGATTTCCTGCAAGGCTTCATCGCTGTTGGCCGGATCCATCTGGTAGGTTTTCTTATTGCCGCCTTTCAGATTGCTGGCCGAGCCCACGGCGTCGCGGAAAGGTCCGTAATAGCACGATGCATACTTAGCCGAGTACGCCATGATCTGGGTATTAATCAGGCTCTGCGCTTCCAGCATGTCGCGGATAGCACCGATACGGCCATCCATCATATCGCTGGGCGCAATAATTTCGGCTCCGGCTTCAGCGTGGGACAGCGCCTGACGCACCAAAATCTCCTTGGTGACGTCGTTAATCACATAACCGTCTTCATCAATAATCCCGTCCTGCCCGTGCGTCGTGTAGGGATCGAGCGCCACATCCGTCAGCAACCCCAGTTCAGGAACGGAGTCTTTCAGCGCGCGGATCGTGCGGGGAACCAAGCCATCCGGGTTGTAGGCTTCTTCGGCATATAACGATTTCTTATCTGCTTCCACAACGGGGAACAGCGACAGTACCGGAACGCCGAGCTTAGCAATCTCTTCGGCTTCTTTCAGAAGCACATCGATAGTCATCCGGTATACCCCCGGCATTGAGGGAACTTCCTGACGATGATTTGTCCCTTCCATAACGAAAACGGGATAAATCAAATCGTTCACCGTCAGTTGATTCTCAGCAACAAGGCGACGGCTGAAATCATGGCGGCGAATACGGCGCATACGTCGGCCGGGGAACGTGCCGGGAAAAGCATTGCTCATGTCATTATTCTCCTGAATCAGGCCAGCCGGAAAACCCGGCGGGCATTTTCATCTGTTGTCTGTCCCAACCATGTGGCATCTTCTCCACGCCACTCCGCAATCTGGCGAATAATATGAGGCAGATAACAGGGTTCGTTACGGCGGGATGCCGGTTTAGGGCGTAAATCCCGGGGTAACAGATAAGGTGCGTCGGTTTCCACCAACAGCCGATCGGCAGGGATATGTGGCAGTAAGGCACGTAGCTCCAGCCCGCGACGCTCATCGCAAACCCAGCCGGTAATGCCAACCATCAGCCCCGCAGCCAGGCATTCATCCAATTCATGACGATTGCCGGTAAAGCAGTGAACCACGGCGGCAGGCAACTGATTGAGCCAGGGTGTTAGCAACGAGATAAAACGGGAATGCGCGTCACGGCAGTGAAGGAAAACCGGCATAGATCGTTCAGCCGCAATCGCCAGCTGCGCGCTAAATGCCCGCTCTTGTTCTTCTGGCGTCGAAAAGTTACGGTTGAAATCCAGCCCGCATTCGCCGATGGCAACCACACAGTCGGCGCTTGCCATGTGATGAACCTGCTCGGCGATAGCGTCATTCCATTGGCTGGCATCATGTGGATGAACACCCGCCGTTGACCAGCAGTAATCGGGGTAGGCTTGCGCCAGTAACATTGCCTGCTGGCTTTCCTGAGCGTTGGTTCCGGTGATCAAGATACCACTGACACCCGCTTGCTTCGCCCGAATGACGACCTGCTCTCTGTCTTTCTCAAACTGAGAACTGGTTAGGTTAACGCCAATATCAAACATGACTCTCACCTGCTCGTGACCGTTCGCCGATGTCACTCTGGCGAATAAAAAAATAAGACCTCTCAAAGAGAGGTCATTTTACCGTCCTACCGCAGGAAACCGTTTGTTACTGCGATGGCTCTTCGGTTTCAGTCCGTCGGCCTTTGCCAACGTAAAACCGCGAGAAGAAGACGCCGATTTCAAACAGCAGATACATGGGGATTGCCAGCAGCGTCTGTGAGAAAACATCCGGCGGCGTTAGCAACATGCCGACAACGAACGCGCCGACCAGAATATAAGGGCGCTTTCTTTTCAGATCTTCCGGCGTCACCACACCACTCCAGCAGAGCAGCACAATGGCAACCGGCACTTCAAACGATACCCCGAACGCCATGAACAGTGCCATAACAAAATCGAGGTAGTTATTGATATCGGTCGCAATCAGCACGCCAACGGGCGCGGTTTTGGCAAAAAAGCCAAACGCCAGCGGGAACACCACAAAGTACGCGAACGCCATACCCGCATAAAACAGCAGGCTGCTGGAGACCAACAGCGGCATCATTAAACGACGTTCGTGTTTATACAAGGCTGGAGCCACAAACGCCCACACCTGATACAGCACCAGCGGTGCGGCAACAAACACTGAGACAATCATCGTCAGCTTTATCGGCGTAAAGAAAGGCGAGGCAACATCGGTCGCGATCATACTGGCACCCGCCGGTAATTGCTCGATGAGCGGAGCAGAAACCAACTGGTAGATGTCGTTGGCAAAGTACACCAGTGCAATAAATACCGCCAGCACACAGATAATGCTGTTCAGTAGCCGCTTGCGTAGCTCAATCAGGTGGCTAATTAGCGGTTGAGTATCTTCATCGGCCATAAACTAACGACTATCACTCGGTTGGCGGGCAGAAACAGCAGAAGGCTGGGACTGCTCAGGTTTGACATTATCGTTGCCGACAGCTTCAACACCGGTGGCACTGCCGCTCTCATGGTGATGTTCAGCAACAGCACCCTTTTCAGGCTTAGGCTGGCTTTCTGCCGGATGTACTGCGGTTTCCGTTTCAATGACCCCGTCATAGGCCGCTTCAGGATCGTTTAGCGGGGCGTTGCGAGGCGGTTCCACCGTCGCGTTCGGATCGTCTGACTTTTGATGACCCTCAGATTTTTGCGGCGACGATGTTTCGGTATAGCCACGTTTCATCGCTTCTGCCGCTTCTTTAAGTTCATCCATTGAGGCTTTCAACTCAGGCGACAGATTCTGCAAACTGGCTTTTTCGACTTTTTTCAGGCTTTCCTGAAACTCCTGAAGTTTCAGCTCCTGCGACAGCTCATTCTGAACGGTAGACGCCAGCGCACGCAGCGTCCTGATCCAGCTTGCAACCGTCTTGACTGCCACAGGCAAACGCTCCGGCCCGAGGACAATCAGGCCAAGAACCATCACCAATAACAATTCACCAAAACCGATATCGAACACAGATTACACCTGCTCTTTATGCTGGCTCTTCGTGTCACCCTGCTTGACGTCTGTCTGGTTGTCAGCAATAGACTTGGTAGAGAAATCAGCATCTGGCTGCGTTTTGTCTGCGCTAGTGGACGGCTGATCGTCACCCATTGCTTTCTTAAAGCCTTTGATTGACGCGCCCAGATCCGAACCCAGCGTTCTCAGCTTGTTAGTGCCGAACAGCAAGATGACGATGACTGCGATAATCAACAGGTTCCAGAGACTAATACCACCCATAACATTTACCTCTTTCAAAAAGGGGAACGACAGAATTCCCGTAATTATATCGGGTAATTCTGGCGTGCATCATGATCTGCTTCAACGAGTTCGACGCCAGCCGATAATCCAGGCCACAATTCCTGCTGCCATCAGCCCTGCGGGAACCATATCGGCTTCAACGCGGCTGATCAGTAACAACGTACCACTGATTAGCAACGTTGCGCCAATACCCAAAAGATATCGTGACTGCCCTTGACGCGCCTGCTGCGTTTTCAACTCATAGGCCAGCTGATCAACACTGTGCTTTAACATCTTATGCTGACGCAGCCCGTCATAAAACAATTCAGGCACTTCCGGCAGTTTCTCGGCCCAGAACGGCGCTTTTTCTTTGAGCGCTCGGAAAACCGCGGGCAAACCGACCTGCTGCTTCAGCCAGGTTTCCAGAAACGGCTTAGCGGTTTTCCACAGATCGAGCTGCGGATAAAGCTGCCGGCCAACGCCTTCAATATACAGCAACGTTTTTTGCAGCAACACCAACTGGGGCTGCACTTCCATATTGAAGCGACGCGCCGTATTAAACAAATTCAATAATACATGGCCGAACGAAATTTCCGCCAACGGCTTCTCGAAGATCGGCTCACAGACCGTACGAATCGCAAATTCAAAATCGGCAACATTAGTATCCGCTGGCACCCAGCCTGAATCCACATGCAGTTCGGCGACTTTACGATAATCACGGTTGAAGAAGGCGATAAAATTCTCGGCCAGGTAACGCTTGTCTTCTTTATTCAACGAACCAACGATACCGCAATCAATACCAATGTATTGCGGGTCTTCCGGGTGCTCGTGGCTGATAAAGATATTGCCGGGATGCATATCCGCATGGAAGAAACTGTCACGGAATACCTGCGTGAAGAAAACCTGAACGCCGCGTTCTGCCAGCAGCTTCATATCCGTTCCGTTAGCTTTCAGCGCGTCGACATCAGAAACCGGAATACCGTAGATACGTTCCATCACCAACATGCCTTCGCTGCAATAATCCGAATAGATTTCCGGTACATACAGCATCGGGCTGTCCTCAAAATTCCGTCGCAGTTGGATGGCATTAGCCGCTTCTCGCAGCAAGTTCAGCTCATCAAGCAACGTTTTTTCGTATTCCAGCACCACTTCGCGCGGTCGCAGGCGGCGACCATCCGGCAACAGGCGAGGCAACCAGCCAGCCAGCCGTTTCATCAGACGCATATCCGCTTTGATGACTGGCAAGATATCCGGGCGGATCACCTTGATAACGATCTCTTTTCCCGTGCTTTTCAGACAGGCGGTATGCACCTGTGCAATTGAGGCAGAAGCCAGCGGTTTAATGTCAAAATCATCAAACCACTCTTCAAGAGGAATCCCCCCCATCGACAGCTCAATTTGCTCACGTGCCAGCTTGCCATCAAACGGCTCAACCTTATCCTGCAGCATCGCCAGTTGATCGGCGATGGCCGGTGGAAATAGATCGCGGCGCGTAGACATCATTTGCCCGAACTTAATCCACACGGGCCCCAGTTCCTGAAGCGCCAAACGCAGACGTTCCCCTAAAGGCATGTTGCGGTGACGATTGGGTAACCAGAACAGCAGACGACGGCCCGCACGTAGCGGAAGCGTCAGACGCATTTTAGGAATGAGTTCGTCCAGACCATAGCTCAACAGCACGCGCACAATGCTGTAAAGGCGGCGTAATTCACTGGGCGTCATCGTAAAGCCTCCAGCTTTGCCAGCCGTTCGGACAACGTATCGGCGGATTTATCCAGCGCAACAATTTCCTCATGGAACCAGGCATTTTCCAGTTTTCCCGGAGCCAGTCGCCACTCTTCCGTTAACGTTTCGGACAGGAAATGTTGCTGCTGATGTAATGACCGTCTCAGGAAGCTCAGGGTTTTCTGTGCCGTCTGGCTGAGGCCCTGAGCAACAATATCGCCCAGGTAGGGGGACAACCACTCCGCCGGATCGAACTCCGCCAGATCAACCAGCACGATGAACTGTTGAACGACTTGAATATCGCCTTCAATCACCAGTTCGCCGCTGCGCATCAGCGACGATAGCTGTTGACGATCGCGTAATTTCATCAGAACCGGAACGCGTGTTTTCAGGCAGCAATCCGCAGGCTCGTCCCATTGGCTGATCACGTCCAGACGCTGTTCGTTAAACACCAGCACCAAGGGCACATCCAGCTCAGCCAGTTCGATCTGCAGTGTTTTTCCCTGTAAGCGCTGACGGGCAGACTTCATATTTCGATCACACGAAAAACCACGATCACAAGAAACCGTATCGTGAAAAAGCAGCTGATTCAGCGCGGTTTCCAGCGTAGCAGTCAGAAAAGACGTTATCAGCATTGGCGTTTCCAATCAGAATGTAAACCCACGATTCAGAATTTGAACCCGCGATGTAGTGCAACGATTCCACCGGTGAGGTTGAAATAGTTAACACTGTCAAAACCGGCATCGCTCATCATCCCTTTCAGCGTTTCCTGATCGGGATGCATGCGGATGGATTCCGCCAGATAGCGGTAGCTCCCGGCATCACTCGCCACGGCTTCGCCAATCCTCGGCAGGATATGAAATGAGTATGCATCGTAAACGGTGCTCAGCTGTTTAATGATCGGCTTGGAAAACTCCAGCACCAGCAAGCGACCACCCGGCTTCAGAACACGGTACATTGAACGCAGCGCTTTGTTTTTGTCCGTGACGTTGCGCAGACCAAAGGAGATAGTAATGCAGTCAAAGAAGTCATCAGGGAACGGCAGCGCTTCTGCATTGGCCTGCACGTAGTTGATGTTGTCGATAATGCCTTTGTTACGCAGTTTTTCACGGCCTACTTTCAGCATTGAGGCGTTGATGTCCGCCAGAATGACCTCGCCGCCTTCGCCAACCATACGGGAGAATTTGGCGGTTAAATCCCCTGTTCCTCCGGCCAGATCCAGAACACGCTGGTTACGTCTTACGCCACTGCATTCGATGGTGAAACGCTTCCAGATACGGTGGATGCCAAAGGACATCAGGTCATTCATCAAGTCATACTTTGCTGCTACAGAATGAAAAACTTCAGCCACCATGACTTCTTTTTCATCCCTGGCGACAGTCCGAAAACCAAAGTCGGCCGTATTCTCCTGCTCACTTGCCATCTTATCCGCCTACTATTTCAGTCAAATTTCGGGTCTACCCATTTATGGTGAGAGTGTACCAGACCCGGATAAAAACCCCACTGCACTAATTTCTTTCGCATAGCATGGTGCCAAGCCCGCGAAATCCCTACCCATTTATATCCGTCATACTTCAAGCTGCTTGTGCATTGGCTTCACGCCACTCAAATTATTTAGGATAGGTTACGGGTAGAGTGGGGGGGGCCTCTGCTTCCCCCTCCGTTTTCACGGTGGGTGAGACAGCATCGGGTGCGACAGAACCCGGTAATTCATCGCGTTCAGCGTGCTCATGGGCCGTCGCTTTTTCGGCCAATGACGGGCTGATCGTGCGTTTAATTTCTACCCCCAGCGCGCGGAACCCCTCAGCCTGGCCAATAAGGTTACCACGCCCAGAGGAAAGTTTATTCATCGCCTGGCGATAAGTGCCCTGCGCTTTATCCAGACTCTGTCCCATCGTTTCCATGTCATCGACGAACAGCCGCAGTTTATCGTACAGCCGTGATGCTTTCTCAGCGATGTGCTGTGCATTGCGGCTCTGTTGTTCATAGCGCCATAGGTTGTTGATGGTACGCAGCGCCACCAGCAGCGTGGTCGGGCTGACCAGCATAATATTGTGCTTTAGCGCCTCGTTGATCAATTCGGGCTGGCGATCGATAGCAACCAGAAAAGCGGGCTCGACCGGAATAAACATCAGCACATAGTCTAGCGAACGCAGCCCCGGAAGCTGCTGGTAATCTTTGCTGCTCAGTTGCCGAATATGACTACGCACCGAGAGCAAATGTTCGTTCAGCGCCGTGTTGCGCTCGACGTCATCGTCACTATTGAAATAGCGCTCATAGGCCACCAGCGACATCTTGGCATCGATCACGACATCTTTGCCCTGCGGTAAACGAACAATGACATCCGGCTGCAGGCGGCTATTTGCCCCCGTTTGCACGCTGACCTGCGTCTGATACTCATAGCCTTCACGTAGGCCGGAGGCTTCCAGCACGCGGCTTAGCACCACTTCGCCCCAGTTCCCCTGCGTTTTATTATCGCCCTTCAGCGCTTTCGTCAGGTTGATGGCTTCGTGTGCCATCTGCGCGTTCAGCTGTTGCAGATTGCGGATTTCATGCGCCAGCGTGTGACGCTCGCGCGCTTCTGCCCCAAAGCTATCCTGAACTTGGCGGCGAAAGCCATCAAGTTGCTCACGCAGCGGCATCAACAGCTTATCCAGACTCTGTTTATTTTGTTCATCCACTTTGCGGCCACTGTGTTCAAAAATCCGGTTCGCCAGATTCTCAAACTGCGTCGTCAACCGCTGTTCGCTATTTGCCAACAGCCGCTGCTTTTCTTCCGCCGCCATACGGGTTTCTTCCAGCCGAATGGTGACTTCCCGCAGCTCTGCTTCCTGCGCACTGTTGATTTCACGCAGCGTTCGCAGCTCCTGATTTAGCTGCACGCACTCGGCGCGAAGCTCACCCAGCTGTTGCAGCTTTTCGTGGCTGGCAGAGAGCTGAGCATGAACCGTGCGCAGCTCCAGCTCGTTTTGCCGCAGCCGCTGTTCATCCTGCTGCTTTGTCTGCTGCTGTTCGCTGAGCGACTGTTGAGTCTGCTGCAACGTCTGTGCCAGCAACCGCTGTTCGGTGCCATGCTGCGACAGCTTCTGCTGATGAATCAGGCTGGCAATCAGCCACCCGATCAGTAGCCCTACCGCGCCGCCGCCCAGACCATAAAATATGCTGATATCCACTTTGCCTCCGCAGGCCTTTCACGCTGTCGGTCAAGGTAAAATGATACTGTATGGATGTCCAGAAACAATTCAGGCGAGAGGGACGCTGAGCAGAAAAATGCGAGCCGCATTCCATATGAACATGGATAGATGATAATTTGCAGAAGAATCAGATGGGTAACACAGAAATTCCCCCAACGCGAAACACCACGTTGGGGGAACAGAAGGTACAAGCGTAGACCTATTCCAGTGTCTTAGCTCAGACGCTGCTTCGCATCACCGATCGCTTTAGCGACCTGCTGCGGTGACACGCCACCTTGTGCAGCACGCTTATCCAGACAGGATTGCAACGCCAGAATCGGGTAGACATCCTCACCAATCACGGCGCTGAATTTTTGCAGATCGGCCAGCGGCAACGCTTCCAGCGCTTTACCCTGACGAATGGCTTCAACCACCGCTTCACCCACGATATGGTGCGCTTCACGGAACGGAACGCCTTTCGCGACCAGATAGTCTGCCAGCTCCGTCGAGTTCGCGTAGCCTTGCTCAGCCGCTTCTTTACAGCGCGGACGTTTAACCTGAATGCCTTCCAGCACCAGACCCGCCATCATCAGGCAGTCGTGCCAGGTATCCAGCGCGTCAAACAGCCCTTCTTTGTCTTCCTGCATGTCTTTGTTATACGCCAGCGGCAAGCCCTTAAGCGTCATCATCATGCCGGTCAACGCACCCTGTACGCGGCCACATTTACCGCGAATCAGCTCCAGCGCATCTGGGTTTTTCTTCTGCGGCATCAGGGAAGAACCGGATGTCACACGGTCAGACAGCTCAACGAACGCGCCTTCACCACTGTTGAAGAAGATCAGATCTTCGGCAAAACGCGACAGGTGGATCATGCCGATCGAGGCATCGGACAGCAGTTCCAGTACATGATCGCGATCGGAAACCGTGTCCAAACTGTTACGCGTGGCCGAGGCAAACCCGAGCCAGCCCGCCAGTTGCTCACGGTCAATCGGATAGGCCGTTCCCGCCAGCGCACCACAGCCCAGCGGGCTGACATCCAGACGCTTCAGCGTATCTTCCAGACGGCTTTCATCACGCGCCAGCATCTCGTGATAGGCCAGACACCAGTGTGCAAACGTCACTGGCTGCGCGCGCTGCAAGTGGGTGTAACCCGGCATCACCGCATCCTGATTGGCTTCCGCCGTCGTGACCAGCGCCTGACGCAGCTGGCGTACCGACAGCAGCAGCTCTGCAATCTGCGCTTTGCACCAGAGTTTCAGGTCAGTCGCGACCTGATCGTTACGGCTACGACCGGTATGCAGCTTTTTACCTAAATTGCCGACTTTCTCAATCAGGCGCTGTTCAACCCAGCTGTGAATGTCTTCTGCATCGCTTTGCAGGATCATCTCAGGATCAGCCTGTACCTCAACCAGCAGCGCATTCAGCGCCTGTTCTAACTGCTGCTGCTCCTGCTCGCTAAGCACATTGACCGTCACCAGCGCTTTCGACCAGCCGATCGAGCCAACGATGTCCTGTTCTGCCAGACGGTAATCAAACCGCAGTGAGTCATTAAATTGTTTAAAACGCTGATCTGCTGCCTGACTAAACCGACCGCCCCACAAAGCCATAATCCTTACTCCCAAAAATATCATTCACGTTGGTATCGCATCATGCCATACCCAGAAACGACTTACGCCAGAATACGCGTACCAATCGCCACGCCGTTGAACAGCGCAGGTAGCTGCTCGGCATGACGCCAGCTAGCGATATCAACCGGACGACCCAGCGCACGCGCGGCATCCAGCGCGGCGTTAACCTTAACAATCATGCCATCGGTAATGATGCCCTGAGCAATCAGCTGCTCGGCTTTCTCTGCCGTCATTTCGGCAATACGCTGGCCTTTACCGTCCAGAATGCCGCTCACGTCAGACAGCAGGATTAAATCCGCGCCCAGCGTTTGCGCCAGTGCCGTCGCCGCTTGGTCGGCGTTGACGTTCATCAGGTCGCCCTGCGCCGTAATACCGATGGAGCTGACGACAGGCAGGTAGCCCGCAGACAGCAGCGTGTTCAGCAGCGCAGGCGATCCCGCTTCTGCTTTACCCACAAAACCCAGTGCTTCATCGAGCTGCGTGACCGTCGTGCTGCCACCATCGCCCAGGCACAGGCCGACCGCGTTGATGTCATGCTTTTTCGCCCATGACAGCAGCGTCTTGTTGGCGGAACCCGCCAGCGCGCCGGTGATGATGTCGATCTGATCGGCAGGCGTGACGCGCAGGCCGTTTTTCTTCACGACAGGCAGCGACAGTTTCTTCATCAGCTCATCCACCAGACAGCCACCGCCGTGCACAATCACCAACGGACGCTGATGTTCCTGACGGTAAGTCACCAGCGCAGTGAACAGACGCTCCAGCGCTTCTTCGCTATCCAGTAAAACGCCACCTAATTTGATAATTAACGGATTCATTATGCTTCGCGCCTCGAAATGTCGGGACCAGTAGTCATTAAATTAACGATTGGGTTTCAGGGAAACCAAAACGAATGTTCATGCATTGCACGGCCTGTGCCGCTGCGCCTTTCAGCAGATTATCTTCGGTCGCCACGACGATCAGGTGCTCACCGTCAACGGAGAAACCGATATCGCAGAACGGCAGGCCGACAACGGATTTCAGCGCCGGAACGCCCTTGTCATACAGACGCACCAGTGGCTTATCGTGATAGGCGTTGTGGTAGGCTTCGGCGACATCCTGCTGCGTAACGCCCGGTTGCAGGCGGCAGGTGATGGTTTCCAGAATACCGCGAGCGAAGTTGCCCAAATGCGGCGTGAAGATCACTGGTGTGCCTAGGTGCGTTGAAATTTCAGGTTCATGACGGTGGTTGAAAATGCCGTACGGTTGAAAGCTGACTTCGCAGAAGCTATTGGTCATCGACGCTTTACGCCCCGCCCCGCTCACGCCGCTCACGGCATTAATCACCGGCCACTGGGCAGGATTCAGCAGTTGTGCGTCCAGCAGCGGCTTCAGCGCCAGCTGCGCGGCCGTTGGATAACAGCCCGGCACGGCAATCAGCTGTGCGTGTTTTACGCTTTCAGCGCGCCATTCGGCCAGACCGTAAACCGCTTTTGCCAGCCAGTCAGGGTGCTGATGCTCAAAGCCATAGTAGCGACGATAAAATTCGGCGTCCTGTACGCGGAACGCGCCGGATAAATCAAAAACGGTGCAGCCAGCCGCCAGAAAAACAGGGGCCAGATCGTGGCTGACTTTGTGGTCGGTCGCCAGAAACACGACATCCACACCTTTCGCCGCTTCTTCAGCATCGGTCAGCGGTTTTACCGGTACATCAATGATGCCTTTGAGCTGCGGATGTAAATCAGAAATCAATTTTCCTGCATCGACACTTTGCGCAGAAACCATCAAAGCGGTTATGTTCATCTGTGGGTGACGGTTCAGGTAGAGCGCAAGCTCCGCGCCGGTATAACCACTTGCACCAACAATCAGCGTATTCAGCATGGGATCCGTATACCTTCTTACTTATCTATGGAACAGGTAACAGGGCTCACCAGCGTCGGTACGCAGTTCACCCGCGAAGCTCAGTGAAAGTGACGAATCGCCATCGCCGTACCTTTGGGTTTCCTTTCACCGCGCATTATTGTATTTTTATTCACAATAAATGCATGAATATTGATACTATCCTAACCAGAGGCTGTCAACAGTGAAGATGAATTTACCCCCTTTTATTGAGCTATATCGGGCACTAATCGCTACACCGTCCATCAGTGCCACCGACAGCGCGCTCGATCAAAGTAATCAGACGTTAATCAACCTGCTGGCAGGCTGGTTCGGCGATCTCGGCTTCCATGTTGAAGTCCAACCGGTTCCCGGCACCCACAATAAATTTAATATGCTGGCGCGAATTGGTGAAGGAAAAGGCGGTTTATTGTTGGCAGGGCATACCGATACCGTCCCGTTCGACGACGGCCGCTGGACGCGCGATCCTTTCACGCTGACCGAACACGACAACAAGCTGTACGGTCTGGGTACCGCGGATATGAAAGGGTTCTTTGCCTTTATTCTGGATGCCTTGCGCGATATCGATCCAACCAAGCTGACAAAGCCACTCTATATTTTGGCAACAGCTGATGAAGAAACGACGATGGCGGGTGCCAAGTATTTCTCCGAATCCACGCAGATTCGCCCAGACTGCGCCATCATCGGCGAGCCAACCTCGCTGCAACCAGTGCGCGCCCACAAGGGCCACATGTCCAACGCGATCCGTATTCAGGGGCAGTCCGGTCACTCCAGCGATCCTTCGCGCGGCGTGAATGCGATTGAGCTGATGCACGAAGCCATTTCCCACCTGCTGGTGCTGCGTAACACGCTACAGGAACGCTATCACAACCCGATTTTCCACATTCCTCACCCGACCATGAACCTCGGTCATATTCACGGCGGCGATGCTGCTAACCGTATCTGCGGCTGCTGTGAACTGCATATGGATATTCGCCCGCTGCCGGGCATTACGCTTAACGATCTGGACGGGCTGCTGTCAGAAGCGCTTGAGCCCGTCAGCCAGCGCTGGCCGGGTCGGTTAACCATCAGCGAGCTGCATCCGCCGATTCCCGGCTATGAGTGCCCGCCCGATCACCGTCTGGTGTCAGTCGTAGAGAAGCTGCTGGGGACGAAAACGGAAATAGTGAACTACTGCACCGAAGCACCGTTTATTCAGACACTGTGCCCGACGCTGGTTCTGGGGCCGGGATCGATCGAACAGGCGCACCAGCCGGATGAATACATTGATACCAAGTTTATCAAGCCGACGCGGGAGCTGATTTCGCAGGTGATTCATCACTTCTGCCATCACTGATCCGACGCAAACGGCCTTGTCAGCGACGCTGGCAGGGCTATTTTGAGACAGTCCATGAAAAAGAAAGATTTCATCGCGCAGGATTTACTGAGCAAAATCTATCAGCACACCGATCCGCTGCCGGAAAAGCTGCCGCCGGAACGCCAGTTGGCGGAAGAATACGGCGTATCGCGCTTTACCCTCCGTCAGGCGCTGGAAAAGCTCGCCAGCATCGGCGCGATCCACATGGTGCAGGGCTCGGGTAACTTCATTAATCAGGGCGTACGCAGCAACCCGCTGGTGTATAACTCGATTACCGAAAAGAAATTTAATCAGATTTCATTCCGTCTGCTCAGCCTGCATAAGCGCCTGCCGACTCGGGAAGAACAACAGGTATTCGCGATCGGCGACAGTGAATTTATCTGGGAATTCAGTCGATTACGCTACGTTGATAACCGCAAGGTACAGATCGAAATATCGAAAATGCCCGCTGCGGATTTCCCCGATATGAGCCAGAAGATTATTGAAAGCTCAATTCAGCAGTATGTGCTCAGCAAGGGCTATGCGATTTCACACTACCTGACGCATTATCAGGCAGTTAACATCACCAAAGCACAGGCTGAGCTGCTGGGCTGCAAGAAAGGCACGGCGGCGATGCATATCCTTAATCGCGGCATTCTACAGGGCGGTCGCGTGTACGAATCGAGCGATATCATCGACATTAACTACGCCTGTACCTACGTCATCCCCTTCAACCGCGATAACCTGACCTTCCGCCAGTCGCCATAACGCTGACTCAGGGCGTATGCATCGTGCCATCCGGCAGGCGACTCTGTGTCCATTCGTGCGGACGATAGACGACGGGGAACTGCCGCGCCGCGTCCAGATCGATCCCGACACCAATGCCGGGGCGCTCAATCGGATACAGATAGCCATTCTCCGGTTCTACCGCCTGCGGGAAGACCTTGCGGGTATTTTCCGGGTAAGCGACAAACTCCTGAATGGCGGCATTGTGCAGGTGGATATTGAGGTGAATGTTGACCGCCGCGCCGATGGGCGTCATATCCGGTGGGCAATGCCACGCCAGCCGAACACCAAAGTTCTGACAGAACGCACCTAGCTTCAGCGCAGGTGTAATCCCGCCAATCTGTGAGACATGGCAGCGAATGAAATCAATCTGCCGGTTAATCACCAGATTCTGCCACTCGGCAGGATTATTAAATAGCTCCCCCGTCGCCAGCGGTACCGCGCTCTGGCTGCGGATCTGCGCCAGCCACTCATTTTGCGCAGGCGGTAAGATATCTTCGATAAAATAGGGGCGATAGGCTTCTACCGCTTTGGCGAACTGCACGGCCTGATTCGGGAACAGGCGCTCATGGACATCATGTAGGATGTGGAAGCGATCGCCGTATTTTTCACGCAGCGCACGGAACATGGCGATCGTATTGGCCATGTACTGATCCTGATCGTAATAGGCGCCCTCCGTTGGCTGCTTCGTGCTATGCAGCGCATCAGGATTGCCACCATAGAACCCTAACTGGCAGCGGATGTGACGGTAACCTTGCGCATACAGCCGATCCACTTCCTGATACAGCCCCTCCAGCGTATCGCTGGCAGCATGGCTGTAAGCGGCAATCGCATCGCGGGATTTCCCACCAAACAGGTGATAGAGCGGCATATCCGCCAGCTTGCCTTTGATGTCCCACAGCGCCATATCGACGCCCGCCACCGCATTGTTGATAACCGGCCCGTTACGCCAATAGGCGTTGACCATCATCATGTGCCACAGATCTTCAATGTGGTTGGCATCGCGCCCGAGCAGCAGCGGTTTGAGGTACTCGTCCACCATCGCTTTGACGGCCAGCGGGCGCTGCTGGAAGGTCGCACAGCCATAACCCGTCACGCCTTTATCCGTGTAAACCACCACCGTCACCAAATTATGGCGGTCAGGGCGGGTAACGAGACATTCAATGTCAGTAATGATTGTCGGCAACACAAAAATATCCTCCAGTGCATTTTCCGGAATAGCCATTCCCGAAAAAATACAGTCTAAAAATCAATTTCTTTTTTGTTTTCTACTTATTTTTTCTTTTATTGTAAACCTCTTAATTAAAAGAATTATTTTGGTTTGAAAAACACATTAAATTGATAAAAAAACCAGACCAATTTAAATAAAACAACGGCAAATACCCCTTAAATCAGTAACCATGTGATGAAAATCATGTTTTATTGGTTTGTTTTTTATTTTTTTAAATTTTACTATCTGAAGAAATAATTCAGCCAAAAACAACATAAGGCTATGCAGCGGGGAGTTTATTCCATGGGAAAAAATGACGTTATTCAGTCAATCATTAAACTGGTTGGCGGAAGCGAAAATATTAATAAAGCCTGGCACTGCATGACGCGGTTGCGGTTTGATTTAATTGATGAAAATAAAGTGCAAACGGACGCCATCAGGAATCTGCCAGGTATATTAGGTGCCCAACACCAGAGTGAGCAATTCCAGATTATTATCGGGCCGCAGGTCAACGAGTATTACGAACTGCTGAACGCCCAGCTTTCCAGCACAGCGACGTCCCCTATAGCGACAGCGCAACCAGATGAGCAGAAAGCGAAAAAAGGGCTGGTTTCACTGTTTATGGATACGGTTTCCGGCGTGTTCGGCCCGATCGTCCCCGCCATCGCCGGCGCAGGGATGATCAAAGGGTTGCTGGCTGGATTGATCGCCATGAAAGTGATCTCCGCGAAAACCGATACGGTGATCGTCCTCGATCTGATCGCCAGCGGCGTGTTTTACTTCCTGCCGTTCTTCCTCGCGGTCTCGGCTGCCAAGATATTTAAAACGAATGAATATCTGGCGGCGGCCGTTGCAGCCTGCCTGATGTATCCGTCATTGATGGAAGCGGCGAAGGCCCTGGCCAGCCACAGCCCCGATGCGGTCAGCGCCTTTTACTTCATGGGCATATTGCCGATTTCGGTGTTCAACTACTCCGCCAGCGTCATCCCGGTGATTTTCTCCGTGCTGGCACTGAGCTATATCCACCGCTGGGTCGATCGCATTATGCCTTCGGTGCTGAAAACCGTGTTTACCCCAACGCTGACGCTGTTTATCACCGCGCTGGTGTCGCTCACGGTGATCGGGCCACTCGGGATCTATCTCGGCAAGCTGCTGGCGCTGTTTATCCAGAGCCTGTTCGATCTGTCCGCGGTCTTCGCTGGTTTTGTCGTTGGTGCGATCCGCCCTGTCGCCATCCTGACGGGTATGCATCACGCTATGACGCCAATCGCGCTGCAAAACTTCGCCGATCAGGGATTTGATATGCTGATGCCGATGATGTGTATGGCGAATATGGCGATTGCAGGCGCAACGTTTGCCATCTACTTCCACGCCAAGAACCGTCAGGACAAGTCTGTCGTACTGTCTGCTGGAGTTTCTGCGCTGCTCGGTATTACAGAACCGGCACTCTTCGGCGTACTCACCAAGTACAAAAAAGCGTTTATCGCCGCTACCGTTGCCAGTTCTATCGCGTCGGCCTTTATCGCGTTCTTCGGCGTCAGACTGTATGGCTACATCCTGTCGAGTATTTTCAGCCTGCCAGCCTACATCGGCCCGTACTTTAGCTATGCCGTCTCCGGCATGGCTATCGCCATCGTGCTTTCTTTTACTCTGACTTATATTCTGGTCGTCAGAGCCTCCAGACAGTCGTAACCGCGCTCGCGGGGCCGTTGCGCCCCGCGACGTTTCCCTGTTAATAAGTCCCTCTAATATCCGCGCCTCTGTAATTAAATTTCACAAATTGCCAAGCCCGCCTCAATGCAAGTACAAAGAATAAGGAGAAGAAAGAATCGTCAATTGACGAACCCGCCTTATCGTGGCTAGATGGAGGCAGTGCGTCAAAATATGTCAAGTGAAATAAACTTACAAAAATGGTAGGGATGGGTCAGGGTAACTATGAACGAACAATATTCCGCAATGCGCAGTAACGTCAGTATGCTCGGCAAACTGCTCGGCGATACCATCAAGGAAGCTCTGGGTGAGAACATCCTTGATAAAGTCGAAACAATCCGCAAGTTGTCAAAGTCTTCCCGCGCAGGTAATGAAAAACATCGTCAGGAGCTGCTGACCACGCTGCAAAACCTGTCTAACGATGAACTGTTGCCCGTTGCCCGCGCATTCAGCCAGTTCCTTAACCTGACCAATACCGCCGAGCAATACCATACGATTTCACCGCATGGTGAAGCGGCGAGTAACCCGGCGCTGCTTTCCAACGCCTTTGAGCGCCTGAAGGAAAGCAACGATCTGACCGAGCGCGATATCCGCGATGCCGTGGAGTCACTGTCGATCGAACTGGTGTTGACCGCCCACCCAACCGAAATTACCCGCCGGACGCTGATCCACAAGCTGGTGGAAGTGAATACCTGCCTCAAGCAGCTCGACCATAACGATCTGGCTGATTATGAACGTAATCAGATCATGCGTCGTCTGCGCCAGCTGATCGCACAGTCCTGGCATACCGATGAAATCCGTAAAATTCGTCCTACCCCGGTAGATGAAGCCAAATGGGGCTTCGCCGTGGTGGAAAACAGTCTGTGGGAAGGCGTACCCGCGTTTTTACGCGAGCTGGATGAACAGCTGGAACAGGCTTTCGGCTACCGTCTGCCCGTTGACGCCGTTCCGGTGCGTTTTACCTCCTGGATGGGCGGCGACCGTGACGGTAACCCGAACGTCACGGCGGAAGTGACTCGCCATGTTCTGCTACTCAGCCGTTGGAAAGCGGCCGATCTGTTCCTGCGTGATATTCAGGTGCTGGTTTCCGAGCTGTCGATGTCCGAATGTACGCCAGAGCTGCTGGAGCTGGCCGGTGGTAGCGAGGTTCAGGAACCGTACCGCGCCATCATGAAATCACTGCGTTCGCAGTTGAGCAGTACGCTGAGTTACCTGGAAGCGCGCTTGACGGGTGAAGAACGTCTGCCCCCTAAAGATCTGCTGATTACCAACGAACAGCTTTGGGAACCTCTCCACGCCTGCTACCAATCACTGAAAACCTGCGGCATGGGCATCATCGCCGATGGTCGCCTGCTGGATACGCTGCGCCGCGTGCGCTGCTTCGGCGTGCCTTTGGTCCGCATCGATGTCCGTCAGGAAAGCACCCGCCACACCGAAGCACTGGCTGAGATTACCCGTTATCTGGGTCTGGGCGACTACGAAAGCTGGTCAGAATCCGACAAGCAAGCCTTCCTGATCCGTGAACTGAGCTCCAAGCGCCCGCTTCTGCCGCGCTACTGGGAACCGAGTGCGGATACCAAAGAAGTGCTGGATACCTGTCGGGTCATCGCCAAAGCGCCGCAGGGCTCTATCGCCGCTTACGTTATTTCAATGGCGCGCACGCCTTCCGACGTGCTGGCCGTTCACCTGCTGCTCAAAGAGGCGGGCTGCCCGTTTGCCCTGCCAGTCGCGCCGCTGTTTGAAACGCTGGACGACCTGAACAACGCCGATGATGTCATGACGCAATTGCTGAGCATCGACTGGTATCGCGGCTTTATCCAGGGCAAGCAAATGGTCATGATCGGCTATTCCGACTCCGCAAAAGACGCGGGCGTGATGGCTGCCTCCTGGGCGCAATATCGTGCACAGGACGCGCTGATCAAAACCTGTGAGAAAGCGGGTATCGCACTGACGCTGTTCCACGGACGCGGCGGTTCCATCGGTCGCGGTGGCGCACCGGCTCATGCTGCGCTGCTGTCACAACCGCCGGGCAGTCTGAAAGGCGGCCTGCGCGTGACGGAACAGGGCGAGATGATCCGCTTTAAATACGGCCTGCCGGAAGTCACCATCAGCAGTCTGGCGCTGTATACCGGCGCCATTCTGGAAGCGAACCTGCTGCCACCACCGGAACCAAAACAGGAATGGCACGAGGTGATGGATGAGCTGTCCCGCGTGTCCTGTGATATGTACCGTGGATACGTGCGTGAGAACCCGGATTTCGTCCCTTACTTCCGCGCCGCTACGCCGGAGCTGGAGCTGGGCAAACTGCCGCTGGGATCACGTCCGGCCAAGCGTCGTCCGAACGGCGGCGTAGAAAGTCTGCGTGCTATCCCGTGGATTTTCGCCTGGACGCAGAACCGTCTGATGCTGCCAGCCTGGCTCGGTGCGGGTGCCGCGTTGCAGAAAGTGGTGGATGACGGCAAACAGGAACAGCTGGAAGAAATGTGTCGCGACTGGCCGTTCTTCTCAACGCGTATCGGTATGCTGGAGATGGTATTCGCCAAAGCCGACCTGTGGCTGGCGGAGTATTACGATCAGCGTCTGGTCGAAGAGAAGCTGTGGCCGTTAGGGAAACAGCTGCGCGATCAGCTGGCCGCCGATATCAACATCGTGCTGGCGATCTCTAACGACGATCACCTGATGGCGGATCTGCCGTGGATCGCGGAATCGATCGCCCTGCGTAACGTCTACACCGATCCCCTGAACGTGTTGCAGGCCGAGTTGCTGCATCGTTCACGTCAGCAGGAACAACCGGATGCCGATCTGGAGCTGGCGCTGATGGTCACCATCGCCGGTGTCGCGGCAGGTATGCGTAATACGGGTTAATTGCGCGAGTAGCAAAAACTACACAGACAGTAAAACTCTACACAGCAAAAACAAAGGCCGGTCAGTTGACCGGCCTAAAACAAAAACTTCACGCCAGATAGTTATCCTGCAACCAAGTATTTATCCTGCAAATAATGCCGCGCGCGATTATCCAGCCCGTATTCCACCTCAAGCCAGCTATCGATCGAACCGTGTCGTTCGTAGATGGCCTGCAACGCCGTCACGATGAACTCTTCCTGCACCGACAGCACATAAGAGAACTGTCCAAGCGCTTTCTCATTCAGCGTTTCCGACAAATGCGTCAGCAGTTGCTGGCGGAAGGGCGTCAGCGTCGTTTCCGTAAGCAGGTAATCTTCCATCACCGTCTGCTCATCCGCACCCAGCGCAAACATCACCAGCGCCGAGCCGATACCCGTGCGGTCTTTACCCACCGCGCAGTGCTGTACCAACCCGCCCTCATCCGGCCGTAATAGCAGCGATACCAGTTGCTTATAGGCCGAATTATTGAAAGGTAAACGGCGATAAAGTTCCAACATAAACGCCCGGGAATCAAATGCCGCCAGCACATCAGATCCCAGCGAGTCCAGATTGGCCGTCACTTCGTGACGCAATGGATTGGCCGGGTAGGCGTGATAATTAGCGCCCGTCCACAAGACATCGGGTTTCTGCGCAATTTCATCGGCATCCCGATAATCCACCACGTGGGAAATCGGCACGCCAGCAAGATGTTCACAGTCAGCCTGACTCAGCAGATCCAGCGAGCCGGAGCGAAAAAGTTTGCCGTGTCGGATAAGCCGCCCATCAGCAGCGCGGTTGCCGCCTAAATCGCGGAAGTTGATTCCGCCGTCCAGCGGTAATAAAGAGGGATGAAGCAACGTTGGTTCGGTCATACATCTCCTTGCGAGGTTGAAAGGCGAGCAAGGCAACCGTATTACACGCGCTAAGCACGGTGCAGGTTAACCCGATGAACCTGAAGAGGCTATCAGGATAAAGGCTGGTCTCTGCGATGACCAGCCCAAAATAACATCAATTTTTTCGCTTATTCAGCGGCTAACAACCGGCGAGTGGCGTCCAGTAGCACCTTAATCACGGTGGTTTCGGCTAACTTCATGGTCGCCGCATCCGGGATTTCCTGCTGAGTACGGTTCACGATCACGCCCGCGATCATGCCCGCTTTTAACCCCTGACTGGCGCACATGGTCAGCAGCGTGGCAGATTCCATTTCGTAGTTCAGCACGCCCATGCTCTGCCACTCTTCCATCGAGCCGCGGAAGCGACGTACAACGCGTCCAGAGAAGGTGTCATAGCGCTCCTGACCCGGGTAGAACGTATCGGAAGACGCGGTGATGCCCACGTGCAACGCCGCCCCCGACGCCTTCGCCGCTTCCACCAGCGCAGTGGTACAGCCGAAATCAGCAACAGCTGGGAATTCCATCGGCGCGAAGTGCAGGCTCGCCCCATCAAGACGGACAGCGGCGGTGGTCACCAACACATCACCAACATTGATACCAGACTGAATCGCCCCTGTTGTACCCACGCGCAGGAAAGTACGAATGCCGAGCTGTGCCAACTCTTCTACCGCGATTGACGTTGACGGGCCGCCGATACCGGTCGAGCAAACAATCACTGCCTTGCCGTCCAACTCTGCACGCCAGGACGTAAATTCACGGTGTGATGCCAGATGTACCGGGTTATCCATCAGGCGAGCAATTTTTTCGACACGCTCAGGATCGCCGGGCACGATAGCCAGCGTCGCGCCCTGTAAATCGTTCTTGACCAGACCAAGATGGAACACATCAGATGTAGACATAACTGCCTCCCGGGCAATCAATTGGGTATTCAGAGAAATCGCGCTGGACGCCTCATAAACACGGCCTGTAGGCGTCCGTTCAATAAAAAGACTCTAGCGCATCACTACGTTTTTTTAAGTGACGAGAGTCACCGATAAAAAAGAAACAAACATCAACATACATAAAATATGTGATTTAAATCACTATTTATCAGGTAAGGAATTCGCTTTTGCCGATTAATTGTCTTCTAGTGTAGATTCTTTAGCCTTATCGGTTACCACAGCGAACCAAACTCGATACTTTCCGGCTCAATCATTTCCAAGAAGGCATTACATACCGCTTGCCCCTGCCACGATGCACAAATCGCTTCTGCACACGGTTGACTGTCGGCAAAGGCAAGATCAATAAAGACGCCATTACCTAAACTGACTAAATACTGGCTTTTCCAGCCAGGCTGAAGCGAAAGGTGACGTTCTACCATCTGATTATAAGCATGGCGCATGTCACTCTCCTGAATACCCTGCTTTAGACGAAATCGTCCTATTTCGATACCGCCTCTTATTTTTACTGACGGTGCGTGCTCCATTTGGGCGGTATAGTGCCCGATGCTGTGCAACGCCCTGACAGAAGATCTGAAACAGGAAAATTCCGGTTGGCTTTCAACCGCTTTTGCCGCAGCCCGTGCAGCTTCAAGACTATTCCACACCACAAGATCGACACGCTCGGCGGAAATATCGATGCCTGAAAATGCGATCCAGTCGATAAACCCAGGGAAATGCTTTAACAGACGCTGTGCCGATGCGCGCGCTGAATCGGCCTCTTGCTGGGTTTTTACCGTATAAGTGACTATTTCGTAACATGGGGTAGCCATAATGAACTCCGTTATCAGGATGATATGAAGTCTGAATCGTATTACACCACCCTGACAGAACTTGTCAGGGTGGTGTAAGCTCTTCTCATGAAAACGATTCGGCTACTCTCTTTACTTGACCATCTTCGCGGCCGCGTACACCCGGTATCAGCGGAAATATTAGCTCAAGCGTTGAATGTATCGGTCAGAACGATCTACAGGGATATGGCGGCACTACAAACCATCGGCGCCCCTATTCGCGGTGAATCGGGACTCGGTTACCTACTTGAAAAAGACTACTTCCTTCCCCCACTTAACTTTGACCCAGATGAACTGGACGCCATTATGCTGGGAATGCGGCTGATAGGTGCCCGAGGCGATAACATGCTTTCCGCAGCGGCCAGCCGGGTTTCAGCAAAAATCAGCGCGGCGATTGGTGTCAAAAAAGCAGATACCTATAAGCTGCTTCCTCTCAGAGCGGTTTCTCGGCATACCGCGGAAAATGAGAGGGCCATAAACCATCTGGCTTTTCTTCGTCTGGCCATTCGTAACAGGCGCCAACTGCGTATTACCTATGTTGATCTGCAAGGAAGAGAGAGCGATAGAGTCGCCCGTCCCCTTGGTTTAACCCTGTTTGATGCCGTATGGCTGCTCACGATATGGTGTGAAACTCGTTCAGACTTTCGTAATCTAAGGGTAGATAACATCACTTCAGTGGCGGAGACCGGCCTATACTTCAGGCCAGAGAAAGGAAAACGCTTCGAAGACTATCTCAGCACGCTGTAGGCACAATACTGCCAGCTACGATTCATCGATAACAGGAGAGCGCGTAATGAAGACTGATGAACAGACGACCTTCAAACATCTTCCTCAGGGGCTGTCCCCGGCGGTGGAACCGCAGACCTCCTCCATCATTACCACGGATTCTGTCGGCATCATTGCCAGTGAAACCACCATTTCTTCTCAGGGTGAGCAGTTGCCCGCGTATATCGCCAGACCGGCGAACCATGACAAGCCGCTCCCTATCGTTCTGGTGGTGCAGGAGATTTTCGGCGTTCATCAACACATTCAGGACGTTTGCCGCAGGCTGGCCAAACAGGGCTATATGGCCATTGCGCCAGAGCTGTATTTCCGTCAGGGCAACCCTAGCCACTATAACGACATTCAGCGGATCCTGACCGAGCTGGTGTATAAGGTGCCTGATACGCAGGTGCTGTCCGATCTTGATCGCACGGCCAACTGGGCGATTAAACAGGGTGGCGATGCCAGTAAGCTGGCAATCACGGGCTTCTGTTGGGGTGGCCGCATCACCTGGCTCTACGCCGCGCACAACCCGCAGCTCAAGGCAGGCGTAGCCTGGTACGGTAAGTTTACCGGTGAAAAAACGCTGAATAGCCCCAAACATCCGGTCGATATTGCAACGGAATTGGAAGCCCCTGTACTGGGGTTATATGGCGCGAAGGACGAAGGGATTCCGTTGACACAGGTTGATACGATGCGGCAAGCGCTACGCGCTGCCAATGCGGTGGCAGATATCATCGTCTACCCCGATGCCGGTCATGCTTTCCATGCCGATTACCGCCCCAGCTACCATGAAGAATCCGCACAAGACGGCTGGCAGCGTATGCTGGCATGGTTCCAGAAAAACGGCGTGGCGTAACGTCATCACACCATTTTCGTGCTTATCTACTTGCTAAAACGCCACCGGCAACTGGTGGCGTTTGTGTTTTACCGTGTGACGTTGTGTTTGACCACGTGACAAAGACAGGCAGCGTTAGAACGACGTCCAATCGCCGTTATTACCCTGATCTTTTGCCGCCGCAGGCGCTAAAGACAGCGTTGGGGTACGCACGGGCGCTGAGGCATACGAGGCGGTTTTGCCACTGCCATAAGACAGAAGCTTAAACGCACTCACTGCTTCCGCCAGAACGGAGGCCTGCGCTTGCAGAGACAGAGCCGCAGAAGCAGATTCTTCAACCAGAGCCGCGTTCTGTTGGGTCGTGGTATCAATCTGTCCAACGGCCAGATTCATCTGGTTAATCCCGTCGCTTTGTTCACGGCTGGCCTGCGAGATTTCACTGATAATCTCATTCACATCCCGCACATAGCCCGTTAACCCGCCCATCGTTTCTTCAGCAGTATCCACCAGCGACATGCCTTCCTGAATCTTGCTCACGGAGTCGTCGATCAAATCCTTGATCTCCCGCGCAGCGGTCGCACTGCGCTGCGCCAGAGAACGCACTTCCCCTGCCACCACCGCAAAGCCGCGGCCTTGCTCGCCCGCACGCGCCGCTTCAACCGCGGCGTTCAGCGCCAGAATATTGGTCTGGAAGGCAATGCCATCAATCACACCGATGATCTCCGCCATACGCTGGGACGAATCGCGAATGCCGCGCATTTTCTGCGTCACGGAAACCATAACGTCGCCGCTTTGCTTCGCCGCACCAGAGGCTTTATTTGCGATATCCGTCGCCTGCTGGGTGTTTTCCGCCGTGTTTTTAATCGTAGACGTCAGCTGTTCCATCGACGCTGCCGTTTCTTCCAGCGAGCTGGCCTGTTCTTCCGTACGCGCTGACAGATCCTGATTACCTGCGGCAATTTGCGAGGCTGCCGTCGAGATAGTTTCCGCCCCATCACGAACTTGCCCAACAATCGTGCTCAGACTGGTGTTCATGTGATCCAACGATTGCAGCAGCAATCCGGTTTCATCTTTGCTGGTAACAGTGATACGTGAGGTCAGGTCGCCCTGTGCCACTCTGTCTGCCACTTGCAAAGCCTGCTGAATCGGTCGGGTTACGCTGCGCGTAATTGACCAGGCAATCAGTGCCCCAAATACGGCACCCAGTGCCAAAATAAGCAGCAGAATAATGCGGGTCTCGCTGTATACCTCAGCCATGGCTTCAACAGAGGTATCCATCGCATCATCCTGATAGTTAACCAACTGTCTTACTGCATCACGGTATTGACGCTGGATGACATTCAGATTGTTGTTGAATTCCTCAATCGCCGCATCCCGATTGCCCGCTACCACCTCGCTGATAATCTTGTCACCGGATTTCAAAAATTCGGTACGAATCGCGCGGATAGTACGTAGCTGGGAGACGGAACGCTCTTCAACCGTCTGGCTTTCCAGCTTATCCAGCAGGCGGCCAATTTCCTGACGGAATCCGTTCACACGATCGACGTTTTCCTTGATTTTATCCTCACCCGAAACCAGCATCAGCCGCTGATACGCGACCAGAATGCTGTTCACATTATCGATAAGACTATTGGAATCAACCGTTTGTGGATAAACCTCTTTCACAATATCTCTGGCACCATCCTGGAAACCGGATAGCTTAGACAGGGAAAAAATACTCACGACAAACAGCATCAAAATCAGGACGGCAAATCCGGCTCCCAGTCGATAGCCAATACGCCAATTCGCTAAATTCATGTCTCACTCCTTTTAGGTAATGCATAGCAATGTCAATTGCGCACATGTCGCAGCTTGATGGAACCACAGGGCGGAGAATGATTGGCGATCCAAAGGGGAAAAACCTTCTGACGCGCCAGAGATACCTTGAGGCAGGCATTTTTACGCACGCTCTCAGCATGAGAGGCGCTATCAAAAATCAAATAGTTTCCCTCGGGTGTTGAGGTGCAAAAGTGGAAATAAATCTAACAATGCTACAAATACAACTGATAAGACCGCAGAGGCGTGATTGAAGTGATAATAGTGGTCTTCCCTCTCCGGACTCATGCAGCCATAGCCGCTCCTGTGTTATCCATTTTTATCGGCAACGTGTTTCTGAACTTTACGAATTGATCGTTTAAATCATTCAAAAACATACAATAAATAGATATTAACTATCGAAAGTTAAGTTTCGATCGGAAAAATCACAGGTTAATCAACCAATAATTAACATAAATAACGCCTCAATTACATAAAAGGATAGTCAGACATATTTGATATTAAAAATAAAGAGATGAGAATATTTCTTAGTAAAGAATAACAAGCTGAATAAGAAGAGAAAAAACTGCATTTGCTCTATACCCTATATAGAGCGAATCAGGGGAGCGGCTGCTCCCCTGTTGGAATAGGCGCCGCGCAGCAACGCGACCAAACGCTAGCCGTAAATTTACTCTTTACTTGCCAGCGCCAGAGACAGCGTTGGCGTGTTCATCGGTGCATAAGACCCATAGCTACCGTTGTTATACGACTGTATTTTAAATGCGCTCACCGCTTCCGCCAGAACGGAGGCCTGCGATTGCAGAGACAGAGCTGCAGAGGCAGATTCTTCAACCAGAGCCGCGTTCTGCTGAGTCGTGGTGTCAATCTGTCCAATCGCCAGATTCATCTGGTTAATCCCGTCGCTCTGTTCACGGCTGGCCTGTGAAATCTCGCTGATAATGTCGTGTACGTCCTTCACGTGGGCCGTCAATCCGCCCATGGTTTCTTCAGCAGTATCGACAAGATCCATTCCCTCGCGAATTTTGCTCACCGAGTCGTCAATCAAATCCTTGATCTCTCGTGCAGCGGTCGCGCTGCGCTGCGCCAGTGAACGGACTTCTCCCGCCACCACTGCAAAGCCACGCCCCTGCTCACCTGCACGCGCGGCTTCAACCGCCGCGTTCAGCGCCAGAATATTGGTTTGGAATGCAATGCCGTCAATCACACCGATGATCTCCGCCATACGCTGAGACGAATCGCGAATGCCGCGCATTTTCTGCGTCACGGAAAGCATGACATCGCCACTTTGTTTTGCCGCACCGGTCGCTTTATTAGCAATCTCCGTCGCCTGCTGGGTGTTCTCCGCCGTGTTTTTAATGGTGGATGCCAGTTGCTCCATGGAGGCTGCCGTTTCTTCCAGTGAACTTGCCTGTTCTTCCGTGCGCGATGACAGATCCTGATTGCCCGCCGTGATTTGTGACGCCGCCGTCGAGATAGTTTCCGCCCCATCGCGTACCTGGCCGACAATCGCGCTCAGGCTGGTGTTCATGCGATCCAACGATTGCAGCAGTAATCCGGTTTCATCTTTGCTGGTCACCGTGATACGTGAGGTCAGATCGCCCTGTGCCACGCGATCGGCCACTTGCAGCGCCTGCTCTATCGGGCGGGTTACGCTACGCGTGATCGCCCAGGCAATCAGCGCCCCAAATACGGCACCCAGCGCCAAAATCAGCAGTAAAATCATGCGAGTGCTGTTGTACACCTCAGCCATGGTCTCGACAGAGTTATCCATCGCATCATTTTGGTAATTCACCAACTGCTTCACCGAGTCACGATAATTGCGCTGAATTACGTTCAGGGTGTTATTGAATTCCGCTATGGCGACGTCATTATTACCCGCCAGCGCATCGCTAATAATTTTATCGCCGGACTTGATGAACTCAGCACGAAACCCGCGGATAACCCCTACCTGCTTACGGGCAAGCTCTCCTGAGGCATTCTTTTCCAGATTATCAAGCAGACGGCTAATCTCCTTGCGGTACGCCATAATCCGCTCAACATACCCTTGACGCTGTTCTTGGCCGGATACCAGCATCATCTGCAAATAAGCGACAAAGTGCCCATTCACATTATCGATGAGGTCATTAGCATCCACCGTTTGTGGATAAACGTCTTTGACGATATCTCTGGCACCATCCTGAAAGCCGGACAGTTTAGACAGAGAAAAAATACTCACGGTAAACAACATCAGAATTAAGATGGCAAACCCGCTTCCTAATCGATAGCCAATACGCCAATTCGCTAAATTCACATCTCACTCCTTTTAGGTAATACATAATAATGACTACTGCGCACGGTTATCGTCTAATAACCTCGCAGAGTGGGGGAAATAATCGTTTTCGGGAAAAATAAATATGCTTTATAGGCATATTAAATATACCCATAAGAGAGTAATTGCAGGTGCACTTTCAACATCAGAAAAACGTTAGAAAATACAAACAACCTCACTCTATTCGTACGCCCTGAGCTGCCTCTATGCCGTTTACCTTATCGGCACAAGACTTCTGAGCTTTATGACGGTGTCGTTTAAATCCTTTGCGGAATAGATATATCGATGGCGGATGAATATTCATTTTCGGCAAATAACCGACCAGTTGATGCAGAAAAATAAGCGGTATAGTGCGGCAATTTTATTAAAGGAAAGACAATATAGTTAATTTTCGGGAAAGGAGAAAACTTGCAGGGAAGAAATAATAAACAGTCGAGACGCGACGAAAAATAGTACGTATTTTATCTGTTCGTCAGATATAAAAAACCAGAGAGGCTATAGCCTCTCTGGTTTCATCAGCCATTCACTATTACTGGGTTTCACGCAGACGCTGTGCTGCCTGAACCATATTCGCCAGAGCCTGACGCGTTTCCGGCCAGCCGCGAGTTTTCAGACCGCAATCCGGATTCACCCACAGGCGTTCAGCGGGAATACGCTGCGCCGCTTTCTTCAGCAGGTCTTCCATCCATTCCACGCTCGGTACGTTCGGGGAGTGGATATCATAAACACCGGGACCGATTTCGTTCGGGTATTCGAATTCTTCAAACGACTCCAGCAATTCCATATCGGAACGAGAGGTTTCAATCGTAATCACGTCTGCATCCAGCGCGGCGATAGAATCCATGATGTCGTTGAACTCGCAATAACACATATGGGTATGGATCTGCGTGTCATCTTTCGCCACGGCGGCATTCAGGCGGAAGGCATCCACTGCCCAGGTCAGATAAGCGTCCCAGTCCGAGCGGTGCAGCGGCAGGCCTTCACGCAGCGCCGGTTCGTCAATCTGGATGATGCCAATACCTGCGGCTTCCAAATCTGCGACTTCATCACGCAGTGCCAGTGCAATCTGCTTAGCGATGGTTTCACGCGTGACGTCTTCACGCGGGAACGACCAGCACAGGATGGTCACCGGACCGGTCAGCATGCCTTTCATCGGCTTGTCGGTCAGGGACTGCGCGTATTTCGCCCACTCAACGGTGATCGCTTCTGGGCGGCTCACATCACCAATGATGACAGGCGGCTTCACACAGCGAGAACCGTAGCTCTGCACCCAGCCATTCTGGGTAAAGATAAACCCATCCAGATGCTCACCGAAGTACTCCACCATGTCGTTACGCTCAGCTTCACCATGCACCAGCACATCCAGACCCAGACGCTCTTGCTCAACCACAGCTTGCTTAATGTGCTCGGCAATGCCGGTGCGGTAGTTATTGCTATCCAGACGACCCTGTTTGAAATCCAGACGCAGGCCGCGAATTTCAGTGGTCTGCGGGAAAGAACCGATCGTGGTCGTCGGCCATGCTGGCAGATTAAAACGCTCGCGCTGAGCATCCGCACGCACCGAATACACATTCTGACGCTGGCTGTCCTGTGCGGTAATGGCTGCCAGACGCTGCGCAACGGCGGCGTTATTCACACGCGTTGAGGTACGACGGTCGCGAATCGGCGCACTGTAGGCTTCCAGTGCCTGCCCGTTGCCGCTGTTCAGAGCCTGAGACAACAGTGACAGCTCCGCACATTTCTGAATCGCAAAGGCAAACCAGCTCTTCACTTCATCATCCAGACGCACTTCCACGCTCAGATCGATAGGGCTATGCAGCAGCGAGCATGAGCTGCCCAGCCACAGATCGCGCGTTCCCACCAGCGGTTGCAGACGCTCGAACCAGCTGCTCAGATCGGCGCGCCATACGTTACGGCCGTTAATCACACCCAGAGACAGTACCCAGTTAGCAGGCAGTTGGCCACTCAGCGTCGCGGCGTCATCCTTACCGTGAACCAGATCGATATGCAGCCCCTGAACTGGCAGCGCTTTGATCGTTTCCAGATTCTGGCTAACGCTATCGAAATAGGTCGTCAGCAGCAGTTTCACCTGCCCCTGCAACGCATCGTAAGCCGGTTTAAACGCGGCCAGCCACGCTTGCGGCAGTTCCAGCGCCAGCGCAGGTTCATCGATCTGCACCCACTCGATACCGCGTTTCGCCAGTTCAGCCAGCACCTGCTGATAAACTGGCAAAATATCCTGCAGCAGCGACAGACGGTCAAACTGCTCACCTTTCACTTTACCCAGCCACAGATAGGTAACCGGACCTAACAGAACAGGCTTCACGTTATGGCCCAGTGCCAGAGCTTCATCAACTTCATCCAGCAGCTGTGTCCAGGTCAGCTTGAACTGCTGCCCTTTAGTGAACTCTGGCACCATGTAGTGATAGTTAGTGTTGAACCACTTGGTCATTTCAGCCGCCGCGGCAGGCTGACCGGTTGGCGCACGTCCACGGCCAATACGGAACAGCGTGTCCAGATCGACCGAGCCGTCTTCATTCTGATGACGTGCAGGTACATTACCCAGCAGCAGACTGGTGGTCAGTACATGGTCGTACCAGGCGAAATCACCCACTGGCAGCAGATCAACGCCAGCATCCTTCTGTTGTTGCCAATGACGCGCACGCAGCTCACGTCCAACGGTCAGCAACTCTTCCTGTGTCGCGTTACCTGCCCAGTAGCTTTCCTGCGCTTTTTTTAGTTCACGGCGTAATCCAACGCGCGGAAAACCCAGTGTGTGATTCACAATCGCCATCGTTAATTCCTCATTTAGCCGTCCAGATGTTTACACATCCATAATCCGCAGGTAGTGTAGTAACCACAAGCGCAATTTATTCACTGTCACTGTGAAGGACTCTCATGATCGAATTTAAACACCTGCGAACGCTGCAAGCACTGCGCAATACCGGATCGTTAGCCGCCGCTGCCGCTGCACTTCACCAAACTCAATCGGCGTTATCCCACCAGTTCAGCGATCTGGAACAGCGCCTTGGGTTCAGGCTATTCGTGCGTAAAAGCCAGCCGTTGCGCTTTACGCCTCAGGGAGAAATTCTGTTGCAGTTGGCAGAGCAGGTGTTACCGCAAATCCAGCAGGCGTTGCAGGCCTGCCATGAGCCGCACCAAACCATGCTGCGTTTGGCCATTGAGTGCCATAGCTGTATTCAGTGGCTGACGCCTGCGCTAGACGAGTTCCATCAGCACTGGCCGCAGGTAGTGATGGACTTTAAATCGGGCGTGACGTTCGATCCTCAGCCAGCGCTCCAGCAAGGCGAGCTAGATCTGGTCATGACTTCCGACATCATGCCGCGCAGTGGCCTGCACTATTCGCCTCTGTTTGATTTTGAAGTCAGATTGGTGCTGGCTCCCGAGCATCCGCTGGCCAAAAAGGAGAAAATCGAACCGGAGGATTTCACCGCCGAGACCCTAATGATCTATCCGGTACAGCGGCAACGGCTGGATGTCTGGCGTCACTTTTTGCAGCCGGCAGGCGTCAGCCCTACGCTGAAAAGCGTGGACAATACACTGCTGTTGATTCAGATGGTTGCCGCTCGCATGGGCATCGCCGCGCTACCGCACTGGGTGGTGGAAAGCTTCGAGCGCCAGGGGCTGATTGTAACCAAATCGCTGGGTGATGGGCTTTGGAGCCGGTTGTACGCCGCCGTGCGTGACGGAGAGCAGCGTCAACCGGTGATTGATGCGTTTATTCGTTCGGCGCGTCAGCACGCTTGTGAGCACTTACCGTTTGTGAAGGACGCTTCACGACCCAGCGCTGGTGTACCCACAGTGAGGACGTGATAATTATCGTCCCCACGATAAAGCTCAGCCAGTCTGGCGTTTTATGCCAGATAGCGAAGTTGACCAGGAGCCCCGCTGGCACGTGGAAGTTATTCATTATGCTGAGCGTTCCGGCATCCACCTGAGTTGCACCGTAGTTCCACATAAAATAACCCAGGCCGGAAGCACCCACCCCCAACCAGAGCAGTACGCCCCACTGCAAGGTTGTGGTGGGTAATTTATCCAGATTGCCGAAGAGCAGCCACGCGGTTATCGTCACGATCGCCGCGCCCAGATAAAACCAGGAAAACGCACAGTGCTGCGGTACGGGATAGAGCTCCATCAGGCGCTTGTAGCCAACCTGACCTGCAGCAAAACACACGTTAGCCGCCTGTACCAGCAGGAATCCCCACCAGAAATGCTCACTCACACCGTGATAGTGGATCACGGCTGCGCCGAATACCGCCAGCAGAGCGCTCATGACATAGCCCCAGCGCAAACGCTGCCGGGCAAGCAAATCATAAATCAGCGTGACGTACAGCGGCGTCATCACCGTAAAGAGTAAAAACTCAGGTACGGTCAGGTACAGATAAGCCTGGAAGACGAACAGGTACATGATACCTAGTTGGCAAGCACCAACTAACAGGTACAAGAAAATGACGCGTGGCGCGTAGCCGCGCAGACGTAAGAACGGCAAAAACACCACTGCCGCCGCCGTCAGGCGGAACATCGCAGAAAACCAGCTATCAACCTGACCTGCCAGATATTCGCCAATCAGGCTGAATGAAAATGCCCACAAGATAGTGGTAATAGTAAGTAATGGCACAACAACATCCGCTTAGGAAAAAGTCTCGCCATTGTAACGGAGATGACTGAATGAATTTCAGTCAATATGGTTTACATCAGGGTGAATAATGGACAATTGAAAGCATCAGATGCTCATATCATTATCCTCTGAGAGTAAATTGCTATTACCCATGATATTCATAAAGGTATTAAAAATTTTTTAATAGTTATTAATTACAATGACATCAGATCATTTTGACGAAATCCGTCATTCACATAGCGCAAACCGCCCAAAAAAAAGCCAACCACCGTATAAAGTGACACACAGTATACCAACCATGTAATAAACTGTTTTATAGCGGTTTCTCATATAAAGATTACGCGCTAGCGCAATAAATAGAGGTGTTATTAAAAATAGAGCCGCCAAACCCGCCTGTAAGAGACGGTTACTGAAAGACTGATGGAGAATACTACAGACAGAATCTCCCGGTTCTATCATCCAGTCATATTTGTTGATCGAAAATAACTCCAGTGAAAAATAGGCAAATGCCAAATATCCCACCATAGAGATAACATCTACAATATTTTCCTTACTGATTTTCATTCAGATATCAAGCCCCAGGAGTTTTCTTATATGGTTTCTAATTTGCAGTAATCGTATTCCATAAGAAATGTAGTCGAATTCAATAGAGCCACGTTCCGGTTTAGCATCAATGAAACGAATAAACTCACTCAGCTTTCTCTGTATACCCCGGTTGTAACGAACTCCTGCCATCATGTACTGTTCATCATTCAAGTAAAGCGCTGCTACATCAGGATAATCATAGAGGATCATATCTCTTAGATGCTGGGCAACAATCCAGAGGTTAAAGTCGTCCTCCATCAAACAAGTAGCTAATTCAAGCTGATCTCGCGTTGTCAAAGTGTCCGGATTTAATCCTAAATTTCTGGCTGCAACTTGAATTTGCATAGCAACAGAACCAAAAGAGGTTTTATTTTCAGGGGATGACTTTAATCTCAAAATCCGTTTTACCTCAAAAACCTGAAATTTATATTCTTCTGGCATTCCACCTGACTCAATCCAAGCAACACCACCGAGCAACTCAGGAAGAATTCCAGCTTGATGGGAGTACTTTATTATTTTTTCTTTATTGTACTGAATATATGAGTCTTTATATGCATTTAAATAATACCCACCACTCTTTCTTTCAGGATTGCTTTTACCAAACTTCCAGAAAAGAACATCAATTTCGTCCCATTTTCTAAATCTAACCTTAGAAATATCACAAAATTTATTTCGTACGATAATATTTTCTTTCACCATCGTTCCTTTTATATTAATACACCTTTTCTTCCCATAGACTATAGCCACCAGTTCCAGCAATGTGGTGTTGCCAATCTATGCTTTGATAAGCAACAGATATCATTTCTTCTGGTTGATTCTCTGCATGGGTTAAAGCGTGTGGATAGGAAACGGCAATGTTTCTTATAACTGCTCCAATAAGTTTAACAGAATAATATTTCTCCTGTACTCCAGTCTGCGCTGTTCGGTAAAAGTCGAACAAAAGCTCAAGTTTTTCATTATTTGCTATAGCATTACCCAAGAGCGGAGATGATTTATCAATGGGTTTACAGAACGTTATAGGTTGATGATTAATATTTTGGTTACGACTGATAGCATGATCGAATTGCAAAACAAAAATTTGGTCTTGATGCCTTATCTGATACTTATTACCAATCGAGTCGATGGTGCCACACTCAGCAGATATTTTCCCTTGTTGATTTCCCGTCAACGTTAGATAAATATTATTTGCCATATAAAATCCCTTTATCTCAGTTAATCCATAAAACCTAAAAAAATTACTTTTACTCGTTAAGAGAATGCGTTAAAAATACATTTTAAATATCTATTAGATACATCCACGATTAATAAATATCACAAAAATTATAGCATGCTATAAATTTCATCTAAAATTTAACAAGCCCAAACCAATGATTGAGTATAGTTTCATCAATAAAAAATTCAATAACTACGCCATATAATAAAAATCTAAATAGTATTAGAAAATATAAATACTTAGCAAAGAATTGTAGAATAATACGATTTCGTTAACCTATAACCATTCGAAGCAGTAACGATCCCAGTAATACGGGATCGTTAACAGGCTGTATTAGGATTCATTTCTTTACATCAAAATATTCTTGATGAAAAGAAAAGACCACTAAATCTGCCATCTTAACCAGGCAAAGAAAACATTACCGTTATTATATGTGCCAGGGATGTAAGTCGCCTGGAAAGAGAGTTTGTTATAACTTATTGATGCCAGAGGCAGCAATACAGGGATCGGAATATAGTTCCAGTTGTCACGCATCGTTACGCCAGCCGTAAAACCCAGCCCCAGTTGAAAATCCTGATCGCTGGTTGGTCGCCAGCGTTTTTCATAACCATAGCCACCGATAGGTTCCCATTTATTAAAGGAATCTTTAAAAGCCATGATATAAAGCCCGTGCCAATCCCCGTCCTTATCCAAACGGGAGACACCGTAACCCGCGCCCCACGGCCTTTCATTATATCTATCCGTCTTTTCTTTATCGTACGTCCAGCGGTTATGCCAGGTAATTGCCGGGATATAAATGTCGTGGCTCTGCGGTGAATTCCAAGTCGTAGACAGGTTATTTTTACTTCTCTGCCACCAGCTTTCACTCTGCTTATCCGATGCCGAACCATTGGAATCAACCGCGACAGGGGCAAGATTTACCGTGCTGTTCGTATTATTTGTCCCTACATTATTTACGCTTTCTGCTGCATAGCTCAAAAAAGGCACAACGGGTAGTGTAACCACACTCAACGTGATTAAAATTCGCTTCAAGTACATATAAGGTTCTCTGTAACAGCGTCACGATTCCATTCAAACAAAGGTAATCCAGGCAAAGCTATTCTTGGTTGTTACCAAAATATATAGTTCAGTTTACGCAATCTGCCTATATAAACGGGAAACTAAAACAGCCTATTATGAGGGGATAAAGAGCAACTTTACCTAAATAGATAGTGAATTCAGCGCTGATTTCAGACGTTTCTTAGCCGAAATAACAAAAAACCACCTTATTTATCGGTGGTTTATGCTCTGATGGGGAACCGTTCGAGATAGATAAACAGAACGGTGAATCGCCTACACAGCGAGGTTAGATTCCATCGCCGTATTCGAAGCCACGATTGATGCCGTTGAAATACTGATCCATGTCCATAGCAGGTTTATCGCTTTCTGGTCGACCGACGATACGAGCTGGAACACCTGCCGCCGTCGTGTGTGGAGGAACGGATTGCAGCACGACAGAACCGGCGCCAATTTTCGCGCCACATCCCACCTCAATGTTCCCCAGAATCTTCGCACCAGCACCAATCATCACGCCTTCGCGAATTTTAGGGTGACGATCGCCGCTCGTTTTACCCGTCCCGCCCAGCGTCACGGATTGCAGAATGGAGACATCATTTTCAACCACGGCGGTTTCGCCGATCACAATACCCGTGGCATGATCGAGCATGATCCCGCAACCGATTCTCGCCGCTGGGTGGATATCGACACCGAAAGAAACCGAGATCTGGTTCTGGAAATAGACCGCCAGCGCTTTACGATCCTGCGACCAAAGCCAGTGGCCAATACGATACGCCTGCAACGCATGAAACCCTTTCAGGTAGAGCAGCGGCGTCGAATATTTATCCACCGCTGGATCGCGCAGGCAGACAGCCTGGATATCGCGCGCGGCAGAAACGATCATCTGCGGATCGGCATGGTAAGCTTCTTCCACCACTTCACGAATGGCAATGGCGGGCATGATCGCATTTGCCAGCTTGTTCGCCAGCATATAGCTCAGTGCGCTACCCAGATTCTCGTGCTTCAGCAACGTGGCATGAAAAAAGCTGGCCAGCATCGGTTCACAGTCTGCAAGACTGCGCGCTTCTGCCTTGATATTGGTCCAGACCAGTTCCAGTTCTTCTGTCGACATTGCCTTACTCTCCGAGATACCACACACCACAACGTATATCTGTTCTCAAACGGCAGGCTTAATAGCACCACCGCTCGCATACAAGAAAATGAAGATACTATGAGCCTCCCAGATTAGGAAGCCCAGTTCAGCATAGAACGACGTGTTTTATAACTTGGCGGTTTCGTCTTTACGCGTGCGCCCCAATAGGCTCAGCGCCGCCTCTCGGGCGTCTTTTCCACAATACAGAACTTGCCAGAGTTGTTCGGTAATCGGCATTTCAACGCCGTAGCGCTGCGCTAACGCCAGCACCTCTTTCGTATTGCGATACCCTTCAACAACCTGACCAATGCTATCCTGCGCGCTCTGTACATCCATTCCCTGCCCCAGCATCATACCGAAGCGCCGGTTACGGGACTGATTATCAGTACAAGTCAGCACCAGATCGCCAAGCCCAGCCATCCCCATGAAGGTCGAGGGATCTGCACCCAGCGCCGTGCCAAGTCGGGTCATTTCCGCCAGCCCGCGAGTGATCAATGCGGTACGCGCATTAGCGCCAAACCCAATGCCGTCAGACATTCCAGCACCGATAGCGATGACGTTTTTCACCGCCCCGCCCAGCTGCACGCCGATAAAATCCGGGTTGCTGTACACACGGAAACTCTTTCCACAATGCAGCAGTCGCTGTAGGTCGTCGGCAAATTCACTGTCCGTTGATGCCAGAGCAATAGCCGTCGGCATACCGGCCGCTAATTCTTTGGCAAATGTCGGGCCGGATACCACCGCAAGCGGAATGGTTTCGCCCAACGCTTCGCGGGCGACATCCTGCAACAGGCGTCCCGTTTCCGCTTCCAGTCCTTTTGTCGCCCACACGATACGCGCGTCGGCCCGCAAATGCGGTTTCAACTGACGCAGAACATCACCAAACACATGGCTCGGCACCACAACCAGCACGTTTCTGCTGGCAGCGAGCGCCTGCGCCAGATTGGTTTCCAGCTGTAGCGAATCGGGGAAAGGCACATCCGGCAGAAACGCCTGATTACAGCGAGCGGCCTGTAACGCCTGAATGTGTGCAGGGTTGTGGCCCCACAGCACAACTCGATGGCCATTACGCGCCAGCGTAATGGCCAGTGCGGTGCCGTACGAACCAGCACCGATGACGGTCATGGAAGCGTCAGACGCGTTCATCAGGCATCCTGATGCTGCGCAGCGCCTTCACCTTCGGTCTGCTGCTGCAGGTAGTTCATGAACAGCGCATCAAAGTTAACCGGTGCCAGGTTCAGCTGCGGGAAGGTACCGCGAGAAACCAGACTGGTGATGCACTCACGCGCGTAAGGGAACAGAATGTTCGGGCAGTATGCGCCCAGGCAGTGCGCCAGTTGGGTCCCTTCAATACCGCCAACGGTAAAGATACCACCTTGCTGAACTTCACACAGAAACGCAGTTTCTTCACCCAGAGAAGCCGTTACGGTCACACGCAGAACAACTTCATAGATGTCATCAGCCAGTTGGCTGGAAGCCGTATCCAGATCCAGTTTTACTTCGGGCTGCCATTCCTGCTGGAACACCTGAGGCGCATTCGGCGCTTCAAAAGAGATATCTTTGGTGTAGATGCGCTGGATTTGGAAAGCCATTTCTGTGTTGTTTTGTTCAGACATGTTAAGTAATACCCTTTTGTTAGATTTTCTTGACGTCTTCCGTCGTCATAAGTAGGCGGACGTCAGCACAGTTCTGTCATTATCGTACTGCAATCAGCCTGTCGGTTATCCTGCCAAATCGTTGCCATTTTTGCTGCGTATGACTTATCGCACTATGACTTACCACAACACTATGACTTATCACACACGGCACGACGAGGATAGTTTTACCACAAACCGTTTTACTTGCCGCGGACTAAAGGCAGATTCTCACCACTCCAGCCAGCCAGGCCGTCTTTCAGCACCTGCACACGCTCAAAACCCGCTTTGAACAAATTCTCGGCCGCTTCGCGTGAAGAGAGGCCGTTGGCGCATACCACGATAATCGGTTGCGACTTATGTTTTTCAAGTTCACCTACACTGCCGTTCTTAATGTCGTTCGGCAACAGGTTAAATGCGTTGGCAATATGGCCACGGCGATAGTCGTCACGGTTACGGATATCAACGATGACAGCATCTTCTTTATTAATCAGGCGGATCGCTTCACCGCGAACCACGTCTTTCACGTTCGACAGTTTACTCTTCACAGTAAGCACAATAACCGCAACCAACAGTGCAACCCAGGAAATGCTCAAAATAGGGTGCTTGCTAATGAATGGCATAATCTCTTGCATGGGGTGTAACGACTCCCGGATCAGTTAATCAACAAAAATATAAGGTTCCTGAGTATACCTGCGCGATACGGCAATTACAGCCAGTAAGCCAACATAGCGTATCGAATCTGCGGCGCGATACCCAAAAAATTCCAGGATAGAGGTTTGACGCTATCCCGACGCAGGCCCACACAGGCACCAGCCAGAGACAGCAGCCACAGAAACTGGCGTACCAAATAATGCCATTCCCCCATTTTATGCGCAGAGCTTTCCATTTATCCATTATTGATACGCATAGATGCCCGTCTTTGTGCCATGCTTGTCACGTCTGGAAATAGAAATCAGACAAGAGACAACTGGTAAGCCGCTGTTCATCGTGGAATAATTCACCGCTATGAGTAAAAACGCGTTATTTGTACAGAGTCGAGTGGCATGTAGCGCCGATCGCCATTTATCCGCATTACAAAGGCTACTCACCCGCTGCGTCAGCGCACTCTGCGTTGGCGTTTTGCTGTTGCCCGCGCTCGGCCAGGCGGAAGATAATCAGGCGCAGCTCAAGACTCTGCAACAAGATATCGCCGCAAAAGAAAAAAGCGTCCAAGAGCAGCAAAAGCAGCGCAGTGCGTTAGTCCAGCAGTTGAAAAAGCAGGAGCAGTCGATCTCTCAGGCCAGTCGTCAACTGCATGAAACGCGCAATACGCTGTCCACGCTAAATAAAGAATTAACCGGCCTCAGCGCCTCTATCGCAAAACTGCAATCTCAGCAGGATAAGCAACAAACGCTGCTCTCCCGCCAGCTTGACGCCGCCTTCCGGCAAGGCCAGCACAGCGCGCTGCAATTAATGCTGAGCGGAGAGGAAAGCCAGCGCAACGAGCGCATCCTCGCCTACTTCGGCTACCTGAATGAAGCCCGCCAGAAATCCATCCACGAGTTGCAGCAAACCCGCGTGGAGCTGGCTGACCAAAAACGTCAGTTGGAACAAAAACAGACGCAGCAAAAAACGCTGCTGAGTGACCAACAGCAGCAACAGCAGACGCTGGAGCAGGCGCAGTCCGATCGGAAAAAAACGCTGTCGACGCTGGAAAGTTCGCTGGAAAAAGATCGGCAGCAGTTGACGGAGCTGCGCCAGAATGAAACCCGATTGCGCGACCAGATCGCTCGCGCCGAGCGAGAAGCGAAAGCCCGCGCCGAACGGGAAGCGCGTGAGGCCGCCAAAGTTCGCGCCAAAGAAGAACAGGCCAAACGCAGCGGCAGCAGCTACAAACCCACTGAAGGTGAACGCTCACTCATGGCCCGCACCGGCGGTTTAGGGCGACCTTCAGGTCAAGCCATCTGGCCAGTTAATGGCCGTATCGAGCACCGTTTCGGCGAACCGCTACAGGGCGAACTGCGCTGGAAAGGCCTGGTGATTGCCGCGCCGGAAGGAACGGAAGTGAAAGCCATCGCCGACGGTACTGTACTGATGGCCGACTGGCTACAGGGCTACGGGCTGGTCGTTGTTGTGCAGCATGGTAAAGGCGATATGAGCCTGTACGGCTATAACCAGAGCGCGCTGGTCTCCGTTGGCGCTCAGGTCAAAGCCGGTCAACCTATTGCGCTGGTTGGTACCAGCGGCGGGCAGAGCCAGCCCGGGCTGTATTTTGAAATCCGTCGTCAGGGTCAGGCGGTCAATCCACAACCTTGGCTGGGAAGATAGTCTTGTCATATTTAACCAAAACACCGTTACTGGCATTGGGTCTGCTCACTCTGTCTCCTTTGGCACTAGCCGGAAAACTTTCCATCGTCATCGATGATTTCGGCTATCGCCCGCATAATGAGAACCAGATTCTGGCAATGCCAACGGCGATTTCCGTCGCGGTATTGCCCAACGCGCCATACGCCCGTGAAATGGCAACCAAAGCTCACCAACAAGGGCGAGAGGTATTGATTCATCTGCCAATGGCCCCGATGAGCAAGCAGCCGCTGGAGCGTGACACGTTACGCCCGGACATGAGCAGTGACGAAATTCAGCGCATTATTCGCCAATCGGTCAATAACGTGCCTTACGCCGTGGGGTTGAACAACCACATGGGCAGCGCGATGACCGCCAGCCTGCCCGGCATGCAAAAAGTCATGCAGGCGCTGAGCGCCTACCAGCTCTATTTCCTTGATAGCATGACCATTGGCAGCAGCCAATCGAGTCAGGCGGCAGCAGGAACGGGCGTCAAAGTCATCAAACGCAAAGTCTTCCTGGATGATTCGCAAAACGAAGCCGAGATCCGTAAGCAGTTTACTCGCGCAGTACAAATCGCCCGCCGTAGCGGTTCCGCCATCGCTATCGGGCATCCACATCCGTCAACCATCCGCGTCTTGCAGCAGATGCTACCCACGCTGGATGCCGATATTATCTTAGTCCGCCCCAGCCAGTTGCTGAATGAGCCGACGCGGCAGTACGAGCCTCAGCCACAGCAGCCAGCCAAACCGCGTAATCCGTTCCGTGGCATACAGCAGTGTCGGGTCAAGCAGCCGCCGGAACCGGCGAAGAACGATGTGTTCTTCAGGCTGGTGAGCAGCGGCATTCAGGAAAGCGCCCCAGTGATGTTTATCAAGCACCGCTGGCAGACCTGGGTGGCACCAGCCGAGACCGAAACGCCCGCGCAGCCGTAACGCCGAGCGTGCGTTTCCCTTTTGCCATCGCACGAATTCGTCACGGCAGGGTTATATTTCATCCCAATTGAGAATAACCTTGCCCGACTGACCCGAGCGCATGGCATCAAAGCCTTTCTGAAACTCATCAATGTGAAAGCGGTGGGTAATAATCGGAGATAAATCCAACCCGGACTGAATCAGCGCCGACATTTTGTACCAGGTTTCGAACATTTCCCGTCCGTAGATACCTTTGATAAACAGTCCTTTAAAAATCACCTCTCCCCAGTCAATCGACATCGGTTCGTGCGGAATACCCAGCATGGCGATGCGTCCACCGTGATTCATCGCTTTCAGCATGGCGCGAAAGGCCGCTGGCGCACCGGACATCTCCAGGCCGATATCAAACCCCTCGGTCATGCCCAGCTCGATCATCACGTCAGCCAGATTTTCCTGTGCCACATTGACGGCACGTGTAGCCCCCATTTTACTGGCCAGCTCCAGTCGGTACGCATTGACATCGGTAATGACGACATTCCTTGCGCCAACGTGACGGCACACCGCCGCCGCCATCATGCCTATCGGCCCTGCGCCGGCAATCAAGACATCTTCCCCCACTAAATCAAAGGAAAGCGCGGTATGCACCGCGTTGCCGAAGGGATCGAAAATGGCAGCCAGTTCGTCAGAAATATTGTCGGGAATGCGAAACGCGTTGTAGGCAGGAATCACCAGATATTCCGCGAACGAACCGGGGCGATTGACCCCGACGCCGATGGCATTGCGGCATAAATGACGTCGCCCGGCACGGCAGTTACGGCAGTAGCCGCAGGTAATATGGCCTTCGCCGGAGACCCGATCGCCAATATGAAAACCGTTAACTTCCTGACCGATAGCGACAATTTCACCAACGTACTCATGCCCAACAACCATCGGAACGGGAATGGTCTTCTGCGACCATTCGTCCCAGTTATAGATATGCACATCCGTTCCGCAAATCGCGCTTTTACGGATTTTAATCATGATGTCGTTATGCCCGAGCCCCGGCGTGGGGGAATCCACCATCCAGATGCCCTCTTCCGGCCGCAGTTTTGCCAATGCTTTCATGACGGTTTCCTCAGATGATTACACCCAGACGTTTGCCCACGCGGGTAAAAGCCTCGACGGCGAATTGAATTTGCTGCGGCGTATGGGCGGCCGACATTTGAGTGCGGATACGCGCCTGACCGAGGGGAACTACGGGATAGAAAAAGCCGGCGACGTACACACCTTCCCGCTGTAGCGCCTGCGCAAAATCCTGCGCCAGCTGCGCCTCGCCCAGCATCACGGGAATAATGGCGTGATCGGCTCCCGCCAACGTAAACCCTGCGGCAGCCATCTTTTCACGGAACAGGCGAGCGTTTGCCCACAGACGTTCACGCCGTTCGCCACTCTGTTCCAGCAGATCGAGAACGCTGAGCGATGCGGTGACAATCGCAGGCGCAAGCGAGTTGGAAAACAGATAGGGTCGAGAGCGCTGGCGCAGCCAGTCGATCACCTCATGTCTGCCCGCCGTATACCCCCCCGACGCGCCCCCCAGCGCCTTGCCTAGCGTCCCGGTAATGATGTCGACGCGATCCATCACCCCACGGTGTTCATGCGTTCCGCGCCCTTGTTCGCCCACAAACCCCACCGCATGGGAATCATCAACCATCACTAGCGCATCATAACGATCCGCCAGATCGCAAATTCCCTGCAAATCGGCAATCACGCCATCCATCGAGAACACGCCGTCGGTGGCGATCATGATGTGTCTTGCCCCTTCCGCTCTGGCCAGTTGCAGTTGCGCTTCCAACTGACTCATATCGTTATTGGCATAGCGGTAGCGTCGCGCCTTCGATAGCCGAATACCGTCGATGATTGAGGCATGATTGAGCGCATCGGAAATAATCGCATCCTCCGCTTCCATCAGCGTTTCAAATAGCCCGCCGTTGGCATCAAAACAGGAGGAATAGAGAATCGCGTCATCCATTCCCAGAAAATCCGCCAGCTTACGCTCCAGCTGCTTGTGGATATCCTGCGTGCCGCAGATAAAGCGCACCGATGCCATGCCAAAACCGTGGCTGTCTAATCCAGCTTTGGCAGCGGCAATCAGCTCTGGGCTATCTGCCAGACCAAGATAATTATTGGCACAGAAGTTGAGCAGGCGGTTGCTGTCCATCACCTCGATTTCAGCCTGCTGCGCAGAGGTAATAATGCGCTCCTCTTTAAACACCCCTTCGGTGCGTGCTGCCATAATTTGTGTAGTAAGTTGTTGATAAAACGCGGCAGGCATAGCGTTACTCTCCCATAAAAAGATCGCTTTATGGTTTTTAAGCTAGCGGATGTGGGCAGAAATGCGGGGTAAACAGTCTGAAAATGCTGGCTTCGTCACGGCCTGAATCATCTTAAAAAAGTTGGGGCAACACGGGATAAATTAAGCTCTGGCTGCTTGCGGTAAAATGAAATGCTATTATAGCGGTCATAAACAGTGTGGGGCGCGGTGCCTCACCAGCAAGATTAACAAAGGTCGCGCCCATGATTATCGTTACTGGCGGTGCCGGTTTTATCGGCAGCAATATCGTAAAATCTCTGAATGACATCGGCTATCGGGACATCCTGGTTGTCGATAACCTGAAAGACGGCACCAAATTCGTCAATCTGGTCGATCTGGACATCGCAGATTACATGGATAAGGAAGACTTCATCGCCAGCATCGTTGCAGGCGACGATCTGGGCGATATCGATGCCGTATTCCATGAAGGTGCCTGCTCTTCCACCACCGAGTGGGATGGCAAGTACATGATGGATAACAACTATCAGTATTCTAAAGACGTGCTGCACTATTGCCTCGATCGCAACATTCCGTTCCTGTATGCCTCTTCTGCCGCGACCTACGGTGGTCGCAACGATAACTTTATCGAAGAACGTCAGTACGAGCAGCCGCTGAACGTCTATGGCTACTCCAAATTCCTGTTCGATCAGTACGTGCGCGAAATTCTCCCTGAAGCAGAATCGCAGATCTGCGGCTTCCGCTATTTCAACGTCTACGGACCGCGCGAAGGCCACAAAGGCAGCATGGCAAGTGTCGCATTCCACCTGAATAACCAGATTAATCAGGGTGAAAATCCGAAGCTGTTTTCCGGTAGCGAGAACTTCCAACGTGACTTCATCTACGTCGGTGATGTCGCCGCCGTCAACCTGTGGTTCTGGCAAAACGGTGTTTCCGGCATCTTCAACTGCGGTACCGGCCGCGCCGAATCCTTCCAGGCTGTCGCCGACGCGACGCTTGCTTTTCACAAAAAAGGCAGCGTGGAATACATTGAGTTCCCCGAGAAGCTGAAAGGCCGCTATCAGGCTTACACCCAGGCTGACCTCACCAACTTGCGTGCAGCAGGTTATGACAAGCCGTTCAAAACCGTCGCCGAAGGCGTAGCGGAATATATGGCCTGGCTGAACCGTACCGTTTAACCAAATAAGGATTCATAAGCGGTATGAAAATTTTGGTCATCGGCCCTTCCTGGGTCGGCGATATGATGATGTCGCACAGCCTTTATCGCACCCTGAAGGCTGAACACCCGGAAGCGGTTATTGACGTGATGGCACCAGCCTGGTGCCGTCCGCTGCTGGCACGTATGCCGGAAGTCAATCAGGCGTTAGCCATGCCGCTCGGTCACGGCGCCCTAGAACTGGGCGAACGTCGCCGTCTTGGCGTATCGCTGCGCGATGCAGGCTACGATCGCGCTTACGTGCTGCCCAACTCCTTTAAATCCGCGCTGGTCCCGTTCTTTGCCAACATTCCGCAGCGTACAGGCTGGCGCGGCGAAATGCGTTACGGGCTGCTGAACGACTTACGCGTGCTGGATAAGGCCGCATTTCCGCTGATGGTTCAGCGTTACGCCGCATTAGCCTACGATCGTAGCCGTATTCGTCGTGCCGAGGATCTGCCGCAGCCGTTACTGTGGCCACAGTTGCAGGTCAATCAGGCCGAAATTGCGGACATGATGCAGGCCTTCGATCTCAGCGATACACGCCCCATCATCGGCTTTTGCCCCGGGGCAGAATTCGGCCCCGCTAAACGGTGGCCGCATTATCACTATGCTGCGCTGGCGCAAACGCTGATTGAACGCGGCTACCAGATCGCGCTATTCGGTTCCGCCAATGACCGTTCAGCCTGTGACGATATCCTTCAGGGGTTGACGGAAGACGCTCGACAGCATTGCGCCAATCTGGCGGGGAAAACCTCGCTGGAACAGGCGGTGGTGCTGATCGCCGCCTGTCACGCCGTCGTCAGCAACGACTCCGGGCTCATGCACGTTGCCGCAGCGCTTCATCGTCCGCTTGTCGCGCTTTATGGCCCGAGCAGCCCCGATTTTACCCCGCCGCTGTCCCATCAGGCCGAGGTGATTCGGCTGATCACAGGCTATCACCGGGTACGCAAAGGGGATGCCGAACAGGGTTATCACCAGAGTTTGATCGACATTCAGCCCGAACGCGTGATCAGCGCACTGGATAACTATATCGTTACAAAAGACAGTCTCACTCCAAGAGAAAGTCTCGTTCCAGAAGAAAACCGGGTGCCGGGAGCTGACGCATGAGAGTGCTGATCGTGAAAACATCGTCGATGGGTGATGTGCTGCATACGTTGCCAGCCTTGACCGATGCCATGCAGGTGATTCCCGGTATTCAATTCGACTGGGTGGTTGAAGAAGGTTTCGCGCAGATTCCCAGCTGGCACCCGGCGGTTTCCCGCGTGATTCCAGTGGCGATACGCCGCTGGCGCAAAAGCTGGTTCAGCGCCCCGATACGTCAGGAACGTGCAGAATTTAAACGCCAACTACGCCAGCACCGCTATGATGCCGTCATTGATGCGCAAGGGCTGATTAAAAGCGCGCTGCTGGTGACGCGACTCGCTAACGGAAAGAAACACGGACTGGATTGCAAGAGCGCGCGTGAGCCGCTGGCAAGCTGGTTTTATAACTATCGCCACCCGATAAGCCGTCAGCAGCATGCCGTCGAGCGCGTACGAGAGCTGTTTGCCGCCAGTCTGGGCTACCGGAAACCCGCCGAGCGCGGCGATTATGCGATTGCCTCGCGTTTCCTCTCCCAGCCGCCCGCAGACGCCAACTGCTATCTGGTGTTTCTCCACGCCACAACGCGCGATGAAAAACACTGGCCGGAAGCGCACTGGCGTGAACTGATTGCCCTATTGGCACCGAGCGGACTACGCATCAAACTCCCCTGGGGAGCGGAACATGAGCACCAGCGCGCATTACGGCTGGCGGAAGAATTCTCCCACGTTGAGGTCTTACCGCGCCTCACGCTGCAACAGGTCGCCGAGGTATTAGCAGGCGCCAAAGCCGTTGTTTCCGTCGATACCGGGCTTAGCCACCTGACGGCAGCGCTGGATCGTCCCAACATCACCTTATACGGGCCAACCGACCCAGGGTTGATTGGCGGCTACGGAATGAATCAGGTGGTGGAAATGTCTGGTGACAATTCCATGAATACAATTTCACCCCAAGCAATCTTTCAACAATTACAATCTCTTATATAACCGACGAGTTTTGGTAATGCATATGCATTCGAAAGAAAAACGGCTAGCCAGAGAACGCGTTAAGCGAATTCTCGTTATCAAACTACGGCATTTCGGTGACGTCTTGTTGACCACCCCGTTATTAGGGACGCTGAAACAGCATTACGAGAGCGCCCAGATTGATGTACTGGTTTATAGCGGTACAGAGGTCATGCTCTCCGGTAATCCAGATATTCACACCTGTTTCACCGTTGACAGAAATCTCAAACATGAAGGCATCCGTGCACAATGGCATGGAGAAAATACGCTTTGGAAAGCGCTGAAAGCACAACAATACGACCTCATCATCAATCTTTCCGATCAATGGCGTGCTGCGCTTTACTGTAAATTCCTCACTTCTGCGATTAGCATTGGCTTCAGTTGGCCAAAGAGGGACAACCTCTTATGGAAGTCTTGCCATAATATGTTGGTTGAAACGACGCAGTACAACGAGCAACACACTGTTTTAAACAATCTTTCCATCCTCTCGCCCCTGGAACTTCCTGAGACGAACACCTCAGTGAAGATGTCCTGGCGACCGGAAGATGAAAAATATGTCAGCCAATTGCTCGAACAGCACAGCTTATCTGACTATGTATTGATCCACCCAGGCGCTCGCTGGGCGTTCAAAACCTGGTCTGCGCTCTCTTTCGCAGCATTAATTGATCATCTGACAAATCAGGGAAAACGCGTTGTTCTGGCTGGCGGAACATCAGCCGAAGAACTGCAGATAGCGACAACGATTATCAACAACGTGGCAAACCCGACACAAATTGTAAATCTGACCGGACAGTTGGAATTACCTCAACTCGCGATACTGATTGATAAAGCACAGTTATTTATTGGCGTTGATTCTGCACCTATGCACATGGCGGCAGCACGACAAACCCCTTCTGTTGCGCTATTTGGCCCGAGCAACCTGAAACAGTGGCATCCATGGCAGGCACCACACACATTGTTATGGGCTGGCGACTATCGCCCACTCCCCAAGCCCGAGGAAATTGATACTAATACACAGGAGCGTTACCTTGACGCCATTCCGGTCTCTGACGTGATTGCTGCGACCAGTAAGTGGCTTTCCTAAACCCATTGATATGTAAATTAAGAAGACGCCAACAAGTCGCTTTTTACACCTGTGAGATTGTATGAAACTTGATTTTTTACCCGCATTCCTTACGGACGCTGATAAGAGAAATTTCCCCACCATTACCGCCTTCTTGCTTGGGCTTTCTCTGCCGCTCTCTAATCAACTGCTGAAAGTCGCGTTGGTCCTGGCACTAATCTGCGTCTTGAAATACCGGGATATGAAGTATTGGCGTCAGCTGATTATTCATCCAATGGTGATCCTTCCCGCATTGATGGTCGGCTTATTAGCGCTATCCCTGCTCACTCATCATCATGAGGCAGGGCCGGAGATGGTCGAAAAATACAAGAAGCTGCTGTATGTCCTGCCTCTTGCTTTATTCTTTGTGCTCCAATCAGCACAGAGCAAAGCGTTATTCAGCGGCTTTCTCTTGGGAAATGGGATTGTCCTTGTACTGAGTATAGCTGGCGGTTTGTTCCACCTCTTTCCTGGACATATCGACCCTGCGAACCCGACCGTTTTTAAGTTACAGATTACTCACAACTTTTTTATGGCCATGGCCGTATTTCTCTGGCTTGAGCGAGCCAGAATCAGCCAGGGATCTGGACGGATCGGTTACCTGCTATTAGCACTAGCCGCTTGCTGCAATATACTGTTTATGGTGCAAGGCAGAATCGGGTACATCGCCCTTATTGCAGGTATTGCCGCTTGGGCCTTACTCTCTCTGAAACCGCGTCAGGCCCTGCTCGCGATAGGATCTGGCGTTGTCGTCATTTGCTTGTTGTTTACGATTCCTAACCGTGCAGCCGAACGCATTACACTTGGTGTCCACGAAATACAAAACTGTCTACAGCAAAAAACCGGCGATGCCTATTCTGCTTGTGACAGTTCAATGGGGCAACGAACCGCATTTATTTTACAGGCTACGCAACTCATTGAGCAGGCTCCGCTGTTGGGCAACGGCGCAGGAAGTTTCTGGTACCACAACCCTGAAACAGGCTACAGCGTAAATAACCCACACAACCAGTATTTACTGGAAACGATACAGAATGGTGCCGTCGGCCTTGTCATATTCCTTCTATGGATGGCTAGCTTTGCTATTGCCGCGTGGAACCAGCCACCGCGAGAGAAAAGCATTTTTGTTACCCTTCTGGTCATTTATTTAAGTGGTAACCTCTTTAACTCATTCCTGTTGGATTCAACGGAAGGACACCTGTTTGTGATTCTGACCGCACTCCTGCTGGCGAAGCATATTCCACTGGTGAAGCGCAATAAAAACGCAGCGCCACAGCACGGTACGCCATCATAGTTACGTCAGAATAGCGTTACGCTATTATCATGCTGCTCACCCAATGGCACCTAAAAACACCCGTGCCATTGGGTTCAACACGTAGGCGGCAAGAGAACGCCTTTCTCTGCCTGTTCCATCATTTCCAGCACATAGGACATATAGTGAACGCGCATAAACGCTTATCCGTCGTCATGATTACCAAAAATGAAACGGAGCTGATCGCCGATTGCCTGCAGTCTGTCTCGTGGGCAGATGAAATTATTGTCGTCGATTCCGGCAGCACAGATGACACGATAGAAATAGCGCATCAATACGGTGCCAAAGTCTATCAACACGACGACTGGCCGGGGTATGGCAAGCAGCGACAGCGTGCACAGAGTTATGCCAGCGGTGATTATATTTTCATGATTGACGCGGATGAACGAGTGACGCCCGAATTACGGCAATCAATCGAATCCGTGCTTACTGCCCCAGACGCTGGTGATAATACGGTTTACCGCTGTTCACGACGCAATTTTTTCCTTGGTCGCTTTATGAAGCATAGCGGATGGTATCCCGATAACGTTATCCGTCTCTATGCGAATCAGCGCTACCGCTATAACGACAACAGCGTGCACGAATCTCTTGATTATGGCTCAGCCACATTGACGCATTTATCAGGTGATTTATTGCATCTAACCTGCCGAGACTTCGCCGTTTTTCAACAAAAACAGCTACGCTATGCTTCAGCATGGGCGGAAGAACGACACCGTCAGGGGAAAAAGTGCCGCTACCTTAGTATCCTTACGCACACGGCTTCGGCATTCTTAAAAACCTGGATATTACGTGCTGGTTTTTTGGATGGAAAACACGGTTTTCTACTCGCGATTATTAATGCGCAGTACACATTCAATAAATACGCTGGGTTATGGTCTCGTAATAATATAAAGTTGTGAGAAACGGGTGATACCACCAAACATAGCCTTATCCTCACTAACCCGATAAAATCACCCCAGCGATAACCGATAACAGTAAACCTTATGCTACAAACTCTCTACACCATTATCCTGTACCTCATCCAACCGTTGATTTGGCTTCGCCTGTGGCTTCGTGGCCGCAAAGCGCCAGCCTATCGTCGGCGCTGGGGTGAACGTTACGGTTTTTGTGCAGAGAAGGTTAAGCCAGACGGTATCATGCTGCACTCGGTATCGGTGGGTGAAACGCTGGCTGCCATTCCCTTAGTGAGAGCACTGCGCCATCGTTACCCCAATCTGCCGATCACAGTAACAACCATGACGCCAACTGGTTCCGAGCGCGTACGCTCCGCTTTTGGCGACACGGTCTATCACGTTTACCTGCCTTATGATTTACCCTGTGCCCTGAGACGCTTTTTTGACCAGGTTCGTCCGAAAATCGTCATCATTATGGAAACCGAGCTGTGGCCGAATCTGATTGCAGAGTTGCACAAGCGAGAAATTCCGCTGGTTATTGCCAATGCCCGACTGTCAGAACGTTCTGCTGCGGGTTATAAAAAGATCGGAAAGCTAATGCGCCATATCTTACGACGCATTACCCTCGTCGCTGCGCAGAATCAGGAGGACGGGAATCGATTTATCGATCTTGGCCTGAAGCGTTCCAGCCTGAAAGTGACCGGCAGCCTCAAATTTGATATTTCCGTAACGCCGGAACTGGCGGCACGAGCCATTACATTACGCCGACAATGGGCGCCGCATCGTCCGGTATGGATAGCCACCAGTACACACGAAGGTGAAGAAGCGATCGTTCTGGCTGCTCACCGACAACTGCTTGCCACCTATCCTGATTTACTGCTGATTCTTGTCCCTCGTCATCCGGAACGTTTCGCCACCACGCAGGCATTGACAGAAAATCTGGGATTCACCTACACGCTGCGCAGCAGTGGTGAACAGCCTTCTGCCAACACGCAGGTGGTAATTGGGGACACCATGGGCGAACTGATGCTGTTGTACGGCATCGCCGATCTGGCCTTTGTTGGTGGAAGTTTGGTTGAACGAGGCGGGCATAATCCGCTAGAAGCCGCAGCCCATGCTATTCCGGTATTGATGGGGCCACACACGTTCAATTTTAAAGATATCTGCAACAAGCTCGATCAGGCTGACGGATTGATTACCGTGACCGATGCTGACTCACTTGGAAAAGAAGTCGGGAAACTGCTCGCTGACGAAGACTATCGCCTCTACTATGGTCGACACGCCGTGGAAGTGTTACACCAAAACCAGGGTGCTCTACAGATGCTGCTTACGCTTCTGGAACCTTATTTGCCCCAGCGGACGCAGTAAAGCAGCCGCTACCTAAACAGTGAATGAAGGGCTGACGTGATGACAACCAAAGCGATTTATCCCGGAACGTTCGATCCATTAACCAATGGCCATTTGGATCTGCTCACACGTGCAGCACGAATGTTCGATCATGTGGTATTGGCCATCGCTGCCAGCCCGAGCAAACATACGCTTTTCACACTGGATGAGCGCGTGGCGCTGGCAAAAGGCGCGACACAGCACTTATCGAATGTCGAAGTCATCGGCTTCAGCGATCTCATGGCACACTTCGCACAGCAGCAAAACGCCAATATTCTCGTGCGTGGTTTACGAGCAGTTGCCGATTTCGAATATGAACTCCAGCTCGCAAAAATGAATCACCACCTGATGCCTACTCTCGAAAGCGTTTTCCTGATGCCATCTGAAGAGTGGTCGTTTATTTCATCTTCTCTGGTCAAAGAAGTCGCTCGTCACGGCGGTGACGTATCGCATTTCTTACCCGATGCCATCGTTAGTGCCTTAATGGAAAAGCTCCGCTAATAATACGTTTACGGGATAAGAGAAATAACCGCGTCTTTGACTTCTGCCACGCTGATGCTGTCGATACATTTACCGGAATGCAGCAGCACGTGATTTACACCGATGGGATACCAGCGCAAATATTTCTCTGGTCTTGCTTCAAATAGACCAACAACCGGTATCTGCAACGCCGCACCAAGGTGAACTGGCGCACTATCAGCCGAAACAACCACATCTAATTGGCTCATCGCTGCTATAAGGTCAGATACTGTTTCAGTGTCTATACACTGAACCGTAATGCCATTAAGCGCATCTTGCTCTGGCTTCTCACCCGGATTAGAAAAAATAATAATATTGAAGTCACTGCTAAGTGATTGAGCGAGTGAATACCAATTCGCCCACGGCCAGCGACGTTCATATGCTTTATTCGATATAAAAAAACCGATATTTGCTTTGCCGTTATGTTTTAATTTTTCTGACCACTGTTTTTTTAATTCTGGTTTAGGATAAACATACAGCCGTAAATCATCAGTGCTCGTCACGCCAAGTTCCGGCATTAAGTCATATCCCGCTAATACTTCATGTTTTATTGGTCGATTGGTAACATGTTCAATATTGCGGTCGTCAAACTCTGTCTCGGCCTTGTGCCACCGGGCGTCAGGGACATTCATCCATCTGGCAAACTGGATTGCATTCTTATTCATTCCGCCATTAGGAATAATCAGCAAATCGAAATTCAAACGTTTTAAGCGCATAATCAAAAGAAATTTATCGATTAATGAGCTAATTAAACCACTACGATTATTTCTCTCTCGGCTTTTGCTATAAACATAACGATGTACTTCTTCTATGTCAGGATTATCATCAAGCGCGTATGAATTATATTTATTCGCTAATACATGAATTTCAGCAGTCGGCCATTTTCTTTTCAGAGAGTGAATCAACGCTGTAGTGCATACCATATCACCCAGAAAATCGATTCTTATCAACAAAATGCGCTGCATACTTCTTTTCCCTTAATAAGTATTATCATCATTATTATTTCTCTGAATTCTTATCCGTAGCGTCGATTACTTCTGGCAGCGGCGACAGAAAAAGGTACTGCGCTGCCCATGTTTCGCGGTTTCGATCGGTGTTCCACATGTCCGGCAAGGTTCACCATTACGGCCATAGACTCGCAGTTCCTGCGCAAAATAGCCGGGTTTACCGTCTGATTGCAAAAAGTCGCGCAGCGTCGTACCGCCCTGCTCAATCGAAAGCTGTAGCACCTGTTTAATCACGCCCACCAATACGGCTGCGTCGTTTTCACTCAGCGATCCGGCCGCTCTGTCAGGGTGGATGCCAGCCGCAAACAGCGATTCGCTCGCGTAGATATTGCCTACGCCAACGACCACTTTGTTATCCATAATCCACTGTTTGATTGCCGTCTTTTTACCGCGTGAGGCCTGATAGAGATAATCCGCGGAGAACTCCGCCTCTAACGGTTCTGGCCCCAGATGCGCCAATACTGAGCAAGTCTCAGGATTATCCGTCCACAGCCAGGCACCAAAGCGCCGAGGATCGGTGTAACGCAGTACCTTACCGCTGTCCATCACCAAATCAACATGATCGTGCTTCTCCGGTTCGCTATATTCCGGCAACACCCGAAGACTGCCAGACATGCCGAGATGCACAATAATCCAACCGCGAGTCAGCTCGATCAGCAGATATTTTGCCCGCCGGCGCACGCTGAGCACCGGCTCATCGCTCAGCGAGAGAATCTCAGCCGATACCGGCCAACGCAGGCGCGAGTTCCTCACTTCAGCATAAAGGATGGTGTGATCGACAAGATACGGTGAAATTCCCCGACGACTGGTTTCAACCTCAGGTAATTCAGGCATGTGTGTCTCCTGATAAAGGTGGCTACATTAGCATAAACAACATTTTCATAAACGACAGGATACCCTCTGTGACAGCCCGCAAGACAAAGAATGCGACGGGAAACAGAGTCGCTGCTGGCGTATTTTACCCGCAGTATTTACCACAAAACAGTTAAACCAAATCGACACGCTAGCTGGCATATGACGAAAAAAAACCCGACCAAGGCCGGGTTTTTATCAAGAAGCAGAAATTACTTAATTTTAGCTTCTTTGTAGACAACGTGCTGACGGACAACTGGATCGAATTTCTTCAGTTCCAATTTTTCCGGTTTAGTACGTTTGTTCTTCGTAGTGGTATAGAAGTGACCAGTACCAGCAGAAGAAACCAGCTTGATCTTCTCGCGAACACCCTTAGCCATGATTCAGTTCCTTAATACTTTTCACCACGGGCACGCAGATCGGCCAGAACCGTCTCAATACCCTTCTTATCAATAACACGCATACCTTTAGCAGATACACGCAGTGTTACAAAGCGCTTCTCGCCTTCAACCCAGAAACGGTGTGAATGCAGGTTCGGCAGAAAACGGCGTTTGGTCGCATTCAGTGCGTGGGAACGGTTGTTCCCGGCCACCGGACGCTTGCCAGTAACTTGGCAGACTCGGGACATGTCTATTCTCCAAAAATCAAATCAGCTCGAGCTTCGTATAGGGTTTGGCCGCCTCGTCAGGCTTTAGAGCCCATCTCAGCAACTTCACTGAAAAGACTCTGTCATCAGGATAAACCTGCTGAGATAGGCTCTTAACGCCACACCCAAGATTCTCAAAGGTGGCGTAGTATACGCTCTGAAGCGTAAGTGCTCAAGTCCCGAACAGCTAAAGATCCCATTGGATCGCGGAAATATCTGTTAAATCCAGCCGCGTTCAGCAAAAGAAACGTATTCGCCATGCCCAATGACCAAATGATCGAGCACGCGGATCTCCATTAACAGACAGGCTTTAACAATCTGTTCGGTTATCGCACGGTCGGCCTGACTCGGCTCCGCTTTTCCCGACGGATGATTATGCGCCAAAATCAACGCGGCGGCATTTGCCTTTAGCGCTTCACGCACAATTTCACGCGGGTGTACTTCCACACTGTTAATCGTACCAACAAACATCTCCTGATGGCGAATAACGTGATGCTGATTGTCCAAAAACAGGACTAAAAAAACCTCACGCTCACGTCGGGACAGCAACAGCTGCAAATATTGTCCCGTCATTTCCGGATTCAACATGGCATCTTCTTTCGCCAGACGAGAAAAAAATAGCCGCCGCGATAGCTCTGCAATCGCCTTGAGCTGCGTATATTTCGATATCCCCACGCCTCTGGCGTTATGAAACGCGGATTGATCGGCCGCCATCAGTTGATAAAGCGACCCAAAATGCGCCAGCAAATCCTCTGCCAGTTGCATAACATGCACACCCGGTAATCCAGTGCGTAAAAAAATCGCCAGCAATTCAACATCCGTCAGTGATTCGGCCCCTAATCGCACCAGTTTTTCACGCGGTGCCAATCCCTTTTCCCAGCCCATCGCACTCTCCCTATACCGCTCGATGGCATCATGTCACGCTCGTAAAAACAGGACGATAGCTGTGCTAAAGGGCTGCGAAGCGCTTCGCAATCTTCTTAGGGAAACCGCAGCGGCGAGCTTAAGATTCCTATCTGGCTGCAAGGTTATGGTAAAATGGCGCATCTTCTGACTTTCAATCGGACCATGATGATGACGGAATTTTCCAGCCTGAATGCACTCTCCGGCAAACGAATCGTGCTGGGTATCAGCGGCGGCATCGCCGCGTACAAGTGCCCGGAACTGGTGCGGCGTCTGCGCGATGCCGGAGCCGATGTACGGGTTGTCATGACATCTGCCGCTAAAGCTTTCATCACCCCGCTCACGCTGCAAGCCGTCTCCGGTTACCCGGTATCAGACGATCTGCTTGACCCTGCGGCGGAAGCCTCAATGGGTCACATCGAACTGGGGAAATGGGCTGATTTAGTCATTCTCGCTCCGGCCACCGCCGATCTGATCGCCCGAGTCGCTGCCGGCATGGCGAACGACTTGCTGACCACGATTTGTCTGGCGACATCCGCCCCTATCGCCGTTGTCCCTGCGATGAATCAGCAGATGTATCGCGCGGAACCCACGCAGGACAATCTGCGCACGCTGGCCGCTCGCGGTTTACCGATCTGGGGGCCGGATAGCGGCAGTCAGGCGTGTGGCGACGTTGGACCGGGCCGCATGATCGATCCGCTGGAAATTGTTGGGCTGGCGCAGCGTCATTTTTCTGCCATCAACGATCTGCAACATCTGAACATTCTGGTCACCGCCGGGCCGACGAGAGAAGCGCTGGATCCGGTTCGCTTTATCACCAACCACAGCTCCGGGAAAATGGGCTTTGCTATCGCGCAGGCCGCGGCAGCCCGTGGCGCGAATGTCACATTGGTAAGCGGCCCGGTTTCGCTCGCTACACCGCAGGGCGTCACGCGTATTGATGTCGGTAGCGCATTGGAGATGGAGCACGCGGTGATGGAACACGCGGCTCAGCAACACATTGTGATCGGCTGCGCTGCGGTTGCCGACTATCGCGCCAAACACATCGCCGATGAGAAGATTAAAAAACAGAACCAGCAGGGCGATGAAATGACTCTCACTCTGGTCAAAAATCCAGATATTATCGCCGGTGTCGCAGCCATGACGAAAAATCGTCCTTATGTTGTCGGGTTTGCTGCCGAAACCCAGAATGTGGAAGAATACGCCCGGCAAAAACTGGCGCGTAAAAAGCTGGACCTGATTTGCGCGAACAACGTCTCTCTTTCCGGGCATGGTTTTAACAGTGAAACCAATGCGTTACACCTTTTTTGGCAAGGTGGGGACATGCCGTTGCCGCAGTGCGACAAGCGTCTTCTTGGCCAAAAATTAATCGACGAGATTATCAGCCGTTATGATGAAAAAAATCGACGTTAAGATTGTTGACCCACGCGTTGGGCAGCAATTCCCGTTACCAACCTATGCGACTCCGGGTTCTGCCGGGCTCGATCTGCGTGCCTGTCTGGATCAGGCGATTGAACTCAAAGCGGGGGAAACCACGCTTATCCCAACCGGGCTGGCGATTCACATTGCCGATACCGGGCTGGCGGCGGTCATCCTTCCCCGTTCCGGACTGGGTCACAAGCACGGCGTAGTACTGGGGAATCTGGTTGGGCTGATTGATTCGGACTATCAGGGGCAACTGATGGTTTCCGTCTGGAACCGTGGTCAACAAGCGTTTACGGTCGAGCCGGGCGAGCGCATCGCACAAATGGTCTTTGTGCCCGTCGTTCAGGCCGAATTTAATCTGGTCGAAGATTTCGTCAGCAGCGAACGTGGAGAAGGCGGCTTCGGCCACTCCGGCCGTAGCTAACGCGCTCCAGCCACCCCATAGTGTAAAAAATTCATATAAGCCACAGCGCCTATCCAACAGGAAATGGCGACTGTGGCGCTACCGGGTGCTTGTCAGTCAAATATTTAGCAAGGGTCTTTTCAGACATGGCAGAAAAAGAAAGTACGAAAAGGAATCGCCGCGAGGAAATTTTGCAGGCGCTGGCACAGATGCTGGAATCCAGCGACGGTAGCCAACGTATCACCACGGCAAAACTGGCGGCGAACGTCGGCGTGTCCGAAGCGGCGCTCTACCGGCATTTCCCCAGTAAAACGCGGATGTTTGATAGCCTGATTGAATTTATTGAGGATAGCCTGACCACCCGCATTAACCTGATTCTGCAAGACGAAAAAGAAACGTTTAATCGTCTTCGTCTGATTTTGCTGCTGATTTTAGGGTTTGCGGAACGCAATCCGGGTTTGACTCGCATCATGACCGGCCACGCGCTGATGTTTGAACAGGATCGCTTGCAGGGGCGCATCAACCAGCTGTTTGAGCGTATTGAATCACAGCTGCGTCAGGTACTGCGTGAGCATAAGCTACGCGATGGCAAAGGCTTCCAGCATGACGAAACGCTGCTAGCCAGCCAGTTATTGGCATTTTGCGAGGGGATGCTGTCGCGCTTCATTCGCTCTGAATTCCGCTACCGCCCGACGCAGGAATTCGACACCCGCTGGCCGCTGTTGGCCGCACAGCTGAACTAAACACCGCCCTTTAAATTGCACAACACCTTAAATAAACAGGACTCCATCAGGCGTATCTGATGGAATCCTGACTCACCACGTTAAATCCCGTACTGCTCACGATAGGCTTTCACCGCATCCAGATGCGCCGCCATCTCTGGTTTTTCCGCCAGATAGGCAATCAGCTCCTTCAGCGTAATAATCGAAATCACCTTGCACTGATAGTCACGTTCAACTTCCTGAATCGCGGATAAATCAGCACGACCGCGCTCTTGACGATCCAGCGCAATCATCACCCCCGCCAGCGTTGCTCCATGTGCACCGATGATCTCCATCGATTCGCGAATCGCCGTTCCCGCCGTAATCACGTCGTCCACCAGCATCACGCGGCCCTGTAACGGGCTACCGACTAGGCTGCCGCCCTCGCCATGGTCTTTGGCTTCTTTGCGGTTAAAGCAGTACGGTAGGTCACGATCGTGGTGTTCTGCCAGCGCCACCGCGGCGGTGGTGGCAATCGGAATGCCTTTGTAAGCCGGCCCAAACAGCAGATCGAACTCCACACCGGAATCAACCAGGGCTTCCGCATAAAAACGCCCCAGTAAGGCCAGATCGCGCCCGGTATTAAACAGCCCAGCGTTGAAGAAATAGGGGCTGGTACGCCCAGATTTCAGGGTGAACTCACCGAACTTCAATACCTGTTTGCTGAGTGCAAACTCAATAAACTGGCGCTGGTAGGCTTTCATTACGGTATCTCCTCGTCTTACGGGTTAATCATGTTGTTGGTCATTTATATATACCCTAAATAATTCGAGTTGCAGGAAGGCGGCGACGCAGTAAGTCCCCAGGAGCTTACACAAGTAAGTGACTGGGGTGAGCGAGGAAAGCCAACGCACATGCAGCTTGAAGTATGACGGGTATAAAAAAGCGACCAATTGGTCGCTTATAAAATCAATCAATTAAGGCGGCTTTCTGCGCCTGAACGATGATATCAATTCCCCCTCGGGCCAGTGCCAGCAGGGAGAGCAATTCTTCGTGGCTGAACGGCTCGCCTTCGGCGGTTCCCTGTACTTCAATCATGCGGCCATCTTCGGTCATCACCACATTCATGTCGGTTTCAGCGGCAGAATCTTCCACATATTCCAGATCGCACAGCGCTTCGCCGTTCACGATACCGACGGAAACGGCGGCGACCATGCCTTTCATCGGGTTCTTTTTCAGCTTGCCGTTGGCAACCATTTGGTTCAGCGCATCGGCCAGCGCCACGCAGGCACCGGTGATGGACGCCGTACGCGTGCCGCCGTCCGCCTGCAAGACGTCGCAGTCGAGCGTAATGGTATATTCGCCGAGCACTTTCAGGTCGATTGCCGCACGCAGGGAACGCGCAATCAGGCGCTGAATCTCCAGCGTCCGCCCACCCTGTTTGCCTTTGGCGGCTTCACGGGCGTTGCGGCTATGCGTCGCACGCGGCAGCATGCCGTATTCGGCGGTGACCCATCCTTGCCCCTGGCCTTTCAGAAAGCGCGGGACACCCTCTTCTACCGTGGCATTGCATAACACTTTGGTGTCGCCAAATTCGACTAAAACGGAACCTTCGGCGTGTTTCGTGTAATGACGGGTTAATTTGAGGGGGCGTACTTGCTGTGCACTTCGGCCTGTTGGGCGCATGGCTCATCTCCGGCGGATCAATGAAAACTGGCGCGTATTATACACGAAATCCTTCGCGTTGCGGCAAAGCGCAACCAGAAAGCCATACCTTGAACTTATGGTATAACCTGAGGTTATACCCTACTGATGAACAAGTATTCGTCAGTGATGATGCATCATGAAATAGTCCGTTCATCCCCTGAGCGTTGATGAGAAAAAATCATGATGCGGCATATGCAAATTGAAACCGTCAATCTGCCACTAGCCCGTCCTATGGCGGCTGAGAACGGTACGCGTCGCGCGGTTACCGTTATTCGCGTCGCGTTGGAAGAAAAAGGATTTATTGGACAAGGCGAGTGTACGCCAGTCGCCCATTATGGCGAGTCCGCCGACAGCGTATGTCGCCAGCTCTCAGCGATCCGTGAGGCAATAGAACACGGCCTGACCATCGAACAACTCCAGAAAGATTTATCGCCGGGTGCGGCCAGAAATGCATTGGACTGCGCGCTGTGGCGGCTCAACACCGCATTGGAAAAACAGACGCTGTGGCAGCGCATCGGCATTCATCCCCCCACGTCCGTGGTCTGTGCGCAAACGTTGGCGCTCGACAGCGTGGAGAGAATGGCTGCGGCCGCCTCCAATGCTGTTTCCCACGGCGCCCTGCTGCTGAAAATCAAACTGGATCGCGAGCTGATTCTGGAGAAAGTCGCCGCCATTCGTGCCGCCGCACCCAACGCCAGATTGATTATCGATGCAAGAGCAAGCTGGAGCGGTCTGGATTTACATAGCCTGTCCACGGCTCTGCTGCCTTATCAGGTCGCCATGATTGAGCAACCGCTTCCTGTCGGTAAAGACGAAGATTTACAGCGTTTCACCCATCCGATTCCCATCTGCGCGGATGAAAGCTGCCGCCACAGCGCTGACATCGTCGGGCTGCGCCGCCGTTACGACATGATCAACATCAAGCTGGACAAATGTGGCGGGCTGACCGAAGCGCTGGCGATGGTACGTGAGGCTCACTTTCACGGCCTGCGCATTATGGTCGGCTGCACGCTGGGTTCGTCGATGGCGATGGAGGCCGCCCTGCCCGTCGCCGCAGATGCCGAGCATGTCGATCTCGACGGCCCTATCTGGCTGGCCGCCGACAGCTCGCCTTATCTGACCTATAACCTTGGCCGAATCTGGCTATGACGCAATCAACCGCAGTAACCCTAAAACCTTCAACCGGAGTGACCATGACGGATATCATGCACGCGGGTGCCGCCACAGCACCCGGTAACGCCCCCAGACCTGTGCTGGAAATCGACGATCTGAGCGTCAGCTTTAGCGGCCGCTCCGGCACGCATCAGGCGCTAAAAGGTATTTCCTTTACCGTGAATAAAGGGGAAGTCGTCGCCGTGGTCGGCGAAAGTGGCTCAGGCAAGTCCGTGACGTCACTCACCGTGATGGGGCTGCTGGCGGACTCTGCCAACATCGAACGCGGCGCGCTCCGTTTCACCGCGCGCGACGGTCAACAACATGACCTGCTGAGCATGAAAGCGGAAGCGCGTCGTAAACTGCGCGGCCGCGATCTCGCCATGATTTTCCAGGAACCGATGACCTCGCTCAATCCGGTACTGAAAGTCGGCGACCAGCTCACCGAAGCACTGCTGGATCACAAAATTTGCGATGCCGCCAGCGCGGACAAAAAAGCCCGTGAACTGCTGCACAAGGTGCGTATTGCAGACGTCGATCGCGTGATGAAAAGCTACCCGCACTCGCTGTCCGGCGGGATGCGTCAGCGTGTGATGATCGCACAGGCGCTGGCCTGTGACCCACAACTGTTGATTGCCGATGAACCGACCACCGCGCTGGACGTCACCGTGCAGGCGCGCATTCTGCAAATCCTGCGCGACCTACAACAGCAGAGCGACATGGCGGTGCTGTTTATTACGCACGATATGGGCGTGGTGGCGGAAATCGCCGACCGCGTGGTGGTGATGTACCGCGGCGAGATCGTGGAGCAAGGCACCGTCGAACAGATTTTTGCCGCACCGCAACATCCTTATACCCAATCGCTGCTGGCTGCCGTACCGAAGCTGGGCGACATGCGCGATAGCCTCTGGCCGAAGCGCTTTCCTTTACTGGGGCAGGCTGCCGATCCGGAAAATAGTGAACAGGTCACCGCCCGCTATGACGCCGAACCGCTGTTGGATATTCGCGGGCTGCGAGTGTATTACCCGATGCGCAGCGGGATTTTATCCACCGTTACTCACCACGTTCACGCGGTAGAACAGATTGATTTCAACGTCTGGCCGGGCGAAACGCTGGCTATCGTCGGGGAAAGCGGCTGCGGCAAGTCCACCACCGGACGTGCCCTGCTGCGTCTGGTACAGAGCGAAGCCGAGAGTATTCATTTTCAGGGCAACGAAATTTCCCAGATGAAAGAGCGTGATTTCCAGCCGCTGCGCCGGGAAATGCAGATGGTGTTTCAAGATCCGTACGCCTCACTCAACCCACGCCTGACGGTCGGCTTCACCATCGCTGAACCGCTACTGCTGCACGGGCTGGTGAAATCGCTGGAAGAAGCGACACCGCAGGTGCAGGCGCTGTTAAAAAGCGTCGGTCTGTTGCCAGAACATGCACGCCGTTATCCGCACGAATTTTCCGGCGGGCAGCGTCAGCGCATCGCGATTGCCCGCGCGATGGCGCTACAGCCACAGGTCATCATTGCTGACGAAGCCGTTTCGGCGCTCGATGTGTCGATTCAGGCGCAGGTCGTCAACCTGATGATGGATCTCCAGAAAAAAACCGGTGTGTCGTGGATTTTCATCTCGCACGATATGGCCGTCGTTGAGCGTATCGCCAACCGCGTCGCGGTGATGTACCTCGGCCAAATTGTGGAGATCGGCCCGCGCCAGTCGGTATTTAACGATCCCCAGCATCCGTATACCCGCCGCCTGTTGGCCTCGGTTCCCATTGCCGATCCAACGCGTCGCGGTACACGCCAGTTTGACGACAGCGAAATCCCCTCCCCTTTGCGTAAAGCAGGTGAGGCCGTCGCCAAAACGCGCTACCGAGAGGTCGCGCCGCAGCACTGGGTCGCCGACAACGAATCGGCCGCCTGAAACACGACGTCATGACAAGAAAATAGCCATAAAACACAATTTATTTATAAAAAACAACGTATTTATAAAACACAACACACGTTCAATGCTGACCAGGAGAGATAACCATGAAGCCATTTGTTCGCCGCTCTGCCGTTGCCCTCGGGCTCTCACTGTGTCTGGCGGCTGTTGCCCAGGCGCAAGACCTTCGCATTTCCATCTATGCCGATATCACCGGGCTCGACCCGCACGATACCTCGGACACGCTGAGCTACTCCATTCAGAGCGGCATCTTCGAGCGCCTGTTCCAGTTCGATAATAAAATGAAGCTGGTACCGCGTCTGGCGACGGGCTACACCAGTAACGACACCGCTACCGAATTCGTCGTGACGCTGCGTGAAGGCATCACCTTCCAGGACGGCGCACCATTCAACGCCGACGCCGTTAAAGCCAACCTCGACCGTCTGGCCGATCAGAGCAAGGGCCTGAAGCGCAACAGCCTGTTTAACATGGTGCAAAGCGTCACCGTGCTGTCGCCGACGCAGGTCAAAATCGAGCTGAACAAATCCTTCGGTGCCTTTGTGAACACGCTGGCGCACCCGTCTGCCGTCATGCACAGCCCGGAAGCACTGAAGAAATACCCGGATGAAGCACAGCTGCGCGTACACCCGGTCGGAACGGGTCCGTTCAAGTTCACCGAATGGCAGCAGGGTAAAGACGTGAAGCTGGTAAAATTCGACAACTACTGGCAGAAAGGCTGGCCGAAAGTCGACAGCGTGACCTTCTACCCGACGCCGGAAGATTCCACCCGCGTGGCGTCACTGAAATCCGGCCAGGTCGATGCCGTGTATCCGCTGCCTTCCGATCTGATCGCCACCGTACAAAGCGACAGCAAGCTGGCGATTCAGCGCGACCCAAGTATTTATCAATTCTGGCTGGCGATGAACAACCTGCGTCCGCCGCTGAACGATATCCGCGTGCGTCAGGCGCTTAACTACGCCATCAACCGCGATATCTGGCTGAAGGTCGGCTTTGCCGGCATGGGCGTTCCTGCTTCCTCTGCGATGGCACCGGACGTGCAGTTCTTCGCACGCCAAACCTCGCCGAACTACACCTATAACCCAGAGAAAGCCAAGGCGCTGCTGAAAGAAGCAGGCTACGCCAACGGCCTGAGCCTGAAACTGTGGACGACGAACCGCACCGACTACATCCGTAGCGCGCAGTTCTTCAAACAGCAGCTAGAGCAGGTCGGCGTCAAAGTCACCGTCACGCCGATGGATTCCGGGATGCGTAACGCCAAACTGTTTGGTGTGAAAGATCCGAAAGACGCCGAATTTGACCTGTTCTACAACGGCTGGTCTCCGTCTACCGGTGATGCTGACTGGGCACTGCGTCCGCTGTTCGCTACCGAATCCTGGGTGCCGGTTGCCTATAACGTCTCCTACTACAGCAATCCGGTAACGGATAAAGCGATTACCGCTGGGTTGGCGACGGCCGATGCCGACAAACGTGCCGCGGCTTACGCTGATGCACAGCGTCAGATTTGGCAGGATGCGCCTGTGGTCTTCCTGGGCTCGCCGGACAACATTGTCGGTAAAACCAAGAACCTCGATGGCGTGTACATGCTGGCAGACGGCTCACTGATCTTCGATCAGGCTGAATTTAAGTAATCGGTCAGGGAGAACGCCATGTTTGCTTATATCGTCCGACGTTTGCTGGAAATGATCCCGGTTCTACTGGTGGTCTCCCTGTTAGTGTTCGGTTTTATCAAGCTGTTGCCGGGTGACCCGGCACGTATTTACGCTGGTGCTGATGCGACGATTGAGGCGGTGGAAGCCGCCCGTCAGCAGTTAGGGTTAAATGACCCGCTGCCGCAGCAGTATGTCCACTGGCTCGGCGGCCTGTTCAGCGGCGATCTGGGTGTGACGTACCGCACCCAGCAACCGGTCATCGACGTTATCAGCAAGAGCTTTATGCCCACCATGTGGCTGGCGCTGGCGGGCTTCGTCTGGTCGGTGCTGCTCGGCCTGCTGATCGGCGTGGTTTCCGCGCTCAAGCGGGGCAAATGGCAGGACTGGACGCTGATGAGCTTCGCCGTCGGTGGGATTTCCATGCCACCGTTCTGGCTCGGCCTGTTGCTGATTCAGTTTGTGGCCATGCCGTTCGGCGTCTTTTCCGTCAGCGGCTTTAATCAGCCCAGCGACATCATTCTGCCCGCCCTGACGCTCGGGGCATCGGTGGCTGCCGTTATGGCGCGCTTTACCCGCTCCGCGTTTCTGGAAGTCGCACAGGAAGACTACGTGCGCACCGCTCGCTCCAAGGGGCTGCGCAATCGGCTGGTCACCTGGAAGCACGTGATGCGTAACGCGCTAATTCCGGTCATCACCATGCTGGGGCTGCAATTCGGCTTCCTGCTCGGTGGATCCATCGTGGTTGAAAGCGTGTTTAGCTGGCCGGGTCTGGGCTGGCTGTTAATTGAATCCATCAAGACGCAGGATCAGCCAGTTATTCAGGCGCTGGTGATGCTGTTCGTGTTTGAATTTATTGTCATTAACCTGTTGGTGGACCTGCTGTACGCGGTGGTCAATCCGGCGATTCGCCTACGTTAGGAGACACGATGAACCTTCCTTCCGAACCCGTCGTGGCCGCAGCCACGCTTGATGAAGAGACGATACGTTCGCCGTGGCGCGATTTCGTTCAGGTCTTTATCCGTAACCCGATGGCGCTGGTGTCCAGCGGCTTCGTTCTGCTGCTGGTACTAGTCGCGATTTTCGCCCCCTGGCTGGCACCGTGGAACCCGATGGAGCCAGATTGGGTATCGCTGGCTTCACCGCCTTCAGCGGCGCACTGGATGGGCACCGACGATCTGGGGCGCGATGTGATGAGCCGTATCATCTACGGCGCACGCATCTCGTTATACATCGGTATCTTTTCCGTCACGCTGGGCATGCTGGTCGGCATCGTGCTCGGTCTGCTAGCAGGCTACTATGGCCGCTGGGTGGATACGCTGATCATGCGCGGTTCCGACGTGCTGTTCGCCTTCCCCGGCATGCTGCTGGCCATTGCGGTCGTCGCGATCCTCGGCCCCGGCCTGAACAACGTGATTATCGCTGTCGCGGTCTTCAGCGTACCGGTCTTCGCCCGCATCGTGCGTGCTTCTACGCTGTCGCTGAAACAGGCGGCTTATGTGGAAGCGGTACGCTGCGCCGGCGCACCGGATCGCATCGTGCTGATGCGCCACATCCTGCCCGGCACGCTGCCTAACGTGATCGTCTATTTCACCATGCGTATCGGCACCAGCATCCTGACCGCAGCAGGTCTGAGCTTCATCGGCCTTGGCCCAGAGCCGGACGTACCGGAATGGGGCAATATTCTGGCGATGAGCCGCAGCCTGATGATGGCGGGTGCCTGGCATGTCAGCGTGTTCCCAGGTCTGGCGATTTTCTTCACCGTGCTGGCGTTTAACCTGCTTGGGGATGCGCTGCGTGATACGCTCGATCCCAAACTGAAAAGCTGAGGAAGGCGATGCACGGCGATCTCCAGATGAACGACTATCAGCAACAGCAGCAGGCGCTGTTGCTACAACGCTGGAAAACGACGCGGCAGTTGGGTACGCCGCGCTCGGCTAGCGGACCGCATAACAGTATCAGTGATGTGGCAGGCGTGCGCGTCGGCCACTGCACGCTGGCGGCAGGCGAAGTGCAAACTGGCGTCACGGCGATTGTGCCGCCCGGCGAGAACCTGTTCACCCGTCCTCTGCCCTGCGGCGCGGCGGTACTGAACGGCTTCGCCAAGCCCGTCGGACTGGTACAGATTGAGGAGCTGGGACAGTTGCAAACGCCCATCCTGCTCAGTAACACGCTGGCGACCGGCACGCTGTTTACCACGCTGGTGCGCGATGCCATTGCCCGCAACCCTGAACTAGGTCGCACACTGCCGACGGTGAACCCGCTGGCGCTGGAGTGCAACGACGGCTGGCTAAACGATATTCAGGCGCTGGCAGTAACAGAACACATGGCACGACAAGCGTTGGACAGTGCGGCTGAGAGTTTCACACGCGGTAGCGTCGGTGCCGGACGTGGCATGAGCTGCTTTAGCCTGAAAGGCGGCATCGGCACCGCATCACGCCTGATTCCTGAATTGAACGCCACGCTTGGCGTGTTGGTGCTGGCAAACTTCGGCACGCTTTCCGCGCTCACGCTGGACGGCGTACAGATGGGGAACGCCCTCGCGCCCATCCTGCCGGAGCTTGCACCGCAGCAGGACGCCGGATCGATCATCATTATCATGGCGACGGATGCCCCGCTCGATGCGCGCCAGCTCAAGCGCATCGCCAAGCGCGCCGGTGCGGGATTAGGTCGGCTCGGCAGCTACTGGGGACACGGCTCCGGTGATATCGCCGTCGCGTTCTCCACCTGCCCGCAGCCGCAGCCGCCGGAGGATGCGCAGCTTGAACCGTTGTTAAACGCCGCCGCCGACGCGACTGAACACGCGGTGCTCGACGCCATGCTTCAGGCAGACGCCGTGACCGGTTTTCGCGGCCATCACCGCCCGACACTGCCACAGGCGTTGGATCGACTGGCCGCAGCTCTTTATCCATAAGCAAATTCTTCCGTAGGAAACTGATTATGAAAGTGTTTATCTCTGCTGATATCGAAGGGATCGCCGGCGTGATGCGCCCGGAACAGTGCAGCCCCGGCACTGCGGAATATCAACTTGCACGCGGTCTGATGGAACAGGAAGTGAACGCCGCGATTGACGGTGCGTTCGCGGGTGGCGCAACCGAGGTGGTGGTCGCCGACAGCCATGCGGCCATGGTCAACCTACGTGCTGAGAATATCGACGCCCGTGCCCGGCTGGTACAGGGCAAACCGCGCGGCTATTCGATGGTTGAAGGGTTAGAGCAGCAGCAGTTTGATGGCCTGATGTTCATCGGCTATCACAGCGCGGCGGGTGAGTTTGGCGTGCTGTCGCATACCATCAACGGTCGTGCTTTCTACCGCGTGCGCATCAACGGTGAGATCATGGGCGAGAGCGACATCTACGCCGCCGCAGGCGTGGAACAAAAAACGCCACTCTGGCTGGTCAGCGGCGACGACACGCTCCAGAGCTGGATCGCCCGCTACTACCCCGCCACCGACTACGCCTGCGTCAAACGCGCTATCTCGCAGCACGCAGCGGAATCCCTCAGCACCGAACAGGCGCGTCAGGTGATTCGTAACGCGGCAAAAGCGGCGGTGGAAAAAGCACACCGGACGCTGAACTCGCGGATTCAGGCCCCCTACCGCCTCGAACTGATGGTGGCAAAACCGGTACTGGCCGATCTATTCTGTCTGCTGCCGAACGTTGAACGTTTGGATGCCATAACCGTAGGTTATACGGCGCAGAGCATGCGGGAAATCACCAGCCTGCTGGGCGCCTTTTCCTATCTGGCGACAACGCAAAACTGATTCCGGTTTATCCGCCCCTGTTCTGGGGCGTAAACCGATTGAAAAGAGAATTTATCGCATGACGAAACCCGTGATTGTGATCCACGGTGGCGCAGGTGCGCTGACCCGCTCGGCTATGAGCGCTGAAAAAGAGCAACGCTACCTGGCCGCATTGTCCGAGATTGTCGCCAGTGGACAACGCATTCTGGCCGAAAACGGCAGCGCGCTGGATGCCGTGACAGAAGCCGTCCGCCTGTTGGAAGAGTGCCCCTTGTTCAACGCCGGACACGGCTCGGTCTTCACCCACGCGGAGACCCACGAACTGGACGCCAGCATCATGGACGGACGTTCGCTGGATGCCGGTGCGGTGAGCTGTGTTAGCCATATCCGTAACCCGATTCTGGCCGCGCGTACCGTACTCGAAGCCAGCCCGCATGTGATGTTTACCGCCGACGGCGCAGAAGCCTTTGCACAACTGCACGGCCTGGAGATGGTTGACCCGGCGTTTTTCTCCACCGACGAACGCCGCCAGCAGTTGCATAACGCGCAGGCAGGATCAGGCCGCGTCATCCTCGACCATGACGGCCAGAATGACCCTATCGATCCCGACCGTAAATTCGGCACCGTCGGCGCGGTCGCGCTCGACAGCGCTGGAAATCTTGCGGCAGCCACCTCAACGGGCGGCATGACCAACAAGCAGGCCGGACGCGTGGGCGACAGCCCGATTATCGGCGCAGGCTGCTACGCCAATAACCAGACGGTAGCCGTTTCCTGCACCGGCACGGGCGAAGTCTTTATGCGTGCCGTCGCCGCCTATGATGTCTCGGCGCTGATGGAATACGCCGGATTCACGCTACAGCAGGCCAGCGATCGCGTGGTGATGGAGAAACTGGTGCAGATGGACGGCAGCGGCGGACTGATTGCCGTGGACAAAGCCGGCAACATCGCCCTGCCGTTCAACAGCGAAGGCATGTACCGCGGCTATGGCTACGTGGGCGAAGAGCCCGTCGCCGATATCTATCGCTAAGTTAGCAATGGCGAGTGGTATAAACGATAAATGCACAAAATAAGTGCGTTAGCACCATTTTAGCGCATCACGGTAGTGCGTGAATTGTTCTCATTGGCAGCTTATGCACTATTACCAGGTGCTTATAACCTGGCGTAATAATTGCAGGCATTCTGGTCATTACTCATACGATGCTCATCAGAAAGCGTCAGCCGGAGCCTGCTCTCATGCGATTACGCCATATTGAAATCTTCCAGGCCATTGTTCAGGCAGGCACCATCAGCGGCGCCGCCCGCTTGCTCAACGTGTCGCAGCCGAACGTCAGCCGGGTATTGAATCACGCAGAGCAGCAGCTCGGTTTTTCCCTGTTTGAACGTCGCACACAGGGAATGGTCGCCACCGAAGAAGGACTACGCCTCATCCCGAAAGTGCAGGAGCTTTTCAGCCATTTGCAGAGCATCAGTTCCCTCACCGAACAAATCAAAACCAGCAAAGCACACTCCGTACGGCTGGGCGCGGCACATGCATTCGGCCAGATGATTGTCGCGCCGACGCTGGTGGAGTTTCATAAGCAGGCCGCCTCGGTTAACGTCGAACTCGTCACTGAACACTTCAGCACGCTGTGCCAGAACATCCTGCAAAACCAGCTCGATTTCGCGCTGATCTTTGGTCAGCAGGTGCCGTCCGAGCTGCTGGCAGAACCGCTGTTCCAGTCAACCATGGTCGCCCTGCTGCCGAAAGACAGCCCGATAAACGGCCCGGTCTCGCTGGAATGGCTGTGCAACAACAACCTGCTAATGATGCAGCATCAGGATCCGCTCGGTCAGGTACTGCACCGTGCGTTACGCGACAAGGCGCTACAGCCAGCCGCTTCGCTCTACATCAAAACCTACTCGGTGATTGCCGACATGGTACTGGCGGGCGGCGGTGCAGGCATCGTCGATCTCTTTACCGCCTGTCGCTATGCGGATCAGCTAAAAATCGTCCCTATCGACCAGCCGCTGCCTTTTGAAGTCACGCTGATCAGCCGCCGTGATAACCCGCAATCACAGGCGACGCTACAACTGAAACAGATGATGAAAAACCGCTGTCGCGACATCGCCAGACAGAACGAGGCCTTGCTTAACGCCGCCTGATTCACGATAGGCGGCACGCAGCGGACGGTTTTTCCTATCCCCTGCGGGGGCTCAACGCTATAATCCTTCTCATCATTTGCTTTACAGGTATGCACCAATGATTCGCAGCATGACCGCTTACGCCCGCCGAGAAATCAAGGGCAACTGGGGAAGCGCAGCCTGGGAACTGCGTTCCGTTAACCAGCGCTATCTGGAAACCTATCTTCGTTTACCGGAACAATTCCGCAGCCTCGAACCTGTAGCCCGTGAGCGCATCCGCGCTCGTTTGACCCGTGGCAAAATCGAATGCAACCTGCGTTTTGAACTCGACCCGAGTGCGCAAAGTGCACTGATCCTGAACGAAAAGCTGGCGAAACAGCTGGTTAATGCCGCCAACTGGGTCAAAATGCAAAGCGACGAAGGGGAAATCAACCCGGTTGATATTCTGCGTTGGCCTGGCGTAATGTCGGCAGAAGAGCAGGATCTAGACGCCATCAGCGCTGAACTGCTGAAAGCACTGGAAGGCGCGCTGGATGACTTCATCGCCGCCCGTGAAAGCGAAGGCAACGCGCTGAAAGCGCTGATCGAACAGCGTCTGGCTGGCGTCAGCGCCGAAGTCGTCAAAGTCCGCGCCCAGATGCCGAACATCCTGCTCTGGCAGCGCGAACGCCTGCAAAGCAAGCTGGAAGATGCGCAGGTACAGCTGGAAAATAACCGTCTGGAACAGGAACTGGTGCTGATGGCACAGCGCGTCGACGTCGCCGAAGAACTCGACCGCCTCGACGCTCACGTCAAAGAAACCTACAAAATCCTGAAAAAAGAAGAAGCCGTCGGCCGCCGCCTCGACTTCATGATGCAGGAATTCAACCGCGAATCGAACACGCTGGCCTCGAAATCCATCAACGCCGACGTCACCGCTTCAGCCATTGAATTGAAAGTACTGATCGAGCAAATGCGGGAACAGATTCAGAATATCGAGTAAAATCGCATAAACTCTCACAAAGTAGCAAAAAACCAATAAGCCCGCACTATGCCGGGCTTTTTTAATATCATATACTCGCATAAGGAACCACAACAGCGCATGATTACCGTGTACACAGAGGTGTACCTATTAGTAAAAATGCAAGGTGACTTGGGTACACCCCATTATTGAATGTTCAGGTATTCGCAATGCCAAAACTAACAGATATGCAGATCCGCGCCTGGATAAAGGCAGGGGAGCGATTTGAAGGCCGCTCAGACGGTAACGGGCTTTACCTCAGATACCGGGAGGCTGATAAAACCCCCACGTGGAGATTTCGCTACAAGTTATCTGGGAAGCCCCGTGCCATGCTAATTGGCTCTTATGCGCAATTATCACTGGCAAAGGCCAGAGAAACAGCCAAAGAGTTATCCGCCCGCGTTGCGCTGGGGCATGACGTAGCAGGTGAGAAGCAGGCGCGAAAAGCCGAGGCATTAGCAAAGATGGATGCCGAAAAAAACGCGCTGCGTGTTTCTGCCCTAGCTACCGAATACTTTGAACGCCAGATTTTACCCCGCTGGAAGCACCCCGACATTTTGCGCCGCCGTATCGACAAGGATATAAACCCCTGCATTGGTCACATGAAGGTCGATGACGTTAAACCACGCCATATTGATGACATGCTAAAAGGCATCGTAGATCGCGGAGCGCCAACCATAGCAACGGACGTTCTGCGCTGGACACGTCGCATATTCGACTATGGGATTAAACGGCATGCTTTAGAAATAAACCCGTGTTCAGCCTTTGAAGTATCAGATGCTGGCGGCAAAGAGGTGGCCCGTGAACGGTGGCTCACTCGGAATGAGCTTATCCAACTGTTTCAGGCTATGCGGAAAGCAAAGGGATTCAGTCGCCAGAATGAGCTTACCTTTAAATTATTGCTAACACTGTGTGTGCGTAAAATGGAACTGTGCGCAGCGCGCTGGGAAGAATTTGATTTAGACGCTGCCATCTGGCATTTACCAGAAGAACGCAGCAAGAACGGCGATCCAATAGATATTCCCCTCCCTCCACCAGCACTCGAATGGTTGAGAGAGCTTCATTCGTTTTCGTGCAATAGCGCATGGGTTCTTCCAGCTAGAAAGATGCAAAATCGCATGATCCCACATATTCAGGAAAGCACGCTTCCCGTCGCACTGGTGAAAGTACGGGCAGTAATGACTGATGTGCCTAACTTCACTATTCACGATTTCCGGCGTACAGCACGCACTCATCTGGCCGCGTTAGGTGTTGATCCCGTGGTGGCTGAACGTTGCCTGAATCACCGGATAAAAGGCGTTGAGGGGATTTATAACCGTTACCAGTATTTCGACGAACGTAAGGCGGCATTAACTCTGTGGGCTAACCTGCTGGTGGCTCTGGAGCATGGCGAAGATTACAACGTGACACCTATCAGAAAGACAAATTAACCGAACAGATTGAGCCTAACTCGACGGGGTGAAAAGTGGGAAGCCTTACCCATCTGGCCCAATCGCCTATTTAAGGCACAGCGTGAAAGGTAACGCTATGACAGAATCACATAACAATCAGAACAAAAAAAATATATGGAAGGATAAAAGAATTGCACCACTAGAATATTGCTCAATAACGCGCGCTGCAAAATTATTGGAATGTGAAGCAGAAGACTTTTTACATTGGCATGACATAAGCGCTTTGGAACTGTTAATTAACCCCAAAGGCTATTTAGGTACAATGCGTTTTTATTCGAAAAGAGATTTGGACTCGGACAACAATGTATTAAGCGTTAAACATGTTGACCATGAGTTGGACGATTTCATATACGAAGAGCTAAAGATAGATGGAATAATGTTAACTTATGAACCAACAATACCAATAGAAAAGAGATTCATAGAAAACAAAGGGGAGTTTTTATATACTGTTACTGGCAAGTTAGGAGGACTGTGGAAAATACTATCATCACAATCAATTGCTCAGACCTTGGGAATTTACCGTTTATCCAACGATGATTATTCAGTTTCTGTAATAATGAAAGAATCATTAGTTGATAAATGGAATGATATTTTCATAACACGAGATGATATTGAGAAGATATATAACCACTCCATCAGTGGTAATCCCATGCCCACTGACGAAATTAAACAATCGCCATTGGATGATGAAGACAGGAAAATTAAGACATCTCCGGTACAGGCTGATTTCATTTATTCCCTCCTACAGTTAGTTTTTATTGATGATGGTGGGATCGACAAGTTAAGTAGAGAGAGCCTTGAGACTCAGATCACAAGAAAATTCAGTGAGAAAGGTATTCCCTATAAAGATTTTGCATCCAAGTCATTGGAAAATTGGATTAAAAGAGCTAAATCACGTTAGGAAAACATCAATCTTTTCCATTAACATCTGATGTTTTCCTGTATTCAACTGTTTTTCCTTACATCATTAAGCCTGTTCCTCGCATAACCACCTATACGGAGTAACAGGCCACCATGAAGAATCAAGCTGCATCACAAACAGCTATCCCCACTAGCGGCTACATCAGACCTAAACGATTAGCTGAACTGCTAGGCGTGCATGAGTCTACGATCTGGCGAAAGGTGAAAAATCATACCTTACCATCCCCTTTAAAAATTTCTGAGCGCGTAACTGCATTCAATGCAGTAGAAATAAATGAGTGGCTGAAAGACCGCGCCACATCAATAGATATCAATAAATAGCAGTGGGTTAAAAATGAAAAAAAACAATATTTTCCATATCAGATCTGGAGCATCTAATAACCTATCTCAAGTGGAAACTAATGATGATCTCTTTGATGCTGATATCAAATGCTTCATAAATGCTCTTGCCTATAAAAGGCCAGGGGAAGTTATTACTGAAATTTTAACTCAAATCGAAAACATTAATAACCATATATGCTCATTGGCTGTGAACCAAAAAGAAATAACCAGAATGCGAACGAATTTATATAAGGCTTGGATAGCATCAAAAGCATTGGAGTCGCATTTCGAAAATAAAGACCAGCCAGCAGATCTGGATTTCTAACGTCTCAAACCGAAGAGGTTTAATTCATGAAAAATGAAATGGCCTTCTCTGGCCAGGGGAATTCTCACACCCAAAATCCAGCGACTCAACCGATGCACCTGCCTGTTATTGAATGGCAAGGCGTTCGGGTGGTCACGACAGAAACCTTGGCAACAGGATATGACACAGGGACAACCAATATTCGTACCAATCTTTCTTCCCATAGGCAGCGATTCACCGAAGGCATTCATTACTTCAATGTCGCTGGTCGAGAGTTGGCACAATTGCGAGTCAGCAATGCTGACGCGCAAATATCGAACAAAGCCAGAAGCGTTACCTTATGGACGGAACGTGGTGCAGCCCGTATGTCCAAGGTTGTCGATACAGATGCCGCATGGTCTTTCTTTGAAATCCTGGAGAGCTGCTACTTCACCCAAAAAAGAGAGCAGCAACTGCCGCTGGCAGTTCCCAACTTCACCGATCCCGCCGCCGCTGCACGCGCCTGGGCAGATGAATTTGAAGCAAAGCGCAAGGCCATTGTCATAACGCACCAGCAGGCGGAATACATCGAACGGTTAGAGCAACTGTTTGCTAACGGGCTTTCGCCGGTACAGTTTTGCAAACGCCTCAACGGTGTTAATTGCAGCAAGGTTAACGCCTACCTTGCTTCTGTCGGGTGGCTATATGACGACAATCCAGAGGGTAACAATGCACGCTGGCGCGTTTACTCCTATGCACGGGATCGTTATCTGACAGAAAAAACCAGCACCATTAGCCCGCCAGCATCAGAAGGGTTTATTGCCTACAACCCGGTGTTATTAAGGAAAGGGGCTGTGTGGATCTATCGACACTATTTGAATGGTGAACTTCCGATGAAGTCGGACTGGAATGGTGAGTTTACCCACGATAAAGATCTGTCAGGAGATAAGCATGCTAGCGCTCAATAAAACAAAGGCGACCATGCCGGGCCGCCTGAGTCACTGCAAAAATCTAAAGCCGTATCAGAATACCAGACAGGTAAACACATGCAACTGTCATTTGGGTCAATTCTTTGGGTCAATACCTCGCTTGTCTAGCTCTCGACGCAGTAGCCTCTTTATCCAGCCAGCTTTGTTGTCATCACCATCCTCTTTCATTGCGATCTGCAAACGCTCGGAAAGCTCAGGGTCAAGCCGAAGTTGTACTACGTGGCGTTCTTTTTGGTTTTCATTGGTTGACATTGGTGTTCATCCATATATATTAAAGTTATTGATTGTAAATGTACACCAATGCATAGCTTTTAGTAAAGCAAAGCCCGGTAGTGTTGACGCACTAACCGGGCCTCTAACCAAACCGTTATACGAGGTAACGATCATGGCTACTAAGAATACTATCACAAAAAACGCATTCACCCCTGACGTCAAAACCTTACCCGCTTCATGTGAGACATGTGTCATCGCTCATGAAATGGAATGTCTCTTATCTATCATACGAAGCATCAATGAAATCATTGATCCTCATAAAAAAAGTTATCTGGTTGATGCTGCTGATAGTATCGGTACTCGGCTCCTCGATAATCTCAATATTCGTCAGGAGTTTGAAGATGATGAGTGCCGCCGAGAAGCAATGGGGGCAGCATCATGACTTCAACGAAACTGATAACAAAAAATTTCCGTTTGAATGCATTGGCTAATCAGTATGCGGCCGCTCTGTATGCAGCTATACGGCGACAGAATAACGGGGATTTCTTCACTATCGAAGCCGCTGGGCAAGCGGTACAAGTGGATATCGTTGGTAATGTTCAAGGCATGCGCCAACTGGTGGATAGCTATCTGCTGGAAGCATTACAACAGGAGTATCGGCAGTGGGAAGAGGTTGCTGCCACTATCTTGGCCGCTTGCGTGGAAGGTTCTGCTCTGACCATTCATGGAAGGCAAATTTGGAAAAGCATGGTTGGCGATATGGAACTATCGATAGCGCAGGGAGGCCAAATCAATGCGTAATATCGACCTAATCCGCCATGTATCTAGTGTGGCTCGTGGGCACTGGCCTGATGTATTGCCAATGTTGGGGATCGATATACCCCACCACAGGGGCGGCCTTGGCCCCTGCCCCGCATGCGGCGGGACTGACCGCTTTCAGTTTGATGATCTAGAAGGGCGTGGAACATGGCATTGCCGCCACTGTGAAATCGAAGCCGGTGATGGGCTGGCTCTGGTGATGAACGTTCGCCAATGTTCCGCCACCGAGGCGGCTTTCTCGGTAGCGGATGTGTTGGGTATTGATTACCGGACAGCCGAAACTGACAGCAACACAGCCCGCCAAAGACAGGATCAATTAGACGCAGAACGGCAACAACGTGATCAGGAGCGCCAGCAAAGAGCAGCCGACGCCGCCGTACAACGCCGGAACTCATTTACCTCAAAGTACCAGGCGCTCGCGGAGAAACCCGCACCGGGTGAAAGTGCATACCTGACCAGCAAAGGGCTAGAAGGGTTCACCTTCCCTGTTCTGCCTGATGGAACGTTATTACTTTCACTGGTTGATGATTCAGGCGCGGTTGCCGCAGCGCAGACCATCACACCGAAAGGCGAAAAGCGGTTACTCGGTGGTTCAGCAAAGAAAGGCGCATACCATGCCGTTAATGCGCTAGAGCAGCCTGCTACGGTGATCCTTGCCGAAGGATTAGCAACAGCGTTAAGCGTTCACCTAATGCGCCCTGACGCACTGGTGGTGGTAGCTATCGACGCAGGGAACCTGTTGCCCGTCGCGCAGGTGATGCGCCGGCAGCATCCGCAAGCACAAATCATTATTGCTGCTGATAACGATTACCCCACTGGTGACCGGCCTAACACCGGGAAAGACGCCGCAGAAAAAGCGGCCGCCGCTGTAGCTGGGTGGGTATCACTACCCCCGACTGACTACAAAGCCGACTGGAATGATTACCACGCACAAAACGGGCTGGAAGCCGCCATACAGGCATTTAATGAATACACATACCAGCACAAGGGGGAAAGTGTGACCGCCCAACTGAATGCGATTGATGGAAGGAAACCGAGCGAAACCGAACACGATCCACTGAAACCCAGAGTGGAACGCCGCAAAGATGGGGTTTTTTATGTGACCCCGAAGCTCGACAATGGTAGCGGCGAGATTATCAACAATGAAAACTGGCTTTGCTCCTGGCTGAATGTTGTCGGGATCGGGCGAGACGATAAAGACCAATACCTGATATTGCGCTGGCGAGCGGTGGGCACAAGCACAGATACCACACAGGCGATCCCCCTGGCTGATATTGGTGAACGTGAAGGCTGGCGAACGCTGAAAAATGGCGGCGTGAATGTCACTACGAAAAGCAGCCTACGGGCAATTTTGGCTGACTGGCTCCAGCGCAGCGCCACGCATGAAATTTGGCGTATCGCTCACGCCACGGGATGGCAATGCGGTGCCTATATCATGCCAGATGGTGAAATTATCGGTAAGCCGGATGTGCCCGTGTTGTTTAGTGGCCGCAGTTCAGCGGCTGCCGGGTACACCATCAAAGGTACGGGCGAAAGTTGGCGCAAGCATGTTGCCCGGCTGGTGGATGGTAATTACGCCATGATGACAGGTATAGCGGCGGCGCTGGCTGCGCCTCTGATCGGCCTGAGTGGTGCGGATGGATTCGGTATCCATTTTTATGAGCAATCCAGCGCTGGGAAAACTACCACTGCAAACGTGGCAAGCAGTCTCTACGGCGATCCTGATTTGCTGCGTTTAACGTGGTACGGCACCGCGTTGGGGCTGACAAACGAAGCAGCAGCCCACAATGACGGTCTGATGCCTTTGGATGAGGTTGGGCAAGGTGCCGATCCTGTCAGCGTCTCACAATCTGCTTACGCGCTATTTAACGGCGTTGGCAAATTACAGGGGGCTAAAGAAGGCGGTAACCGGGATCTAAAACGCTGGCGCACGGTAGCGATCAGCACCGGAGAAATGGATCTGGAAACCTTCATCGCCCTTACTGGAAGAAGAACCAAAGCCGGGCAACTGGTTCGCCTGCTTAATATCCCTTTAAGTAAGGCGGTTCGCTTTCATGAATACAGCAATGGTAAGCAGCATGCGGATGCGTTGAAAGACGCCTATCAGAACCATCACGGCTCTGCCGGACGCGAATGGGTGAAATGGCTTACTGACCACCAGCAACAGGCCATTGACGCGGTGAGAGCCGCTGAAATGCGCTGGCGCAGTCTTATTCCTGCTGACTATGGCGAACAGGTTCACCGGGTGGGGGCGCGGTTTGCCATTCTGGAAGCGGCGCTATTGCTGTCAACTGCCATCACTGGGTGGGACACACAGAAATGCCGGGACGCAATCCAGCATAGTTATAACGCCTGGTTGCGTGAGTTTGGCACCGGGAACAAAGAGCACCAGCAGATTATCGAGCAGTGTGAGGCGTTCCTGAATGCCCACGGACTAAGCCGATTCGCCCCACTCCCTTACAGCTACAAAGACCTACCTATACAGAACCTGGCTGGATACCGTGACAGAGGGAAGCATAACGAAGATCCGATGATTTTTTACACTTTTCCCGCTGCTTTTGAAGGAGAAATTGCTAAGGGTTTTAATGCACAGCAGTTTGCCGAGATCCTGCGCAGTGCTGGAATGCTAAACCCGCCAACTAGCGGAAGGGGCTATCAGCGTAAGTCTCCGCGTGTTGATGGGCGACAGGTAAACGTCTATGTTCTCCAATACCGTCCGGAGGATAGCCAGCCAGAATAGAACCCTTTCACATGCGTATAAATGGTGTTGGTTCAGTTAGTTCGGTTGGTTCGATTTGGTAATGTACCTGTTTTTACTGAAAATAAACTTTCAAACTGAACCAACCATGAACTGACAAATTGGAGATTTGAACCAACATCGAAGTGACTGATCACTGAGAGCATACGCCAGATATTGTGCTTGGGCGGAGTTGTAGCAAAACGATGCTTCAAAAAGCGGAGTAAAGGCGTTGAAGTTTAGAGTGTAAGATTTTAGAGGCCCATTTTCGGGCCTTTTTTAATGAGCTTTTATACAGAGGGTTTTCAGCGTGGTTGAAAATGGCGGTTGAAGTTTGCTCAAATTTGAGTAAAAATTACCTGTGAGGTAATTCAACCTTTTGTTGAGTTAATTATTTGTGATGTATCTTATCATGAGGTGATGTCATGCGTTACAACGAAAAACGGGCGATAGAGCGCTCGAGTGTTGCCGCAAGACGCTTGGTAGCAGAAGGCGTGACTGCTAACAGAGTGACTATGGATAAAGAGCACTCTAAGCGTGTTTCCCGTACCTTCTTTGATTCTCTCGATGACAAGGGAAACTATGAGTTCGTCTGCGTCGCAGAATAACAGTAACACCGTCGTAACATATAAGGGTCGAGTACTGCATACGCAGAAATTCTCGGCCCTTTGCGCATCTGACCCAAAGTTAAAGGGAGTTGCGGACGCTTTTAAAGATTTCTGGAAAAACGGCTACCATCCTGACATTGGGAAGGATGCTGCATTTGCCAGGCCTACCGAAATCCTGTCACTACATGTAAGACATAGCCATGTAGATACTGGAGCGTATACCCCTGAAGACAGTAAAACTGACGTTAGTGGTAAAAAGTCAGCATGGGATAATTGGAAAGATATAGCGGCAGTAGATGTAAGATACACGCCAACAAGTAACAGTTTTTTAGTGTACTCAGTAAATAAAAACCGCGATGCATTGCTTATGTTTTTCTTAGACTCTGACGCGCATAATGCATCAGAGCAAACTGCATTCACAGAGGCGGCAATCTCAATAAGCTATGACTTTTTTGATAAGACAAAATCAGATGCAATGCCGCTTGATGAGGATTTGTTCTCAGATAAATGGAAGATTTAAGATCTAGCGCCTACTTTGTTAAATGTCACGCAACAGCTCATGAGCGAAAGTGCCGCCGTTCCTGCCTTCTTTCGTAACTACCGAGATCTGGGTAGTTTGATTTTCAAGCTCAGCAATCAGTTGCTTTGTACCATCGAGAACCAACCAATAGCTAGGCCCGTTCTTTTTCTCCGCCCCACTCGCTTTATGTAAAGAGTTCAGGTTAAACCGCCCTTCGGCATCCGTGGAAATTTCAACGCCAGCGATGTGATCTGCAAAGTGAGGTTTTGTGAGGTTGCAGGTAACGCAATTTTCACCTGGTTGGCATTTACCAGAAGCTCTGTTGTGCTCTTTGTCCTACCGTTCAGTTTCGTTTTGCGCACTACGCAATTCTAATAATGCGCAATTTCTTGCGCCTTGTTATCTATGGAGTTGATCTTGAGTATGCGGTTTGTCGGAGTACTAACACCAACGATTAACTCTGTCGGGATGCATCTTGGAAAACTGACTCTCGACACCATACGGCAACAGACAGATCTGTCGGAGTAATAATATATTTATCCATGTATGCACTTATCGCATTGTCATGATCGGAGGCTTTTTAAAGCACATTGCCGTTGCTGATGGCCCCATCACTAAGGGGGCTGTAGCGTTGGTTGAAGTCTAGTTTTGTCTACCATTCATGGGGTAGGTAGAAAACAACCTTAACAAAAGTGAACAGTACATGGGGTAAGCCTGCTATGTGCCGGTTTGGAGATAAATGTGACAAGGAATACGAACCTCATGTTATTCGGGTTCACTTTGACGTTTTCCTTCAAGCCAGCGACGAAACCCTTCTATCTGGCGAGCTTTCCCTTCTGGTGTTTTAGCTCCAGTACTCATACCTCCATGGTACTTACATCGCCCATTGCGATAAATATCTTTGCGTTTGCAGGGAGTGCCCGCGCGGGTGGTGGCCCCACATTGAAGGTTTTGCAAATCGGCGGGGTATGATTCAGTTGGCTTGTATCGAGGATCATAGCCTGATTGTGCCCACACATCATATTGGGTCTGGTGTCGCTCATAGTATGCTTCCAGGCGTTTTACTTTGATTTTTCTCTTGTCCATGGACACCTCTTTTTGTGATGGTTACTTTCACTCTGTGCGTACCCTTAACCTCCCTCTCTCGCACGACGTAATGCGTCTGTTGGTTGTCCGATGGCACCCTTTCGACAACTTGGGCGCACTGTTCTGGCGCTTACCACGCTGTCGGCAATCACTTGATAGCCGGTTTGCCCAACACCGAGCCCATCCGTCCATTGGGTGATCTGCATATCGCCCGACACGCTCACCATGTCTCCTTTTTGATGCTTCGCTAGCGCGTCGGCCTGTTTGCCAAAGGCTGTTACCGCTAGCCAGAAAGTACTCACCCCATTATCAGAACGCTGACAAGGTAGCGATACCGCTATCCGGGCAAAGCTCATGTTGTTGCCGCTGCTGGTGGTACGGCTTTGCACATCAACCACCAAGCGGCCATACGCTGAAATTTGAGCAGTCACTGTTCACTCCCATTTGGTTGAGTCGACACTTACTAACTAGCGTGAGACCAAACTCAGTGTCTAAATAATCATCACCATATATTTCATTATTTGCAATATGCCATGTCATTGTTTCATTATATGCAATTATTGATATTGTATTAATCATGACAGGTGAGGTGTTTATGTCACGACAGACAACAGTGAAACCGGTACTTCTCAGTAAAGAGCAGATAGTGAAACTGAAGTTAATTCAGGAAGAAGAACAACAGAAATCCCCCTTAGGCATAGCACCAAGCATCCATGCAATCGCGCGCGTGTTGATCGATAAGGCCCTGAACCTGCCGATGAAGGCCAATCACTGATACCTGGAGGTTAACTATGCCAACAGTACCCGTAGTGCGTGGCCCTCAGGTTAGCAGCCGTGGCATCCCCGCAGCGCCGAACAATCAACAATTCACTCCAGATGATTTTGGCGCTGGGTTTGCTAAGGTCGGGCAAGATTATGTCCAAGCCGTGGCGGAGGCTCATGGAAGGGCTAATTTGGCTCAGGCGCAGGAGGGCGAGGTAGAGTACCAGGAGTTTGCCAATAATCGGCTAAATAACCCAAACGATGGGCTGTATACGAAGCAGGGAAAGGACGCTATGCCTCACGGCATCGCCACTATAGCGAGCATTAAGGCTAAAGGTGAAGAGATATTGGGCCGCGTTCCGGCAGGGCCAATGCGAGATAAGCTTGCGCTGCAAGTTAGGCGCATGGATATGCAGTACGAAACACAAATAAGGTCATATGAGCGCGATCAGACACAGAAGTTTCAGTACGGGCAATTTCAGGGAACGCTTGATTTAGATATCGACGAGCTATCAAAAACTGATTCCTCTAACCCGGCGTGGGTTGGTCGGTTTAAGTCGATGACTGAAAACATTAAAACGTTTGGATTTGCTCATGGGTGGAGTGACGAACAGATCCAGGCGAAGCTAACAGAGGCAAAAAAGGCAGCAGCTAAACAAAACGTAGAAAACCAACTTGGCGCTGGTCAGGTTGCCGAGTTTTTACAGAGAAACGGCGAGCCTTCTGATGCTGGTGGTGTTGCTCATGTGCCATCCAGTGCTGGCCCTGTGCGCGGACTTCGCAATAACAACCCTGGCAACATCGTGCAGTCTGCAAACACATGGGAGGGGCAGACTGGCAGCGATGGTCAGTATGCAACGTTTGCCACACCTGAGCACGGTATTCGGGCGCTGGGTAAAAACCTGCTTTCTTACAGTCGGCAGGGATACCAGACGATTGATCAGATCATCAATCGTTGGGCTCCGCCATCAGAGAATAATACAGGGGCATACGTTTCCGCCGTGTCAAAGGCTATGGGTATCCCAGCGAATACGCCAGTTGACCTCACCGATCCCGCCACGCTAACACGTATGGCGACTGCCATCACTCAACATGAAAACGGCTCAATGCCGTATACACAGGAACAGGTTAACTCAGGCATTCAGGCAGCGCTTGGAATTTCAACGCTTCCCGATACTGGCCGCAGAGTAACAAAAAGCACGGCATTCTCACTGCTAGATCCGTCTGATCAGGGGCGGTATATTCGCCAGGCTATGACAATGGAGAATCAGCAGCGGGCGGAGTATCGCGCACAGCTTACTGACGTGGTTCAGGACGCCACTGCCTCATACCTGAAAGGTGTTGAGTATCCTAACGCGCCGACGGAAGGGAAGTTCATCCAGGCGTATGGTTACCGCGAAGGGCGCCAGCGCTACGAAGACTTTTCCAATATGCGCGTGGCTGGCCAGTACATTGGCTCTTTTCGCAACATGCCGACGGCCAGTATCAACCAATATGTGGCTGACCTGAAAGGTCAATTGGGTGAAGGTGAAGGGTTCGCCGGCCGCGCTGCGGCATTTGATCACGTTCAGGCGGCAGCCAATCGAGTGATCAGTCTCCGCGAGTCTGACCCCTACCAGGCGGCGGTGGATATGGGAGCCTTTAAACCGATCGTCAGCAATAACCCGAACGATATCACGGCAGAGGTGAAAATCCGTTTTGCAAATTCCGATAAGCTGAAAGCCCTCGGTATCAATGCGCCCTTACTGTCCAAGCAAGAGGCCGCTGGCCTGTCTGAAATGGTTCGTGGTTCAACCAACGTCGATCAGTCTGTCAACCTACTGCAAGCCTTTGGGCGTTCTCTTCCGCCACAGGCATTACGCAGCATTACTGGCTCAATAGCCCCCAATAGCGCCGCCACTGCGTACGCTTCGCTGCTACTGGCACCGGAGGATAACCAATACAACAACCGGCAGCCGACGATCGCTTATAGCCAGTTCATTAAGTACAAACCCACCATGGACAAGTACGAAGCAGCAAAAACTATTCTGCTGGGGGATCAGTTAATCAATCCTACTGAGGCGCAGAAAAAGGCTGGCATGCAACCAGTGATGTTGCCCAGCGATGACAAGTTACGTGAAGCATTCGATTTGGCTGTTGGCAATGCATTCCAATACAACCCGCAGGCGCACCAGATGGCCTATAGCGTGTTTAAGTCTGCCTATGCTGGGCTGGCATATTCATCTGGAAAAGAAAGTGATATGAGCACCAAGGCTGTAACTTCCAATCTTTCAGATCAAGCAGTGCAGTATGCCACCGGCGGTGTTTATAAAAGCTTCAACGGCGGCGACGTGGTGATGCCTTTTGGTATGGATAAGAGCACGTTCAAAGATCGCTTCCATGGTGCAGCGCGTGGCGTGTTTTCTGAGGCGGGGTTGAATCCTGGCGCTGTCGGCAATTTCCGTCCAGTTAACGTCGGTGACAATCAATACCGCCTGGTGGCTGGGAGTGGCCGCTGGGCGCTAAATCCCCGTACGGGTGATTATATTGTCGTGAGGGTGCAATAATGGCTGATATTTTCTCACTGGCACCAGAGGGGCTGGCATGGACAGATAATGCGGCACAGAACAAGGCTGCCCGGCCAGAAGATTATGAGCCCGGGTTTATGGCAGGTTCGATCTCCGCTTTACCTCGTGGAATCGCTGAAGGTGCCATTGGGGTGTTGCAGTCCAGTGTAGCCGCAGACCAGAAACTGATCAGCGACCCCAAATACTTGCAGGAGTTTATTCCCACCTATGGCGCGTTCAAGGCACTCTTCCCGGATGCCGATCAGCGAATTACCGAAGCTTATGATTCGACCAGCAAAGCGCTAGAGCGAGCGCGTGAATACATCAAGCCCGAACCTGGCACACAGGGAACGGCTGCGCAGGTGCTTGATGGTCTTGGTCAATTCGTACCAGCTATGGCTGTTTCTGTTTTTGCTGGCCCGGCTGCTGGTGGCGCTACGGCATTCGGCAGCACCTACGAACCATCGCGCCAGGAGTTTCTGTCAAAGGGTGTTGATCCTGAGACCGCCAGCACGCTGGCGCTGGAACAGGGAACCGCAAATGCCGCCGGTATGGCGTTGCCCGCAGGTGTTGGCGGTAGGCTGTTAACTCGGCTGGCGTCGGGGGTAGGCATTAATACTGGCTTTGGTGCTGCAAGCCGGTTTGCTGTCAGCGACACACTGGAAGATAACGGCTACTCAGATCTGGCGAAGCAATATCAGGCATGGGATAAACAGGCGTTGCTGGTGGATGGTGTACTGGGTGCGGCCTTTGGTGGTCTTCATCATTGGACAGCAGGCCGCGAAACGGGACGCACTGATTCAGATATATTGCCGCCAGATGAGCAGCAAGCGATCTCCACCGATAACCAGATTAATAATATTGAGCAGCCTGTAACAACAGAAATTTCTCCAATTGAACAACAACCGAGCCCCCCTCAGGTGGTGCATGATTCAGTGGCGGAACCAACCTATGAAAGCCGGATTACCGAGTTGCAAAATATGTCCGGGCAACTGATGAGCCGGGGTGATCGAAAAGTTTGGCAGTCGGAAATTGCTAACAGTGAGAGGGTGATTGCCAGGCTAGAGGCTGAAGATAAGGCTATCCGTGATGCAGCGCCGACTGGCAGTACTGGGGCAAATCGTCGCTACTATGAAGCCAATCAAGATAAGTTGGATGAAATTAGTAGTCAGTTGGATGGAGCGCGTCAGCGGTTACAAGAAGCACAGAAAACACTGGCACCGCATCAACCTAACGGACAATTTTATGAAGCAAAGGCTGATCTTTCTCGCTTAGAGCAAGGAATAATCCCCGAAAGCATGCGCGGACTTGTTCGAGAAGCTGACATCCGTCCAAGCGACGTGGACGCGGCACACGCGATGAATGAAGGGCTTAATTACGATATTGAGTCTGCACCTGTGGCGCATGGCAGTATAGAGAGCGTAAACGCCCATGTAGCTGCCATGGATCGGGCGGCAGCACAACTGATGCGTGGCGAGTCTGTTAACGTGGTTCAGCAGGTTCGTGGCCTTGATGGTGTGGTAAAACCTGGCGCTATCGAACAGGGGCAACAGCAACGTACGGCAATGGAAGAAGCCTATAAGGAAAATGGCATCAGTTATTCACAACCGCGCGAAGAACTCACCCAAGCGCCGGAACTCCGTCAGAAAAGTACATTCTCTGGCGTGGGTGAAGATGGAACTGGACAGGTGAGTACCGATCCCGATACCGGCGCGGTTATCTCCAGCAATAGTTATGACCTGATGGCCGCGCGTGACATGTCACAGAGCAACCCAGAACTAAACATATTGCATCCCGACACCGGTGAAATAGTACCGTTATCAAAAGCGCTGGCGGACATGGATGAGCAGATCGCCACCGTGCAGAAAGAATCTCGCGTTTACAGTGTGGCCGCAGCCTGCTTCCTGAGGAACTCATAATGAAACCGCAGTGTATCGATGCAATCACCCAGACGTTGGGTCGCCAGCCGCTGGCTACTGAACTAAAGAATATCGAAGACCGGATCCGTGAAGCAGTGCAACAAGTCTCCCGAATGAACGCTCGGGCCGGTAAATCAGGCACACCAACGTCAGAAGTGTACCGGCAGGCCGCCGATATTGTTGCTGCCCGCGTTGTACATGACATATTCAAGAAGCGCCAGCGATTGGCGCAAAATGCGATTGCCATCAACAACATTACTGACACGCTGAACCGCGTTGTGCCAGAAAACAAGCAGACGCCGGCCAATTTGGCGCAGTTTATTTTCTCTGGCCGCCGAGTGCAGGACGGTAAAGAGATTGATGTAACGTCAGCGGAAGAACTGGCCACGGGCGCCTATCAGGATTGGACGCGCCAACTTAGCTCACAGATGATGGAGGCAGGTCCGGAGGTACAGAAATTCTTTTATCAGTCCCAAGCATTGGGTGAACAGCGCTTGCGCAACTACCTTCCGTTCAATCAGGCGGCGGCCAAATCTGGGCAGTTGCAGATTCTGAAAGAATTGTACGGCGAGGATAGCGGCAACCCCGCAGCCAAGAAGGTGGCAAAAATCTGGGGTGATGTTACCAGTCGAGCGCGGCAGGAAATGAACGATTCAGGTTTTGATATTGGCCTGCGTGATGATTGGCATCTGCCTTATGCCGATGATGCCGATTTAATCCGTGCTGCTGGCCGTGATAAATGGCTGGCATCTCTGCCACCAGCAGAACGCACCGCAGCGATTTCGTTTGGCCGCATGCCTCCGGCAGACTTTGCCCGCCGAGCCTGGGTTGATGATGTGTGGAATACTCAAGAGCGTTCGCAGTTCGTAAACTCTGATGGCACCCAAATGAACGATATCGCGTACCGCCAGGCGTTGGAGTCCATCTTTGAAAGCAAGGCAACGGATGGCGCTCAGAAGATTGAACCAGGTGCATTCATCGGTGCCGGTGGCATTAAGAACCGTGGATCACAAAGTCGCGTGATGGCGTTCAAAGATGCGACCAACCATTTCGGATACATGGAGCGCTACACGAAGCAACCTGTGGCTGGCGTGATGATGGGGCACCTGCAATCTTCATCGCGTGATCTGGGCGTAGCTAAAGCTTTCGGCCCCGATGCCGCCAATAACTTCCGTCTGGTGGTTGACCGAATTTATCAGCGCAGCGTGGCGATCGATGGCGCAGGGCAGCCGATCAAAGACATGCAATCACAACGTGCCATGGTTGAGCGCATGTTCGACTCAATGGCTGGCCTTAATGGTGTGCAAAGCTCCGGCGTGTTCTCGTCTGCCATTGGCGGCCTACGCAACCTGATGACTTCTGCCATGCTCGGCACCAGTGTATTCACTGCCACCTCTGATCAGGCCATTATGCGCGCTACCGCGCAGGCACTGGGCTTTGACCGCAACGGCATGCGCCTGTCGGCTAATACACTGCGCAACCTGTTCAGCGGTGACGCAAAACGCGCCAACGCCGATCTGGGGTTGCTGGTGGATACCCATGCGGCTGTGGTGTCGAAAATGGGTGGTTTCGACTTGACGCGGGGCATCACGGGCTGGTTCGCGGAGAAAACGCTTAAATGGTCTGGTCTGGTAGCAATGGACAGAGCCAACAAGGCGGCATTTGGCCTGCTGATGTATAAAAACCTGGGCACTTTAACCCGCCAGCATGCCACCCTGGATGCACTGAAAGGTTCAGATAAAACTATTCTCGCCAACAAGGGATGGACATCGCAGGATTGGGCGATCATGAATGCGGCCGAGTTGCGGCCACTGACGCCTAACGGTCATATGGGTATGACGCCAGATGCTATCTATGCTGTGCCCGACGCTAAAATCATGGATATCCTGGCCGACAAAATAAACGATGTGCGCGCCGGTGCAGACCAAGCGCTTTCCAGCATGGGTGAATTGAGCGAAACACGGGCGAAGAATTTGCGCCAAGCATTCGAAGCAGAGACAGAGCAAACCATCGCACGTATGATTCGTAATGCTCGCGCAGAAGCAGCCCAGAAACTGCTGGGGATCACCCACGGCGAAATGACCAGTGCGGTGACTACCGCGACCGGTATCGATACCTATGCTCGTGACACCGCTGGTGAACTGACCCGCAGCTTCATGTTGTTCAAAACTACCCCGTTTGCAGGGTTTCGCCAGATGGTTACTCGTGCGCAAGACCTCGATCGCGTACCAGCATTAAAGTTTCTGGCAGGGTATATTGCTGGTACAACTCTGGCTGGCATGTTCGCCAACCAGATGAATGCGTTACTGACAGGAAATGACCCTATCGATATGACCACCGGCAAGGCGTGGGTACAAGCGCTGCTGAAAGGTGGTTCATTCGGCATTTATGGTGACTTCCTGCTGCAAGACCAAACGCAGTATGGTTCAAGTATTGCGGGCGTTATTGGTGGCCCTGTACTTGGGTTTGCGGAACAACTAATGAAGTTGCTGATCACCAACCCGCAGAAGGCACTGATGGGGGAGGATACAACCTTTGGTGCTGATGCCATTAAGGCCGCACGCATGATCACACCATTTGCTAATCTGTGGTATACCAAGGCGGTAACAAATCACCTGATCTTGCAGCAACTACAAGAGATGGCAAATCCTGGCTACAACGACCGCGTACGGGATCGCGCACGCAACCAATACGATGTAACCAGTTGGTGGAATCCGGGTGACATGGCGCCACGCCGCGCGCCTGATTGGGGTAAGGCGGTAGGAGAATGATAAATAAAGTAAGAAAGATAATTGTAGCGATATATGTGATATGCCTTTTCATCGCGATTATTTCGATTGCTGATCGCGACTTTCGCCTAATAAGGTACGGAAATCTAGAGGATGCATTTCCTTGGGTTTTCATGCTGCTATCCTCTGTCGTATCTATTTATTTTATAGGGTATAGATTTGATGGCGGAGGCGAAAAGAAGGACAACGAAGATGGCCTGATATCGCTTTGGTGGAAAAGGAAACGGATGGAAGAGAAAAAAAGGATATCTGAACTTTCGGGCGATAAATAGCAATCCATCAAGCGGGAGGCTCCTTATTCCCTAGTTCTGCCGAGGTGAAACCATTTTGTCCGTGACATGTCTCAATAAACGATGGCCGCTGCAATAGCGGCTTTTTTACGTCTAAATTTCGAGGTATGCATGAAATCAGCAATCAGAAAGTCGAGACTGTTGGAGATCGTTCCGCTGTCCGAGTCGCAAATTTACGCGCTTGAAAAGGCTGGCAAGTTCCCGAAGCGTTTCCAGATAAGCGCACGCGCCGTAGCTTGGAACGGCGACGAGGTAGAGGCGTGGCTTGATGCGCGTCAGCAGAACCCGGCAACGCCAGATCCGTCAATGGCGAAGAAGTTCGAGAAGAACCCGAATCACTCAAAAGCAAGAAGTTGAAGTAATGGGATGGTTACTACCTCCCCCCATTTAGAGGCTTACCGGATGGCAATCATTTGGGCTGCTATGGGGCGATGATCTCGCAGGTATTAACTGCCAGCCACGTTTCTTGCTTCCCATGACAACACATCACTTTCCCGCCAGCGGTTCGGGTTGCCCGGCACCACTGGCGCGGGGAAAGGTTCTTTGAAAGAAGTAGGCATTTTCTTGCTGTCACGCCATTTCCACAGTGTTTTAGGGCTGATGCCGTAGCGTTTCAATATGTCTCTGGTAAAAATTATGGGGTCATCCAGCATGTGTGAATGTTTGCTCATCGATCGCTACCGCTTATCCGATTTAGGTGGTCGCCCGCGCTTCTTCGGCGGTGGGGGGATGAAGGTTGATAGCGTCTTCGGCCCGTTCGCTTGCCGCTCATCCAGCCACGCTTCAATCTCGTCAGCGTTCCACGCCGCCCGGCGGTCTGTGATGTAGAAGCGTTTCGGGAATTCACCGTTACGCTCCAGGCTTTCGATAACGGAGATCGATAGCGGAACCATCTCAACCAGTTGTTTTTTCCCTAAAGCTCTTTTCATGCATTCCCTTGGTCCAAGTAATTCCCTTCATCGCACTGATTCGGCGATACCATAGTGAAATATCCTATAGGCAGTGCAAAATAACGAACATAAGTAGTTATCTGAAAGTCGCAATGATGAGAGCCTTGGTTAAGGATTGTTGGTTCAAACGGATTATTTTGTTGGTTCAAAACTTCACTACGTTAGTTCAAAAATGAAAAAATTAATCATTAAAATCATATGGTTTAATAAAATGAACCAACCGAACTAACTGAACCAGCAATGTTCTGTGTATTTATAACATTGCCGTTTCTGTTCCAAGTGACGATATGAAGTGAGGTGTGGTAAATTCCCGGCCATGAGAAAAATTATCTATTCAGAACTCCCGTTAAGGTGGTCATGCGAAGGTGTGGCCGCTCCGTTTAACATTGTGGAGTTCTCTTATGCAAGAAAGAAATCGCTCATGGCGCAAACATCATGAGTCACGTCTGAAGAAAAAACGTACCCATTACCATAATGCAGGGAATGGAAGTGCTGTTGCCATCGGATCCTGCTACCAAACCCCATGTTTATGTTCATGCTGGATGTGCGGTAATCAGCGTAAGCATCATGGCATGAATATGCAGGAAAGAAGGGCCAGAGCGCACAACGTTGATTAGAGCACGCCCGCGTCGGCGGCGGCCCAGACAAATCCGGCCTAACAGTTTGTGCTTTCACCTACTTGGGTTAGTGTAAAAATGGATTAACCACCACGCATAAGGAAAGATTAATTGCTGTACACTCCAATTTAACGTGTACACAAGGGTGTACACATAGAAAAAACGCATTATCAAAAAACCGATTACAGCAAGGCTTTAACCCACCGACTCAATAAACAGATCCAAGAAGTTCTACTCACATCCATTAAATTCTACAATGCCCTGTTTTTAAGGGCATTTAACAAAAAACATCGTCTACTTAATTCTCTCAAAATCTATCAAAAACCACTGCCAAGTGGGGGGTAGATTGGGGAGGATTTTTCCTTTACAAGAAAAAACCCCCGGTCTATAACTACATACCCCCCACTTAAGACGTAGCGCCTTGCCACAAAGGTTACAGCGCTTTTGAAGGATATGAGAATGGGTTCACTGACAGTTAAAACTATCCAGGCAATCCTGAAAGCTGGGCAAACCGGTAAATATGGTGATGGTCATGGCCTGTATCTGAAAGTCCCGCCTAAAGGCGAGCCCTATTGGATGCTGAGATATACTCAACAGACCAAAAGGCGAGAAATCACTCTTGGGAAGGTTTCTTTTCTGTCATTATCTGAAGCTCGTAGGCTGGCAGAGGACACACGCCGGAAAGTCATTGCTGGGGATGACCCTATTGTTGAGCGAAAACTCAACCGACCACAAAAAATCTATTCAGTTAATGACCTGTTTGATGACTGGAGCCAAGATCTGGTTAAACGGCTGAAATATCCCCAAATCCCCCAGCGGTTTTTTAAAAAAGATATCGCCCCTCACATTGGTCAACTGGCTATGGGTAAAGTCACCCCACTCGATGTCCGTGCTATTCTGCAAAATATTACGACCAGTGGCAGACCCACTATCGCCAACGATGCGCTGTTGTATATGAAGCAACTTTTCAATCACGGCATCAAACTTGGGTTAATCCTTAATAATCCGGCAACGGCATTTAAGGTAAATGATGCGGGTGGCGTGGAAAAAAGCAGAGAAAGGGTGTTAAGTCGGGATGAGCTGAAAACTGTTTTCCAGATTTTCAGAAATCACCGTGATAGTTTTAGCCGTGATAATTACATTGCCTGTGTATTACTTTTACTACTTGGTGTCCGAAAAAGCGAACTCACAGAAGCTCTCTGGGCTGAGTTTGATTTAGATAAAGCCAAATGGGAATTACCAAAAGAAAGAAGCAAATCCGGTGTGGGAATTGTTATTCCATTACCCCCATTAGCACTTGAGCTATTGAATGAGCTAAAGGTAAGAGCTTACGGTTCAGAATATGTATTCCCTAATCGCAGAGCGAGTAAAACACCGCATATGGGAAGCGATACGCTAAACAGGGCTATTGCGAAACTCTTTGGTATCGAAACAGGAAGGAAAATCCAGCCACCGAATCATATGGGCGATATTGAGTATTTTACTGTCCACGATTTGAGAAGAACTTGCCGTAGTCTGCTTGCTTCTCTTTCTGTTCCTCCTCATGTCGCCGAAAGATGCCTTAACCATAAGCTCAAAGGCGTTGAAAGCATCTATGACCGATATGATTATTTTGAAGAGCGGAAAGAAGCTCATTTGAAAGTTGCTGAATTACTTAAAGCGGTGATTTGATCACTTTATAAAATTGAAGGCTGATCTGTCCTGTAAAAATTTTAGCTAACAATTAAATATTATCTCTAAGTGCATTAAATAAATGAGAGGCCGATCATTCACTACATTCCCACATGGTATTCTGAACACCAGAGCCAATAGGTAGATGGGGATTCATATTAGCACTATGCAGATATCTTGCATGGGATTTACCATACTGCTGACAGGCTTTGTCAGCAGTATTCTGCAAGCTGTCCAGTCCATACCAACCATCAGCCTGAATGCTTACAGTTTTTCCATCATTGAACTGAACAGTTGCACATCCAGCCAACAATATTATTGTTGGTATCAGCATAAATCTCGACATAGACCACTCTTATTAATTTGTATTTGACTGTGCAGGGATAGAAAATTTTACCCCTTCGGCTCAATCCCCTGCTTTCTCAACTCTTGACGGGCAAGCTCTTTGAACCAGTTGCCGAGGCTGACACCTTCTTTTGCTACGACTTCATCTAGCTGTTCACGTAGCTCAGGCGAGATGCGTATCTGGAAAGTCGGTGATTTACCTGTTGATGAAGATTTCTTCGTATCACGTTTTATCGTTGACATGTACGTACCTTTTTAACTATGCTGGATTTTATAGGTACGTACACTATCACAAAGACACATTACACTCATCACCCGTTTCGCCCCTGAAAGGTATGCGACTACCAGACAGGGGCTAACCACACCGTTATGGAGTTAACGATATGGCTATCAGCAAGTCTAGCAATTCGCTTCTGGAAGATCAGCACCTTAAACAAGTTAAACTTTATTTTAATCTGTTCTGGCAACAAGCTACGGAGGTGGGGCATGTTCGATAACACACCTTTAGAGCAGGAAGAAATTATCGATCAGTGCAGAGCGTTGATCTACGCCGTGATCGAGACCAAACAGCCGCAAGTCAAAGAAATTCTGACGTTCATCCTCTGGGAAAGGCTCGACTGGCTGTATCAAGATTTTCAGATAGAAAAAACTATTCAAACTAAATAGTTTTCATACTAAAAATGGAAGATTGTGGGGCAATTATGATTCATCAGGTAAAATAAGCTTTGACAATTTACACCCTAAATCAGAACGAGGTCAGTTAGATTTAGGGTATAAAAAAAGCCACTAAGGTGGCTTTTTTTATACTTCTTTTAGCAGCGAGCTGTTTCCAGCAAACACCTTAAGATAAGCTGCTTCTCTTAAGGCTATAATCTCTTGTGGGTGAGCTTTCGCTCTCAGAGACAATAATACGCCATTAATACCAGATGTCAAGCTCAAGGTTTAGTGTAATCATCAATCAGTTTGGTCAACTCATTCACCTGTTTCTCTAGATCTTCTATCTTGCTGTTTTTTAAAATAATTTCATTATTCGCTTGTTCATTTGTTACCTTCACGCAATCTAACTCTGTCAAGATACCTGCCCCACCTATAGAAACCAACGCAGCTTCTTTAATCTTTTTTATATCCCCTACTGAAAGCTTTTTATCAATTCTTGAATCATAAATTTTCGTGCCGTTAGAATGGTAACGTAATGGAAAGAGACGGTGTCCAGACACTTGGGTTATAGCTGCTGTTTTTGCATAACATTGAGGGTTACTAAAACGTACCAAATCATTGGGTAAACTTGTAATTTCTACGACCGTTCTTGCATCAACAGCTTTATTAGCTTTACTAATTGGTATAACTAAAGCAGGATCCTCTCTATTAGAAATTATTACGACTAACCGCCGCTTGACCATTTCAAAAGGGAGTTTCTTATTGTAATTATTCAAAGTTGTTTGTGGTGGGAAACCAGAGCGGTAATCTTGAGAGAAAAATCCAAAATCGCATTCAACTAATCTACCTCTTAGTAATTTACTACCGTTTGTCCCATGTTTCTCAGCAATAGATTTAGGCTTAAAATATACAGCGTTAAGATAAATATCACAGGTAATAGTATTTTTCTCAGTATCTTCGGTGGTCTGAACATCATCTACTTTCCACATGGAATATGGTATATTTGAAAAATCCCTTCTTATAAATACGTTCTCATTTTGAGGATTATAAGGTAGTTCACAAATATCAATATTTAGTAACGTCTCCTCTCCCAATAAGGAATTGGCATTATTCACATCATAATAGTTAATCTTAATTATGCTCATGATTGCATTTTTTAAAAATAAGGATTGGGAGAGATTATCAGTTTAAACAATGTATATCAAGTCAATGAATATCATATTTTTCAACCATATAAACAAGGGCTAACTCATAGAAGCGGAGCTTCTATGAATTGTCCTTGATTTTCTTCCTTTCAGTTTGAAAATACCCCCAAAAGAAAGGATTAAAGAGTAAAACCAAAGCTTCGATAAGCATCATCACTATAAATACCAAGTCCTTTCCCCGACGGTGGGTAGCTGTGATCGAACTGCCCAATAGCATCATTTATTACATTTTTCAGAAAAGGTATATGTATTGCATTTACAGAAGATGCCCCTATTTTTTCTTTTAAAACCTTAGGCCAATATTTTGATAAAGCATTTGGGTTTCTAATTACACCTCCATTGTTTACTTTTTTTGTATATGCAATAATAAGAGGTAATTTATAACTATCTACTGCCTTATTTATTTCAAAAGGAACCCAGTCATCATCATCTCTGGTAGTATCACCAATAATAAGCAACATATTCCTTGAGTTTTTGAGCCTTTCATTAAGCGACCTTCTTAAGGTTTCTGCTTTACTTGAATCTCTGACAGCAGAAACTTTGTCATGACTATTGATAAAGGCAAAGCTATCATCTCCTTTTCCTGACCATGCTTTCAAAAGATTATAATAACTAATATCTGACTCGCCTGGTATATTCGTCCCATTAGCATGAAAAGCGACATATGTCCCATTGCGATATGCCATTATTTTTTCTCCCAATAATCTTTTATTTCTCGTAAATCAAGATCATCAAATCTATCTCGATGCAATATAACTCTAATTAATTTAGTAACTTCTTTATGCTTGGTTTCAGTAATTGCAGACAAAATTATCAAATTGAGGATATCGCGTGTTGGTAAGCCCAGACCTGAAATCCCACTACCTATTAATGGAAGATTAACTGCTGCTCCACCTGAAAAAATCCTAAGTGAACTCCACATTTCATGTAATGCAACCCATGTGTCTTTTACATCGATATAGGCTTTGCAGGTGGTCTCATTAGTGTGAGCAAAAGCAAAAACAAGATATTTTTTTGAATCAGCTTCCATAAGGACACTTGTTCCTATTTCATATTTCCTAGACTTCCCGTCAGTTTTATTATCTACTACTTCTGAATTTTTCCCAGATAAGCCTTCTTCGACCTGCTTATCGAATGACTCAGGATGCCCACCAAAACATTTATTAATGAATATTCCATGTAAGCTATTTTCAGAAACCGGAAGTCCTAGCTTACTGTCAAAATATTCATTTGCAGGAATGACACGTATACCATCTTGATTGAAGATATCTCCAAATAATATTTCGACCTTTGAACCAGTATTAGGTATTGGAATTAAAACCTTTGATGGTTTCCACACTTTTTTAAGAGTAAAACCTAAACTAATACTAAGCATTATTATAAGAGGAATTAACCCATCAAACTTAATACTCGGAACAAAATAAACAACCATTCGAACTATGGTAAATAATACACTAAATGATGTAAAAAAATAGGTAACTGTTTTAAAAGGCTTCCTAGTAATCCCACGAAGTAAATCCATTAAAGACTTCATCATTTTAATTTCACACTGTTGTTAGTTATAGAATGTTAACGCTGTCAGTGTGTCTGGTCAATCTTCACGCAACACACTTATCCCAAATTTTTCATAAATGAACTTTGCCGCTCCTATTATTGACAATGATCAAAAATAATATATAGATATTTAAATGCATAAGAATTAACTTAATTATAATAATTAGCTATAAAAGGAATTTATATGACAAATTTGAATAACATTTCATTATCCCATCCAGATATACAACTTCAAATGTTTAAAAGCACAGAGTTTAAAACTCTAAGAACTCACTGTGTCAGTGTTCGTATTGATAACACAGAGTTACAACTGCTTAACACCAAACGTGGTAACACAAGTAAAGGCGAATGGCTACGTATGGCTTCGTTACAGAAACTCCCCACGATTGTGCCTCCAGTAAACATCGATACCTGGAAGACCCTTGGTGAGATTTCACAGAAGCTGAATAGGCTTGTCGTTCATCTGGACAACAAAGGCATTGACAGTTCACTCTCACAAACGGAACTCTTTGCAGTGAAGCGTCAGATCTCAGAGCTTCGCCAGCACTTACTTACTGATAATTTGTGAAGTGCTTCCCATGAAGGGAATGCAGAAGATCAGGCGGGGTAAGGGTTTCGCTGGTGTTGTTCTCTACGGATTAAAGCCAGTCTCTCACCATAAATGCACACCTTATGTCATTGGTGGGAACATGCTGGGGAATAAAGCCGGAGATCTGATCGCTGAATTCAATACCACCAAAACGCTTCGCCCGGATGTTGCTAAACCTGTCTGGCATAATTCACTTCGGTTACCGAAAAGCGAAGCGCTGACAGATACTCAGTGGTCAGAGATTGCTGATGATTACATGTCCCAAATGGGCTTCTCTGAAACGCATTTGAGATGCTATGTGTTACATGATGATGTTGAAGGCCAGCACATCCACATTATTGCCAGTCGTATCGATCTCACTAATGGAAGCCTTTACTTGGGCAAAAATGAAAACCTCATTAGCACCCGTATCATCCAACAGCTTGAACGCGACTATTCACTAAGAACCAAAGGGCCAGAATTGGTAGCATCACCATCCCCAGCTTCGCCCTTCCCTCCTTCGCTATCCAGAAAATCCCCGCCCCAGAAACCGATGGGCGCAACACCAAAGCCTAAAAAGCTGTCACGTAACGAAGCGATGATGGAGAAGTATAAAGGAGAGCCATCACCCAAATCACTCATCCAGGAAGCCCTGGAAGCATTACTTGTCGGTAAACCATCCACCACTAAATTTGTGACACAGCTTGTGGCACGAAATATCATGGCAGTCCCGAATATCGCTTCTACCGGAAAGATGAATGGATTTTCATTCGAATACCAGGGGATTGCTTTCAAAGCTTCGCAGTTAGGTAAGTGTTATTCCTGGTCTGCCTTACAAAACAGGCTCGACTACCAGCCGGAACGCGACAATGCTTTCCTGTTTGCATTGAAAATGCCCTCAGTCAGTAAGGCATCGGTTAGCGAAGCTCTTGATATGACAACTGCTACAGATACCCCTGAATTCATCAAAGAAGACGTTAACAGCCCCGCCGAAACGCTTACCCTCAATAAAGATGCTGTTCAGGACGAATACGCTATCACTTATTCTACAACGCTTCACAATGAAGCTGTTGCAAGTAACAAAGAAGCGTATGCAACCGAAGCAGTAAAAAAAGCTGGTGTAGATGCTAAAGAAACGCATACAACCGAAGCAGCAAAAGAAGCTCACCACAGAAAACCCTTCTCTATGATTCAGACCGGCTTCAGATGGTTAGAAACCATTCCCTACCTCAACATCATCATTGGCATGTTGAAAAAACTCAAAATCCCGACACTCAAACGCCCAGACAAACACAACACTATCACTGGCGTGAAGATGATAGAAATTACGGCAACACCAAAAACCACCATCCAAACTCCGCAAAAATCACACTCATCATCATTCCAAATGTAGGGTTGAGAAGCCGTCCAGCAAGCCTTTCTTCATACAAAAAAGACAAGACCAATGATCGTTAATGCCGATTTATATTTAATTTATGATAGTTTATAACTATCACAAGTAAACCATCGATCATTATAAGCGATTTGCTTTGTTTGATCACAACTGTTCAAAATGTAGCTTCCTGATTGCCCATAATAGACTGATTTAACTGGTCTATTTACTTATTCAACTAACGATATAGGCTCAGCAATGACAAACCTCGCCTCATTTTCAGTCTCTGACTGCTTCATACGAATATGACTTTCACATTGATTAGCTATTGAGGAAATTTGTATGAGCATTTTTGCTATGAAACGCTTTTGGATTGCCGTATCCCTGCCTGCACTTATCGCATTATTGATGGGAAAAAGTGGATTCGTTCTCACAGGGATTATCTGGCTTCCTGTCAGTGTTGGTCTGCTCATTTGGGCGTATTTCACGAATCGACGCGACAAAAAAGCGTTAGCCGTGCTTCAGCCTCAAAGAAAGAGAATTTCTCCACCTGAAAAAGTCAGTGGCTTCATGAAATTTATTAATTTTTTCAAAATGAAGCGTCTTTGGATCGCCTTTGCTCTGCCAATGTTTCTTTCACACTTTGGCACGACTGAAGATCTAATCTCTATCGGATTTTTTTGGATCCCAATCTGCGCTATTTTATTTTTCACGGCATTAGGCTCTTACATTCTTAAATTAAGCAATCAAGCTACTGTCGATAACTTTAACGATGATAATGATGGTTGTTATAGTCATACGCTTCTTAATTCCTCAATGAAGCTCGATAGCAACAAAAGGCTCATTTTTCTTAAAGATGGAAATAATGAAAAAACCTATTCCTTTGATGATCTTAAAGAATGGAAATATAACATCAGTCATGGGGCTGAAATTGAAGATGCAGGTTTAAGCATTACTGCTAAAAACATTAATAATATTCGCATGGCAAAAAACAGAAATGAGACAGGATTTTTTATTAGTGTAAGAGATATTCAAAATCCAGAATGGCACATCAGGTTTTTCCCTAAGGAAGGCTCTTTTAAATCTCAGATTGGGTTCAATGACCTGCGTAAACAAATGAACCAATGGATGGAAGTGTTCGATCAGGTTGTCAATGAAAATTAAGGTTAAAAACCCATGAAAAAAATCATCATCGTATTGGTATCACTCACTCTCTCTGGATGTTATTCCTTCGGTAATCAGACACTGAAAAATGTAACGCAGGAAGACGTAAAAGCTAAAATTGTAAAAGGAAAAACCACCAAGTCAGAAGTATTAACCGCCTTTGGTGAGCCGGATAAACGTATCACCTCAGATGATGAGGAGAAATGGTCTTATTCAATGCATAACTACCGCAGTAAGCCAACATCATATATTCCGATTGTAGGAATACTGACTGGCGGAACGGATATTGAAGAAAAATCAATTCTCATCACGTTTAAAGGTGAAAAAGTCAGTTCGTATGAATTCACTGCCAATGCCAGTGAAATGAAACGTGGTGCCTTTTAAATCCTTTTAAGTTCAGCAATAATCAGAACGAGAGCCATGATGAATAAAAAATTATCCTTAAGTTTATTACTGGTGCTGTCCTTTTTTCTCACCGGCTGTGACAGCGAACCATCAGATGCTGATGTATCTAAAGCAATGCAATCTTTTACTGAAGAGATGAACAAAGGCGCACCGTCCGAATCAGCAAGAGTCGTTTTCAATTCAGCCAAGAAAATAGCATGCAAAGAGAAAGACAGTGACGGCGGTTACAAATGCACAGTCGAATACAATGCAAAGATCCCGTTTTTGGGTGAAAGAACATCAACCATGGAGCTTAAGTTCTTTAAATTCGAAGGCAAGTGGAAAGTCTCGCCCTCGAAATAACCTATAAGTCATAAGCAGCATCAGGGAAAGCATCAGCCCGTAGTTTCATCGCTACGGGCTTTTTTCATCTGCTTTCTCTTAGACTTGAACTGACGGTTTTCACGGGCAAGATAGAACTCACAGCGAAGAGCTGCCGTTCGTAATTTCCCTCGAGGTCGATTGAGGAGTTTCTTGCATACTTTAGAATTAATCAACGCGTAGCTATCCAATTTAAATATTAGAAGATAAGCTCAGGCTAACGTAGCTAGCTAGGTATGCCAACCTAAAACTTATACTATCAACGTATCTATTTTATTTTAGAACCTCTGCGTGGATAACGAGGTAATTTCTTTTGCGCGATTAAAGTATCTATCGCGGACTGGGCGAGTCTGTTTGAAATTGTCAGATTAGAAGCTATGCTTCTATGTATGCCCTTTCCCCAACTTGTTTTATTTCCTTCAGGCATTAAATCATACACCTCATTGAGAAGCTTAGGGTTTATGGTGGTTTTATGTGACACAATAATTTCGCTCAACCTTTCTTGCATCAGTGTTCTTATTTTCCTTATTCCCACCAGTAAGCTGTCATTGTCATTATATTCTTTTTTGACTGTGATTTTTTCTAACTTATTATATATAAATAATCTTGTATGGTTATAAGCAGAGGCTAGGAATGAAAGTGTTCTAAAATTAAATCTTTTTGAGGGTAAGTTGTTTTTAACTTTGATGAGGAGCGCATCGGTGTAACCATAACTTTTCATTGATCGCACATGTAACTTATACATAATACTAATTAATGAACAACTTCTTTTTGCAAGTGCTAAACTACGGTTAAATATCAGTTCGTCAGAAAAAGATTGCTTATGTGTTTGGATTGCATGGCAGCTTTCCTGAATCAGATTAAGTACATGGTAAAACTTCATTAGTACAGAATCATTTCCAAAACCCGTTAAATCAGACTGGTTAGCATGGAAAATAATATAATTAGAGCTAGCTTCAAATCGTGATGTTATTGTTTTCAATATAGATTGTGTTAGTGGGATATTCTGCGCATTAAATGCACTGATGAGCTCATGATTGAGCTTATAAAGCTCTATGCAAAAGGCATCAATGCGTCTCTGGCAGTCGCTTGTATGTACTAAAAGGAGCATGGCTTGCTGCCGTTCGGATGCAAATTTCCCTATTAATAATGAAGTAAAGAGTAATCCACTTAATGTAAGTGTTACTGATATAAAACGAGCAAATCCGACAGGGGTTAGGTCCCCATAACCTAGTGTTGTAAATGTCACAAAACTAAAATAAAGCGAATCGACAAAACCATCAGAATTATTTAGATCTCCAAAGAGGGTGATTAAAGTTGAACCCAGAAATATAGCCATTACAGCGCCTATAATTAAGTCAGTGTATGTGGCTTTTTGAATTAATTTCCCTATAGTGGATGACAATTCATATTTAATTTCTGGTGGGTTGGCCAATGAATCGTCATCATCAGAAATGAGAAGGTCTGTTTGTAGTGGCAATTTTTTCATAAGTAAAAATTCCTTTTCAGAGATGAGTTATAAAAAAAGAACATAAAGCAACTGCTCAAAGTTATTATGAGTTGAAGGAATCAAAATTACCAAGCTCTGTTTAAGTTAGTAACTGCCCAATCAATCCTCTTAAAGACTGAAAGGGAGACCTAGCCCCATCAACCATTCTCGATTTCCAAACGTTGTCAAACTGCGCTAAAAAACATTAAATATACATAACCGCACCGCCAAAAGAAGGGACATAGTGCCAAGCGGCTGGGTTCTGATGTCATGCAGGCTTAAGCTAGGTTTATTATACCGAGCATTGCTTAATAACGCATTTTTCTTCATGACAGTCAATACGCCATTGGGTGCCATAACGGGCTTAAATACGTGTCTTACAGCCGCCATGTCAAACTCATGTTGCCTTTAAGAATCACACAAATCGCTATTGAGGTATCCCATTCAATGCAGGGCCATCTACGTTCAGTGGTTTCTGCAACGCATGCTTCGTAAATTTATTGTTCAACTCCTAGGGCTTTATCGGACGGTTAAGTGCAATCTCAACCCGGTCAAAATCGTGGCGGTCTAGCCATGCCCAGAATTGTTGACCAATCACCTTTGGCTAAAACAAGCTACCTCAGAAACTTCCGATTCTGGCACAGAGCCGCCTGTCAAATTACGCTTAGCTCTTTGCAGCAACTGTGCCAGATAGGGTCTTAGCTAATACATTTCATCACAATCGACAACCACTCTTCCTGACGCTCGTTGAGGCGCTTATCAGCTTGTTGGCGTCATACTTCTTTTTCTCATGCACGTAGATTCGCTCGGTTCTTCCACCATTATCTATAATGAAATTAATAATAGAGAGAAAGACTTTATTCAGACGGGCTTTATCAATCAAATCATCACTGATTTTCTCGATATGGCAGTAGTAAGAGAGAAGCAGAAAACTTAGCATCACTTCTCGGTTTGAAAATGTCAGATTTTCTATGTCCTGCTGGTATTTAATGTAAAATCCGGCACAAAAAAGATAAGACTGCTCGGTAATTTCTGCTTCCGAAAAGCCCGATTCATCGAGCTTATCAACATACCTGTCCAGCAACAGCAGATACCTTTCCATTAAACTCATATTTATTTTTTTCATAACTATGCATCCTTGCATTTAAATTATTATTAATTGTCTTCCTGACAAAGTATAAATATCACCATTAAATTAAAAATCAAGCACTTCGTAAAAATACATTTACAGTGGAATATTAAATTTACACGCAATGTATTCATTGAATAGTGATTAATTAAATGGCTCGTAATTTTGTTTTTATTAAGAAACTCATGAAATACTTTACAAAAAAGTATCGGTGTTACATATATTAAAAAACCGAGAATATACTTTACAAAATAAAAATCTTTAAAAATTAATTTAATCACTCTGATTCGGAGTAAAACAGCCTAAATAATTTACATTTAGGTATCAGGTGTGCATAATTTAAATTATGCACACCTGATACCTATAAAAACCGCTACAACGCCTTTAAATAAAGGCTTCACTTATAATATGTAAAATATTTTGTAAAGAATAGGTCAACTATCACCGATAAATTTTACACTTTCAGAATAATTCCGTTATCCATGTCCGTTTAATATCGAAAAAGAAATATGAATTAATGTCTCTCGATCTACTCATATAAATAGAGAATAACACCAAGTTGATAAACCGGTGTAAACTAATATGAACATGAATAAACGGTTATGACCAACCAAAGTAACCCTATTTTATTTATTGTTTCCCACTCTCCGATTAAAAACTCCATGAACCACATTGCCACCGTTCTCAAGGCTATCCATATAATCAGCATACCATTGCAGCATCTCACGTCTGCCATCGAGATATTGAGCATGGTTGTAAGTGCCACGGATAGCATTCTTATCAACATGCGCCAGTTGGGTTTCAATCCACGAAATGTTATAGCCCTGTTCATGGAGAACAGTGCTCATGGTATGACGGAATCCATGCCCCGTAACGCGACCTGTATAACCAATACGTTTAAACACCTGATTGATACTGGCTTCGCTCATGGTCTTACCTGGATCATTCCAATCTGGGAACAATATGAGGACGGCGTATTTTCATACGTTCAGCAGAAATTTCCCATAACGTCCCGCGTAATTCCCCCTCTCGACCCCTCTTCACATCATTAAACAATTCATTGATTTATAAAAATAAAAAAATACATGTAAACCATTTTGTAAACTGCAACAAAAAATTTAAATAAAAATATAATTTTTAGTATGTCGCGCCCCCATAAAAAATATTTTTAAATTATCTACATTTGTTTTTTCAAGAGGGTAATCTATAACTTAATAAAATAAACGGCTATGTTTTTTACCAGACATAACCATTTATTTAATAGCCATAATTAAACATCCTACACACTAAATTTCCATCAATATGTTTAGCGCGCTTATTATATACATCTAAGATAGTGTCCCATAATGCACATCAATTGGCTTTAATATTTAAAAGGCAAGGTAAAACTGACATCTAACACACTTTGTAGCACATTTTTTGTATCTTCAGTAAATTCATTATTTATTCCATCCATAAATTGTTGACTTTCAATATTCTTATAAATAAGATTAAAACCTCATATCCCATCATATTTCAAATTACATGTGCGTTAGCTGTGCTTGCTTATCCGAACTATTACTTATGTGAGATCATCGAGTTTTTCTGCATTCCAGCCCACCACTCGAATTATTAATGGTATATACTAAAAAACAATGAGATCTAATTAAATGGGGTTTAAAATGAAAAAAGAATATATTTATATAGATACAAACATTATAAGTGAATTTAAAAAATTCACTACAGAAAAATGGGACTTGTTTGGAAAAGCAAAAAAAAAGTATTACTTCCCTTTTTCTCACGCTCATTTATTTGATCTCCAAAATAGTCAAGAGCAATATTTGATTGAAGATTTAGAACTGCTTGAACGCATCTCTGATAGATATGCCATAAATGAGATAGGCGAAGATGGTAAATTTGTCATTAAAAATCTAAATTCTAAATTATATCCATTTTATAAGTCTGTTATAGCAACCTATGAAAAGGATGGAGAAGCAGCCAAAAAGAAAAGGATGTTTTTCTTACCTAATTATGATAAGCATAGAGTAGAAATATCAAAAATGCATACAGGTTCTTTTTTGACCGATATGGTAAAGGAAAATAATGGAATATTAGATGGGAATTTTCCCAATTTCATAATGTCTTATTTAATCGAAAATATGGATTCGCCAAATGTTTATAAGAGTATAAGAAAACAAGTACAAGAGTTGATTGCTCATGCAAAAAACTATAACACATTTAGAAATTTACCAAAAGAATTCATTGACTTTTTAGAGATATTTTCAGGTACAGTTAAAGATGATGAGCGATTTGATAAATTGGTGAATTACAGAACCTGGGCATTAAAACTGATGGGTGGTGATTTCACTAAACTATCACAACCAGAGAAGATAATTGATATTTATATGTCTTTAGATCTTGTAAAGGGTTTTAGTGAAAATATATCTAAAAAAAATCGTTGGGTAAATATGTATAGAGATGCACAACATTGCGGAAATGCAAGTCAATCTAAATTTTATATTACCAAAGAGCAAAATAATAGAAATAAATATAATTTCATAATGAAAGGGTTTAAATTAAAGTGCAAAGAAATTATTCTCGAAGATCTTTTACACCGATTTTCGTAGAGTTTTTAACATAAACCCTCGAATCTTCAACGGGGGTTAGAATGAGGGGGTTATAGAAAACCATCAACATCAAAAACACATAACCATTTAATAAGTATACAATTTAATATCTCATTATATATTCAGATTCGAATATTGAGTGATCTTCGTATCGCTTAAACCGTTCATATAATGCCCTGTTTTCAGGGCGTTTTTGTTTTTATGGACTACAGGGTGTATTAGCTTCATTTGGCAATGCCTAATCACCGCATGATGATCGACGGTGAAGATCGGTGGTTTTACACCATGTATAACAGTCAGATGAAAACGACTTCGTTTATCTCTGTTATTGGTGGGTTACTTACCGGCAGTAATGACATACAAACCAAATCCCTCATCATCATATTTAAGGGTGAAAAAGTCAGTTCTTATGAATTCAGTGCCAGTGCCAGTGCCAGTGCCAGTGCCAGCGAAATTAGAAACGGTATATTTTAAATAAAAAACAGCCACATCAGGGAAGCATCAGCCCGTAGTTTTAACGCTACGGGTTTTTTATTAAAATAATATGGGCATGAAATTTAAATTAAGAAAGAATATTTCTCGGTTAATATCTAAAAAACAGAATATTATTTTATATGGATTGCAATACAGATAAGCAACCTTCCTGGACATTGAAACATATAGGTGTTGCAGGTAAAGTATATAGATGAAAAGCTTATAATTGGCAGAGATAAGGGATTTACTATGCTAATATCGGAATACTTAAAATATAAAATGGAGTCTGACAAATTTCTCGCCGCCCATTTAGATAAAATAACAAAAAAAGTAAAAAGTAATACAATAGTCTGACAACTGATTTATCTAATGGTATGGAGAGGGCAAGTTGGTATACATCCTGCCTCATTGAAAGTTACAATGATGTATGCCAAGAATTACAATATGAAGACTCCAGAATGGTTGATGCAATAAAAGAAGTCTTTAAAAGAGATGATGTTATTCTTGATATGGTAAAAATTTACATCGATTTTTTAATGAAAGATTTTGATGAAAATAAGCAACGGACTATAGCAAAAGCAATTTTAGGTGTAGCATCAGAATTCTCAACAAACAGAGCAATAAGGGAGTCAATATCGTATGTGTTAGCTAAATTCATCAGCACGTCACTCAATTTTAAAGCATCTTTACGCAAAACAATAAATCAAAAAACTTATTTAGCTATAACAATAACAGCATTTTATGGCAAGGTGCAGAAAGCGGCAATGTCAGCCCGCCACCTACGGGATATTAACCCCGCGCTTTATGGCTTATTTTATTCACAAAATTTAGAAATGTTATATTTTTTAATCGAACCAGTTCTGCCAACTTACTTAGCTATGGACTCAATAAGTGAAGAAGAAGAAATAATAAGAATGATTAATGGGATGATAGAATCATGAGCATGAAGAAAGTAATTAAATATTTCATAAAGAATTTTATAGTAACCGAAGTCTCAGTAATTTTGATAGTTGCCTTATGGTTCTTATACGTTTCATTTATCCCAGAACATTGGATGAAATTGATGCTATTTTCAATTGCCATCATCATATTCATCAATATCAAATATGGCTCAAAAAAGTCAGGCCGAAAATAAATCGGCCTTTAATATTATCAGTAAGCTACATTCTGCCAAAGCATGTATGCGCTTGTTCTCGCAATCACATGCTCCCATTCAATAGAAGCAAATTTGAGTGATACGCTTTCCTGTGGCTGAACTTCATTATGTGTCAGTGAGTTAGGATAGAAAAAACGGATATTGCTGATCATCGCATCCCGAAACTTCATCTTAAAATAAAGTTCATTTCCACCAGACTAGGCCGTTCTATAGAAAGAAAAAACGCACTCCAGTTTTTCCTTATCATTGATTGCCTGAGCGAAAAGTGGTGTAGCTTTATCAATTGGTTTTCTGATTTCTACAGGAAGAAGAGAAATATTTTCCTCCCGACTAATGTTATTAACCAACTCATAAACAAAAATTTCATTCTCATGTGCGGATTGATACTTATTGCCAATAGAGTCCAGCGATGAACATCCTGCTGATATCAGCCCCTGTTTTTCCCCGGTAACGCTAAGATAAATAAGATTGGACATTATGCCTCCATACAAAAAATCCCACTCTACGGCACAGAACCGTAGTATCTATTGCATGGATATAATACGCTTTCAGGTGAGCATTTAAAATACAAAATCCCATTATTTTCGTGTAGTTTTGTGACTCACAAATATCGTTTAAAGGATACCCTTTACAACAAACTCTATTATAATCGACAGCCGATCTTCCTGACGTTCGTTGAAGCTTTCATCAGCTTGTTAGCGTTATATTTCTTTTTCTCATGGGTATGAATTCGCTCTGTTCTTCCACCATTATTGATAATAAATCTGATAATGGAGAGAAAAAATTTATTCAAACGATATTTATCTATCAAATCACCACTGATTTTTTCGATATGGCAATGGTAGGAAAGAAGTAGAAAACTCAGCACCACTTCACGATTTGAAAATGTCAGGTTTTTTATGTCTTGCTGGTATTTAATATATAATTCTGCACAAAAAAGATAAGACTGCTCAGTGATTTCTGTTTCTGAGAAACCAGATTCATCAAATTTATCAACGAATTTGTCTAGTTCAATATTAAGATTCATTCCACCCTATTCCACTGGCTGCCACAACGCTCTGTTTTCAGTGCGTTTTTAATTTCTATGACTACCAAGTCAATGGCTACGAAACTCGTAGTATCTGAACCCGTAAAAAGCATCGACAATTGGCGACACTGACTTTCAAGGAGGATCGCCAATGACCACGACAAATGCAGCCATTACCGAGAGTTCCATTACCATTTTCCGAGACCTCATCGCTTCGCTACCCGTTGATCACCTTAGTCATGCTCAGCGTGACGATTTCAGCGCAATCGCCGCTGAGTCGGTTGAAGGGTTGTGCCATGGTTTACAGTATCTTAGCGAATCACTGACAGCAGAAGCTAACACGGAGCAGCTGCCCCAACTCAGCGCCTATTTCAGCGCCTGTGCGCACCTGATCCCTGCGCTGATGGTAATCAGCGGACAAACTTCATCAATTCACATAGCAAATCCCATCTAAACTGCCCCTATCAGAGCCAATAAGGATAACTGTCTTTATTGGCTGGAATTTTGTCCTTATTCCTTCTAAAATAGAGAAAATTCCAGCTATTCTGTCCTTATAAAACCCGCAAAGAAAACCACATATAACATTTATCGAAGCTACTTGATCGTCAAAAATACAAATAAGAATTTAAAAAGAAAACATCTTAAGAAATACTACTCACCTTTCCATATTACGATAATAATTTATTTAAAGCTCAAATTATTATCGTAAGATAAGCATTAATCTATTATGGAAGTTATAATTACCAAAAAATGCTATCGAGCGAAAAACCGCTGTCACTACATTAACAATACATATATACCAATTATACATATGTATAATTGGTATATATGTATTGTTAAACCATGCGGTTTCAATTACTAGAGTGATACTCTATCAATTAAATCCATTAATGAAGCAACTAATGCACGAGTCAGGAAAATACGATGCGAACCGACACCTCAGCCAAAATCAGAGACACGGCATCTTCCGATGCTGGATACAGTCGTAGCACCCCACAGAGGCGTAAAGCCTGTCGACACAATTGGTAAATCGGACATAAAGGCATACCAAAATGCCAAGTTAGATGCCGAATTTTCTCTCATCATGCAGCGCCACGGCCATACCATCGAGGCGCTGAACGACCGATGAGACATACAACAAAATAGGGCTGTGTCCCTACAATAGCGCCAAAATCTACCCACACTTTAATCGGTCACAGATTGACCAACTCTTAAATGACCAGTAGACTAGATTCATGTAGACCAACTTTTTTGAAGAATTTGACCAACTCTTCGGAGGACCTGTGCAAAAAATCAATCTCTACGAGGCAAAGACCAATTTCTCAAAAATTATCAATCATGTATCAGAAACGGGAGAATCCTATGTTATCGCCCGCAACGGTAAACCTGTAGCTAAGATCGTTCCCCTTACCGTTACTGAGAAAACGCCACGCATTGGTTTCATGAAGGGCCAAGTTTCAGCCCCAGATAATTTTAATGATCTGAATAAAGAAGAAATTATCGACATGTTCAATGGGAAATCATGATGACAATCAACAAGGACGATGTACCAAAACGACGCTCTACTAGCTACTTGTTAGATACGCACGCGTTGATTTGGTTAGCAGGAGAGCCGGAAAAACTTAGCAGCGAGGCAATCGCCATTCTTTCCGATGACAATAACCGTTTTTACTTCTCTTCCGTCAGTATACAAGAGATAGCAATCAAAACTGCATTGAACAAACCTAGCTTCAGCATTGATGCTGAGGCTATGACGAAAGGTTTATTATCAGCGGGTTATCTGGAGCTTCCGATGAATGCAACTCACGCCTATAACCTCGCTGACTTACCCGAAATGCACCAAGACCCGTTTGACCGAATGTTAGTCTCTCAGGCTAAAATAGAAGGTCTGGCATTAATAACGAACGATGGAAATATCATCAAGTATTGTTCAGGGTATATCAACGTGATCGAGTGCTGTTAGTACATCAGTGAAAACAGGGAAAAACAACCGACATGCGTTATCTCGTCCTCCCGCTCATCCTTCTTGTCTTAACCGGCTGTCAGGCGCTCACCACCTTCGATAAATACGCCACGATGCGCCTTTACGAAGTGTATGAAGCTAAGAACCTTTCTGCCTGTGAGTACAAGCCGCAGTTTCGCGACTGTACTGTAGATAAGCGTTCTTTTAACGTCAGGATTACCGACGATAAAAGCAAAATCGCGTTAGTGGTAGGAAAGCGCTATGCCTATTTCGGCTTCACGCGTGATGATTTTTCGCGCCAAACGCAGCCGCTGCGTGATTTCCTGATTTGGGCAGAAGATCCGAACGCGCAAGATAAACAGATCAAGCAATTACGCAAAGCCGGAAACGTTGGCGGAAGCCTGTTTTACAACACGGAGGTGGAATATCAGTTTGATTACCTGCACACGCGTGCCGATGTTGCGCTGCTCGTTGTTAAACCTCATCAAACGGCTGATTCTTATGGCTTGACCGTCGAGGAAGTGGAAAACCTGCTGTCGGTGATGGACGCCTGGTATGCCGGTACGTTTACCGGGAAACAGCTCACCTAAGCACAGTGAAGGCGGCCAGACAGATCGCGTCTGGCCGAGAGCAGCATTAAAACTTATGCGCTCTGGAATCAAATCCACCGCAGTTTTTCAGCATCAAATCTTTGGCCGGTCGGCGGTCGTAGTAGCCCTTCTCGGTTTTGAATACTTCGTAGACTTCAATGCGGCGTGGCGAATAAGCATCAACAAATTTACCAGTAACATAATAGTAATTCCCCACCACTGGCTTAAAGGTCACGGTACTAAATCCGCCATTCGCAGCAATCATTCTGACCGCAATATTGTGTTGTGCACTGACCCAGAATTCACGAATCATCGTTGGCGTTTCCGGAATAGCCGGGAAGCCGAGTTCTTTATTATTGAGTTTAGTTTGGAACCCAAATGCATTATTGGTATAGCCATTTTCTGGCGCATCAATATTAATACATCTATCCGTCGTCGGATAAACGCGAATATAGTCGAGATTGCGATTATCGAACGTGATGCCAACGCGGTCAGCTCCCTGATAATCTTCCAGCTTATGACTATAGGTTGCGACCGAACATCCGCTAAGTAATACCGCACCCATTCCTATCAGCAGCATTTTCCCAAACATAACCGTCCCTTACCTTTATAAAATCAGAACTTCCTGATTATTTTACGTCGTTTTTTATTCGAAAATTTATGCTCTATTACCTCACCTTAAACACTATTAATATACCCTAAATAATTCGAGTTGCGTGAAGGCGGCAACTGCGCGAATCCCCAGGAGCTTACACCAGTAAGTGACTGGGGTGAGTAAGGGCAGCCAACGCACAAGCAGCTTGAAGTATGACGGGTATAAATGAGGCAACATGGCAATTTCGCTCTATTACACCGCACGACGTAAAAAATCCCTGAGCCCAAAAGAGATCTCTGCCGTAAAGGAGATTGTCAAACGCCATTCCGTTGATGAACACATTGAGAAATATCTGACAGCCGCAGAAGGTTTAAACTGGGAGTCATTTGATTTCGCCCTCAACGTAAAAACCGGTAACGTATTCAGGAAAGGGATCGTGTTCTCTGGTTCGACCAAACTTCCCGATAATGACGAGGAAGCCACCTGGGTTGGCGTTCAGCATTGGTGCCAGTGTTTATCCGAAATACGCTCCGCTCTGACGCACTGCGAATGGCACGTCGCGGTCGACGACCATGTGATTCCGTGGAGCCATGAAATAAATGCCTACGACCCTACGCGTTAGAAACATCAGCCTCTGACAAAAACAGGAAGCAGCGAGCGAGATGGATGACAACAAGATCTACGATGCTGTCACGACCAGCGCATACGGGCTGTCGATGGGCGCGATATGGCAACACATTGCGGTGGAGTGTAGAGCCAAACCGCTAACATACGCGCAGCGTCAGGCGCTGTTTTTCACGCTACTGGAGCGCCTCATTGCAGAGGGTCGAATCAGGCTCGCCAGTCAGGGCGCATACCTGCAAGGCGAAGTGAGACATCAGGTCGATCGGCTCCGCAACGCCTTTCCACCGAATGAATCCAATGATGAATGTGATGATGTCGATGAATTTGGCCTGTGGTTCTTAGCCAAAGCCCCAGCAGGCGTGGTGTGGATCACGCCCGAGGGGCAAGAGATTTGGACTTAGCGTAGGCGGCTCACTCTACTTTCTTCTTTTCCGCATCCTGACTTTCCGCCGTTGGCTCAGCTACCGCCTTGCGGTCCGACGATTGACTCACCGCCGCATCAGTTTCTTCGGGGTTCGCCGAACTCGCGTACAGGCGGCCTTCCTCGATAAAATCCTCGTCAATGCCTTCAATATTCTCCTGATTGTCACGCCCGGAGAGAATATTCCAACAGGCGATGAACAACGCAGCAATCAGCGGGCCAATCACAAAACCGTTGATACCGTAGATTTCCATACCGCCCAGCGTGGCGATCAGAATCAGGTAATCCGGCATTTTGGTGTCTTTCCCCACCAGCAGCGGACGCAGGATGTTATCGACCAGTCCAATCACCAGCACGAAGAACGCGACAATGAAGATGGCCTGCCAGAGCATATCCGTCGCGAACAGGAAGATCGCGGCTGGCACCCAGATAATCGCCGACCCCACGGCAGGAATAAGCGACAGGAACGCCATCAGCGAGCCCCACAGCAGGCTACCTTCTATCCCTGCAATGGAGAAAGCAATACCGCCCAGTGTCCCCTGCACAATCGCCACAACCACGGTGCCTTTTACGGTCGCCCGAGATACGGCGGCAAATTTCACCAGCAAGTGGTGCTTAACATGGGTGGAAAGCGGCAGCGATTCCAGAATCAGGTTCACCAGATAAGAGCCGTCCTTCAGGAGGAAAAAGAGCAGGTAGAGCATCACCCCGAAACCAACGAAGAAGGTGAATGTGCCTTTACCGATCAGCAGCACGCTTCCCGCCAGATATTGCCCACCTTTCAGCGCAACCTGAGACAGCTCTTGCTGTATTTTGGCGGCGTTATCCAGATTGTGTTCCGCCAGAAAATGCCGCGCCCACTTCGGCAGATGCTGAAGCAGCTCCGCCAGCACCACTGGGAATTGCGTATTGCTGTCCTGCAATCGGGTGTAAACCCCGTTAATCTCAACCACCAACGAGGAAACAATGACCCCCAATGGAATGAAGACGATCAGGAAGATGATCAGGACAGTCAGCAGCGAGGCAACACCGTTGCGATCGTTCAATTTTTGCCGAATTTTGCTTTTCAGCGGATGGAAGATGATGGCCAACACCGCCGCCCACAAGATGGCGGAATAATACGGCGCCAGGATGTCAAAAAACGCCAGCGTGACGACAAATAAGATCAGGATGAAGAATCCCTTCGTAAGCCCTTTAATATTCACAACGATTTCCCCTTCGTTCAATCTGCCCTCGAAATATAGAACGAAGTGGGGCGTTTGCAATATAGGAAAAAACGCCGGATTCGGAGGAAATGGCTACGCAAGCGCCTCAGCATCGCGATAAAGTCATCTTTTAACTGACTATATCGTGCGGCATCGTTGTCACAAGCCTGTGCGGCAGCACGCTTTATTGCCGCATATTCCGTACATACAGCAGGGTTTGCACGCAGATAGTCCCGAAAAACCAGATGCCGTTGAATATGCTCGTCACCCACCACAAAGGCGTGCAGGTGATGCGTACGATCATCGCCGCCCTTAGTGTAGTAACGACGCTCCGCGATCCCATTTTCTCCACGGGGACGATAGCCCAAATCGACCATGACATAATCCAATCGGTCCAAATCGGACAGCGAGACCACTTCCAGCAGCATATCAATCACTGGTTTGGCGGGTAGCCCCGGCACGGCCGTGCTACCGATATGATGAAGTCTCACCGCGACCTCACCGAGCGCCTGTGCTATCGCTCGCGCCGCCGTTTCGTACTTCGTTGCCCACTGTGGATCGTAATCCACCACGGTAATTATGCGCCCACCCATTCACCTCTCCCCCAACGCAGCGTTATCGCGTAAAGGCTACCAACGTTCAGGGGAAGGTTCAAAGCCATCACGCGGCGAGAGACGCTCACCACGTGATTCGTGCTTAGAAGCCATCCAATCGCTGCCGGGTCGCCTGCACCAGCGAGTCGGTGGTGATGTCGGCAATGGCTTTAGCGCCGGTAAGCGTCATCGCCACGCGCATCTCTTTTTCGATCAGGTTCAGCAGGTTAACCACGCCCGCTTCGCCCGCCGCCGCTAACGCGTAGACAAACGCGCGCCCGAGCATGACGCTGTCCGCCCCCAGCGCAATCATGCGCACCACGTCCAGACCGGTGCGAATACCGGAATCCGCCAGAATGGTGATATCACCTTTCACCGCATCGGCGATAGCTGGCAATGCATGTGCCGTCGATAGCACGCCGTCCAGTTGACGACCACCGTGGTTGGAAACCACAATGCCGTCTGCGCCGAACCTGACCGCTTCTTTGGCATCTTCCGGGTCAAGGATGCCTTTGATGATCATCGGCCCTTTCCACATTTCGCGAATCCACGCCAAATCCTGCCACGAAATAGAGGAATCGAAATTCTCCGCCAGCCAGCCGATATAGTTCTCCAGCGTCGTCGGCGTGCCGCGATAGGCGGAGACATTGCCCAGGTCGTGCGGTTTACCGTTCAGGCCAACGTCCCATGCCCACTGTGGATGCACCATCGCCTGCAACACACGGCGTATCGCCGCATTCGGGCCGCTCATGCCGGAATGGGCATCACGATAGCGTGCGCCCGGCGTCGGCATATCCACGGTAAACACCAGCGTCTTGACCCCTGCCGCCTGCGCGCGTTCCAGCACATTGCGCATAAAACCACGGTCTTTTAACACATAGAGCTGGAACCACAGCGGCCGATCGATAGCGGGAGCCACCTCCTCAATCGGGCAGACAGAGACGGTAGACAGCGTAAAGGGAATGCCCTTCTGTGCCGCGGCACGGGCAGCCTGAACCTCGCCGCGTCGGGCGTACATACCGGTCAGGCCAACGGGCGCCAGCACCACCGGCATTGCCAGTTTTTCGCCGAACAGCTGTGTTTCCAGGCTAAGGTCGGAAACATTTTTCAGGATGCGCTGACGCAGCGCGATATCCGCCAGATCGGCGGTATTACGCCTAAGCGTGTGCTCGCCATACGCACCGCCATCGGCGTAGTGGAAAAGAAACGGCGGCAGCTTACGCTGCGCCGCCGCCCGGTAGTCCGTTGAAGCAGAGATGATCATCGTCCTTTCCCATCCTTCTTCTTGTTTGTGCCACTGTTACGGTAAGTGGAATGACCGTTACTGGAGCTGCTTTTAGTGGAATTCATACTGTTCACTTAAGTCCGTTTTTAGGGGAAACACAGGGGGAGGTTCCCGCAGGGACACCTCACCCCTGTGGTCGCCCCGTGTATCTCGATGCTTAAACGATCGGCATGACTTTAGTGAAATTGCCTGTTAGTGAAATTGAAGGTACGCGACATGCGTTTGCAGATATTCCTGCAAGCCGTGCTTGCCGTCCGCCCCACCCACACCGGATTTACGCCAGCCCGCATGGAAGCCCTGCATCGCCTCGAAGTTCTCACGGTTAATGTAGGTTTCGCCGAACTTCAGCCCTTTCAGCGCTTTCATCGCGGTGTTGATGTTTTGAGTATAGATCGACGACGTCAGGCCGTATTCGCTGTCGTTCGCCATTTTAATCGCCTCTTCCAGCGTGTCGAAGGTGGCGACGGGCAGCACCGGACCAAACACCTCTTCGTGCATGATCGGCATCTCCTGTTTCACGTCCACCAGCAGCGTGGGCGGGTAGAAATAGCCCGTACCGCTTTCGCGCTTGCCACCGAGCAGCACTTTCGCGCCCTGCGATACCGCTTTTGCGACTTTGTCTTCCACACGCTGTAACGCCGCCGCGCTGATCAGCGGCCCCATATCCAGCGCCTTTTTCTCCGCCGTGTTGCCGAAAGTCACCTGCTCCATCGCGGCTTTAATACGCGCGATAAACTCGTCGTAAATGCCTTTCTGCACGTAAACACGCTCAGCACAGTTACACACCTGCCCGCTGTTGATGACGCGGGAACTGACAATCGCTTTCACGGCTAGATCGAGATCGGCATCGTCCATCACGATGGCTGGCGCTTTACCGCCCAGTTCCAGCGACACCTTAGTGACGTTCTGCGCCGCCGCCGTCATGGTCGCAATCCCCGCCGCCACGCTGCCAGTCAGACTAACCATGCCGACTTTCGGGTTAGCAGCCAGCTCTTGCCCGACCGTTGGTCCGTAGCCGGTAACGAAATTGATGACGCCTTTCGGCAGGCCAATTTTGTGAATAATTTCGGCGAAAATCACCGCATTATTCGGTGTGATCTCGCTCGGTTTGATGACGATGGTATTACCGGTAATCAGCGCCGGTGCCGCTTTACGCGCAATCAGGAAGAAGGGGAAGTTCCACGGCAGAATACCGGTCGTAACGCCAATCGCTTTGCGGAAAACGAAGATGTTTTCATTCGGGCGGTCGCTCTGAATGATTTCGCCTTCATAACGGCGCGCCCACTCCGCCATGTAGTCGAGGTAGTCAGCGGTGAACAGCACTTCCGTCTGCGCCAGACCGTGCGTCTTACCGCCTTCCGCGATAATAGTATCGGTCAGTTCGGCTTCACGCTCGCGGATACCATCGGCAATCTTGTGCAGCCAGACACCGCGCTCAACCGCAGGCAGCGCTTCCCAGCCCGGCTGTGCGGCTTCTGCTGCCTCTATCGCTCTCTTTGCGTCGTCAGCGGACCCTTCCGGGATCTGTGAAATAACCTGTTCTGTGGCCGGGTTGACCACATCAATCCACTTCCCGCTTCTGTTTTCAACAAACTCACCGTTGATGTACATACGTTTTTGGGTGGTGCTCATGTCAGGCATCTCCAAAGTAGGGTTAGAGAATACAACGCATAAACGAGTTGTTAATAAAACACGTCTTTTTTGTGAAGTTTTGCCATGCTGCGCGTTTTGCGCGGCATTTACCTTTTCATGGCTGCCATCTCAGTCTAGCAAGTGGCAAAAAAGTCATGCTGAGCACGCCTGACGTAACACTTTTGCAAAGTCTCGGGGAACACGGGAATAACGACAACGGAGGGGGAATAAACGAAGCAGTGACAGACACCGCATTCAACCACGGCGCCTGTCTATGAAGCAGGAAATATTACTGTTCGTCGGTTTTTACGATCTCTTCCTTCACCTTCCACTTGCCGCCCACCAGCTCGCGCGTGGTAGCGACCATCGCCTGTTTCTCTTCGGAATAGGCTTCCGTGGTTTCGGCAATCAGGACAGGCTGATTATTGGCGATCTGATAGGCAGACCATTGATGCCAGCAGCAGCCGCTTTTGGTAAACGTCGTAATGATCTTACTTTTCTCATCGATATCGAACAAGCCGAGGTTGGTGCTGGCTAACTCAGTCAGCGACGCATTCAGGGTGAACTGCTGCTTTTCCACATCAAACAGGAACACATCGTAAGACGGCCCGCCGTAAGCCCCGCTGTTGCCATTACGCACTATGATATCCGCGTGGCGATCGAAGTTAGCGTCATCAATCACCAGACCGCTGTTGTTCTCGCCGTAGACCTCAACCAGATTCGCCGTTACCTCACCTTTTTTGTTCAGCTCGATGAACATATTTTCCATCGTGATACGCTGGAACAGCTCACCGCGCCCTTTCTTAAAGATATCCAGCGTGCCGGGGCCTTCACAGGTTGAGTAAGAAGAGTCGAGATCGCACGTCGCCACGCTGAGCACAAAGTCCCACTGGTCTGATGCCTGAGTAATCAGGGAGATATTTTCACTCCCGGAAAGCGTCTGAATACGAGAAACCATCTCATTCCCCAGACAAACGTCATCCTTACAGCGGTCACGCTCGGCCAGCCACGCGCGCTGCTCCTGACGCGCCTGCGCGTTGTCTGCCTTTTTCACGTAACCCTGATAGGCCTTGTTTAATACCGCATCGAGCTGCTGTAAACGGCTGCTGGCACAAATCATTTTCTCGCTGTCTGTGCTGGCCTTGCTGCAATCCATGGCCCAGACGGACGAGGTAAAAAAGAACAGCAGGGATGAAACGGCCAGAGATAAATAACGCATGAAGTATCGCTCCTTGAATACAGATGAAAATCTAACTTATTAATAAATAGAGATAACGGGCTATTTCTTACTGCCATTTCCCATTTTTTTAAGAAAGCGCTGTTGCTCAACCAAAATCGCTTTTAACGTAATGCATTGATAATCAATGCCGTAACGCGGCGCAACGTCCGCAATAATTTTCGACAGCGCGGGATAATGCCGATGATTCCAGTTGGGGAAAATATGGTGAGTCAGGTGCATATTGAGCTGCCCGAGCCAATAACCAAGCCAGGCAGGACGGGTAGACCAATCCACTGTGGTGGAAAAGACATGCTGATAGCGACCATGCCTGAATAACCCATCTTCCGGTGCCTGATAGAACGTTCCTTTTGCCCAGTGCGACCCCAGAATCAGGACAACAAAAATCAGCGACGACAGCATCTGGCTCAGCAGATAAACCAGCAGCAGCGAACTGACGCTAACGACTGTCGGCGACAACAGCCAGTAAGGAATCGCCAGCGCCAGCAGGGCATGCAGCGCTTTTGAAAGCAGGAAAACACCCCAGCCCTTCATGCCCTGAAGCGTCATATTGCGCGTCACCTGCGTTTTCCCCGCGCGATCGATCCAGTCAAAAAACCAGATGATGCAGGGGAAGGTCAGCGACGCCACCATCGGCCAGTAGTAGCGCTGGGCCCGCATAAAAAAGCGAAACCGGTGGTAGGGCGATTGCCGCAAGACGCCGTTCTCTTCGATATCCAGATCGTAGTGCTGCACATTCACGTGTGCATGATGGAAAATCACATGCCTCACTCGCCAGCAGTCGGAATCCATGCCGAGCGGAATACTCACCACGATATTGAGCAGGCGATTCGCCCACGGCCGCCGGAAAAAGACGTTATGCGAGGCATCATGTATCACATTCACCGCCAGAAACATGGCGGTAAAAATAAAGCCAAAATAGCAGCCCGTAAAACCCCATAGCGTCGTCTGCCGGAGGCTGAAACCATAAAACGTCAGACACAGCGCCACCAGAAACACCGTCTTGCCGATAAATCCGGCGTTGGCAAAACGGTGGTCGCCCGTTTCCGCCAGATAGTTATTCGCGGCCTTCATCAACGCCCGATGCAACGCCAGATCGCGACCTTGCTCATAGCGTAGCGGCTTCAGCGGTGCGGGCATCACTCTTCCTCTGGTGTAGGTGGTGCGGCATGTTTCACCGTATGTTGATCGCTCCCCTCGCCCATCGATTTTAGAAACCGACGCTGACTCGCCAGTAGCTCACGATAGGTAATGCAGCGATAGTTCATGCCATGCTCGGCGGCAACGCGCCGTAAAATAGCGGCGAGCGCGGGATAATGGCGATGGTGCCACCCCGGAAAAAGATGGTGCGTCAGGTGCAGGTTTAACCCTCCCGTCCAGTGCTCAAGCCAGCGCGGCGTCGGCAGCCAGTCACAGGCGGTCGCAAAGTTGTGCTGATACCAGCCCTGAGGCATGGCCTCCGCATCGGTCACAGCATAGAACTCAGCCTCAGCCCAGTGCGTACCCAGTAGTAAAAATACCACCAGCAGCGAGGCTAACATCTGACCCAGCAAATAACTTAACAATACGGTGCCAGGGCTAATGCCATTCGCTCCCCCAACGATGATAGGAATCGCCAGCAACAGCAGGATATGGCCGACTTTACTGCCGATAAAAATCATCCACCCGCGATAGCCTGATTGCACCACGCGAGCGTTAACCGGGGTTTTACCCAGACGATCGGCCCAGTCAAAAATCCAGGCGATATAAGGGAGCGACAACGACGCGACTAGCGGCCAGTAGAGGTGCTGATAGCGCATGTAGGCGCGGTGACGCTGAAAAGGCGTTTGGCGAAAAACCCCATTCTCTTCCGTATCCAGATCGTAATGTTCCACATTCGGATAAATATGGTGGAAGTCCACATGGCGCAAACGCCAGTAGTCAGGATCGATGCCTAACGGCAACGTCACTATTCGTCCTACTACGCGGTTAAGCGTTCGATTGCGGAAAAACGTATTATGGGAAGCGTCATGATTCACGATGATATTCAATAGCATCGACAGCATGATGAAAGAAAAATAGCTCAGGAAAAACGCCCACGCCACCTGCTGCACTAAACAAAGGGCATAACAGGCGATGCAGCATAAAAAGAGTAATCCGGCCTTAATAAACTGCCCGCTATCGGCAAAGCGATGATCGTGGTTAGCACGAAGGTAGGCCGACGTTTCTCGCTGTAATGCCCGATGAAAAGCCTGTTCCCCCTGAGCCGGATATGGCCTGGCGGGAAGCACATTAGCCATTTTCATGCTCTCCAGTCAGAGGATGTCGGCCCCAGCCAGCCGCCATCGCCAGCCCGTGCAGCGCCAACATCAGCATCGCAATCTTCCAGTAGAGCGCTTCCCAGCCCAGATAGACAAGAAACACAGCGGGGAATAGCACCACCACCACGAGCCAAACGTAAATGCCCCAGCGCCGTCCTTCGGAAATCCCACCCAGCGCCACCGCACCCGCCACCAGCAGCAGGAAGAGCGCCGCCTGCGACAGATCGGCGGAATCATAGCCGTAGCCATACAGGTAGACATAGCCCACCACCAGCGCAAACAGCAGCATCGCTCCGGCAATCAACGCCACTGGCGTACAGCGAAACGTTGCCTGACGTGTACGGCGCACCGACAGCTTCAGGTACTGCATAAAAGGCAGGTTACTGGCCCAAAACGGGTTTTTCGATGGCGTGTCTTTTCCAGCACCGTAGCGGAAAGGCGTGTCAGGCAGCTGCGGGCAAAAGCTGCCGAACAGTTTGTCCCAAAAAATGAAGGTACCGCCGAAGTTCTTATCGGCATAAGCGCGATCATTCACGTGGTGTACCCGATGGTGTGCCGGCGTCACCAGCACTTTTTCCAGCCAGCCCAATTTGGGCGTCATCGCATTATGGTTAAAGAGCTGAACGCTGTAATGCAGGATGGATACGGTGACGAACACGTACAGCGGTACGCCGAGCAGCGCCAGAATCAGGAAGAACGGAATCGAGGTCAGCGAGGAATACCAGGAGTTACGCACGCCCAGCGACAGATTAAAATGCTCCCCCTGATGATGCACCACATGCACCGCCCAGAGCACACCAAAGGTATGGTGCAGGCGATGTAGCCAATAAAAACCGAAATCCCAGGCAAGTATCGCGAACAGCCACATCAGCACCGGCGGCCAGGTTTCCACCCAGCCAAAACTGAAATGCGCTGCGACATAGCCATAGCAAAAAATTTCCACGCTGCGAAAAAGCCACAGCATGATATGCCCTGAATTCAGGTTGAAAACCACGTCATGCCAGTTCACCTTCTCACGCTGCATCCACTGTAGAACCAGCGCTTCGCCAATCACCACAACCAGCATGAAAACAATGGGTAGTGCTAAATCGATCATGATGTCATTCCTGATGGCGCTTATCGTTAGGCAGCGGAGCCGCTGGGGAAATGGCCTTCACCGCCTCCCGGTTACGCAGAAAGACCCATCCCGCGATTCCCGCCAGCATCGCGCCGGTTACCAGATCGATGAACAGGTGGCGGCGCAGTTGCAGGATGGAAAAGGCAATCGCCGCTCCCCACAGAAGATACAAGCCGGTTTTCACCTTCTGCTGGCCGTCGCTCATCGCCCACACCGCCAGCACCGTTAGCGCAATATGCAGCGACGGCAGGCAATTCTGTGGCGAGTCGATACGCAGCAAAAGCTGTAGCACACGAGTGGAAAAATCATCCCCGACGACCAACGGATACACCATCGTGGTCGGGAACATCAGGTACACCACGCCCGCAACCAAGGCGGTGAGCTGCGTGGCCCGGCGTAGCCCTGCCAGACGCGCAATCGGGCAGGATAAATAAGACAGCGGCACGATGATGAAAAAAGAGAGATACAGCCAGATAGCCGAAGGGCTAAAGGGAATCCACTCATCAACGAATGACGTCGGCAGCACCGTACCCGGCCGCTGAAACTGTGCGCTCAGTTGATACACCACCCCGACCGTTCCCCAACCGAAGAGCAGCGCTTTCAGCCGCAGCAGCGTCGCGGTTTGAGAGAATCGCCTCATGCTCCCTCCTTCAGGCGGGTAATCCGTCTGCGCTTTTGCGTAAATTCCGGCGCAATCTCACCGGCGGTTAGCAGCCACTGGAGACGAGACGCATCAATGCCCTGTAACGCAAACTGCTGCGACAGACTGTCCCGGCAGGCTTCCAGCTCAGGCAGGCTGCACACGGCAGATAAATGCAGCGCCGTTTCTCCCTGCTGAACCAGCCGATAGTCGGCATGCAGCGGCAGCGCATTGGCGATAATCCGGCTACAGAGATCGGCAAACACCGTCTGAAGTTCACCGTGACTGTCCGGCAATCTCAGGCTGTCATCACTGCGCCCTTCAATGCGGGCAATAGCCATCGTCACTCGGCCACACGCACAGGGCGTTTTTTGCTTCACCAGCACATCGTCCAGCCGATAGCGCACAATCGGCTGCGTGCTGCGGGTGAAATCGGTAATGATAGGCGTAAAGCGTTCGTCATCCAGCCACTGTGGCTCAATGTGAACAAACTCCTCGTTGAGATGCAGCGTACCCTGTTCACAGGTCGATGCCAGAAAGCCTTCCGTCGCCTGATACACTTCCCCGACCTGTCCGAAAACCTGCTGCAACAGCTGCTTATCCTGCGGTTCCAGCACCTCGGCCACGGAAATCACCTTTTTGACCGACAGGTGCAGTTCACCGCGCGCTACCGCCAACGCCAGCTCGCGCAGCACCTGCGCAGGTGCGACGATAATCGACGGCGACCACGCTTCCAGCCGCGCAAGATGTTCGGAAAATGGCGCAAACAGATCGTAAAACGACAGGCTGAGCCAGCGGTTATCCACGCTGTGATACAGGTTGTTGTCCGCCCGCAGGAACAACGCCACCCGCTCACCGGCGCGTAAGCCGTCCGGCAGCATTTTCGCCAGCATGCCGCCCGCCCACACCTGCTGTTCACGCGGGCTGACGACAAACAGGCCGCGTTGCCCGGAGGTGCCGGACGACAGCCCGACGCTGAACCCGTTTACATTCGGCGTGAAGTCACGATCCTCCTCACTGCGGCGCGCGCAGGCGAGCAGTTCATCTCGCTTCAGCCCGGCGGTGTTCATCCGATCGAATTCGGCCATCATCACGGCTTTATCCATCGTCGGCCACGAGCTAATCGGCAATTGGCAATACGGGTGAAAATAGGGGCTACGCGCCAGCACCCGCCGTGCAAAGCGAGAAAGCTGGCGCTGCTGATGGCGTTCAAGCGCCTGACGGGTGGCAAAGGTGAGGCGTCTGGCACGGAAATAGTGCCAGATCGTCATCAGCGGAATCATAGGTCGCCCTCATGACACAGCCGAATCTCGACCTGCCCATTCAGATGCAATTGGTGCAGTTGATCCAACGTGCGGTAATAGGCTTTTGGATCGTCCATCACCAGATTCGCCAACCGCGACGGCCCGCGTCCTTCGCGATAGCTGTGCGGCGACCAGGCGGCATCGCTTGCCAGCAGCACCCAGCCGTTTTCAGTCAGCACAAACGCGCCGAGGTGTCCGACGGCATGACCGGGCAGCGGCACCAGCACGATCTCTTTATCGCTACCTGGCAACGCATAACCTTGCGTAAACGGTGCCAGCTCGGCTGGCAGATCGTTAAGCGGAAAGTTTTCAACAAACTGGAGCGCCTGCTCGAAATGTTCAGGAATCAGCGCAGGCACAAACGCCCGTTTCAGGGCCGCGAAACCGCGCAGATTCCGTGTCTGCTGCCATCCCAGCGCCGAACAGATAAACGGCACGTCAGGGAAATCCCGCAGCCCCGCGATATGGTCGCCGTGAAAATGGGAGATAATCAGGCCGTCGATGTCCGCAGGCTGAATACCCTGCCCGTGTAGCTGGTGAATCAGCGCGTCTTTCGTCTCGAAATGCACCGGCGTCATCCTGCGGTATAGCTGGAACAGACCGGAACGCGTGGCATCGGTAAAATGCTGGGCATAGCCGGTATCCCACAGCCAGCGCTTACCCTGACTTTCCAGCATCCAGACGCGTGCCGGAAAACGACACACTTTCCACCCTGCGCCACGCAGCGCCATGCAGCCGGGATGTAGACAGTACCCGACTTCAAACGTTGAAATCTTAGCCATGTCGGTCAGTGCCCCGTTGTGCAAGGTGTGTTTTGAACCAGTCACCGGTTAACTCGATGCCCTGCTGGAGTGAAAAACGCGGCTGATAGCCCAGCTCCTGCTGCGCTTTTTCCGCACTGAGCGTCATATCGAAATTCACCGCTCCCGCGCTGTAGCGCGTCAGCAGCGGCTCTTTCCGGCTAAACCACGAGAACAGCTCCATACCACCGGCCACCGCGTGCAGCAGCGGATACGGCACTGCCCTGACGCGATAGTTCATCGCCAACTGCCCGACCAGCAGTTGCTCAAGCATATCTGCAAGGCGTGCGGGCTCATGATTGGTGATGTTGTACGCCGAGCCAGACACTAACCCCGTTCGCTGGCTGGCAAGCGCCATCGCTTCCACCACGTTGCCGACAAACGTCAGATCCAGCAGCGCCTCGCCGCCGCGCGGGAGCCGCAGCACACCGTCGCCTACCGCGATCTGTTCCAGAACTCGCGGCAGGATCACGCGATCATGTGGGCCAAACAGGCCACGCGGGCGCAGAATCACGTAAGTGGTTTGCGGGTAGCGCGACGTCAGCGCCTGAAGGCGTTCTTCCGCCAGAAATTTGGTCTGCGCATAGTAATTGGCAAAACGCGCCGCGCGGTAACTTTCATCAATATTCAGGTGGTGCTGATAATCGAAGTAAATCGCCGGCGTGGAGATGTGCACAAAACGCGGGATAGCCAGCTGCCCAGCGACGTCGGCCAACCGTGCCGTTACGTCAGTATTATTCTGATAGAAATCATTATATTGGCCCCACGGTGATGATTTCGCAGCACAGTGCCAAACGACATCACTGCCGGTCATCAATAATCGATACTGCTCGACCGAGGTTTCGACCAAATCAATCCCGGCGAACTGCGCGCCCAATGCTTCAAGCTGCAACCCCACCGTGCGATCGCGCCCGCAGGCCAGTACCTGATGCCCGGCCTGAAGCAGCCATTCCACTGCGTTACGCCCCAGTCCACTGGTCGCGCCCGTGACGAAGACCCTCATGGGATCAATACCATGCCGCCCAGCGTCAACCCGGCCGCCGTACCGACCAGCATCGCGGGTTCCCCTTCAGGCAGGCGTTGCGTCACGATGGCATGATGCAGCGCCGTCGGAATCGAGGCCGCCACCTGATTACCGTGGTAGCGATAAATATCAATCAGCCTTTCCGTCGGGATCGCCAGCCGCTTACGCATGTGTTCCAGCGACAGGTGGCTGGCCTGATGCGGAACCACCGCCGCGATCTGATCCAGTGAATAACCGCTGGCCTCCAGCAACCGTTGCAGATAGCCCTCGATCAGGGCAGAAGCCTGCCTGAATAGCCGTTTTCCCTGCATGTGGAACAGAAAGTCATGCAGTTCCATCCCCGCACGCGGGTTACGCAAGGTGCCGCCTGCGCGGATCTGGCACAGCTCGCTGCCCTTCGGATACGTTTCCAGCAGACACGCCGCAATACCGCTGCGACCATCACCACGTTCGACAATCGCGCACGCAGCACCATCGCCAAAAATCAGCGACGACTCTTCGTCATCCCAGTCAATACCGCGCGACGCGAGTTCGGTAGAGACAATGGCAATGCGTCGATAGGCACCGGTATTTAACAGCCCTGCCGCCACCTGAAGCGCAGAAATAAAGCTGACGCAGCTGCTGTTAATATCAAAGCAGGCTGTCCCTTTCGGCAAAGACGACGCTTTTAATACATGGCTGGCGCTATAAGGCAGCGCCTGAATGGGAATCGCAGAAGCAAACAGCAGCAGGTCAATGGAAGCCGGAGAAATAACGCCTCGCGCCAGCGCATCATTTAACGCCGTCACACCGAGTTCTGCCTGGCTGGCATGATTATCCGCATGGTGGCGATAGATAATACCGGAACGGCTTTCGACATAACCGGCGGGTTTATTGAGCCGCACATCTAATTCAGCCGAGGTCACCCGCTGCGTGGGAAGCGCGCTGCCGGTAGAAATAATCTTGAGTGGAATCAATCCCTGAGTAAATGCATGACTTTGCGTCTTCAATATCAATCCTTTCCAGATTTATTATCGTTTTACCTGCGTACGATAAGGCTATCGTGCGTAGTATTTATTCATTCTGACGCTAAGAATAACGAAATCACCACGAATTGAAATATTAAGCTGTGCGATCGCACTATTCCATCCCGATACTTTTTCGCTATTCTCTGTTCATTCACGATGCTTAATTAAGCCAGAAGTCATACTTATGTCATTGTTTATCAAATCTGTTATCGGCGCGCTGATCGTATTGCTCATCAGCGTACTGGCGAAAAGCCGAAACTATTATATTGCCGGGCTGGTGCCGCTATTCCCCACATTCGCGCTGATCGCACATTATATCGTTGGCACCGAGCGCGGGCTGGAAGCGCTACGCGCCACCATCCTGTTTGGCATCTGGTCCGTGATTCCTTATCTGGTTTATCTCATCTCACTTTATTACTTTACCGCGTGGATGAAATTGCCACAGGCGCTGCTCGCGGCGGTCGTGTGCTGGAGTGTATCGGCGGCAGTGCTGATCAAGATCTGGACGTGGTATCAGGGGAATTAAGTGTAAAAACAGCGAGCAGGCAAAGAAGGGCCGGCATCAGGCGATAAGCAAAAATAGCCTGATGGCCGGAAATCTATATAAAACGGCTTCCTATGTTGGCTGAGCGGTTCCTGAACTGAGCAGCTCAAGACTCCAAGTCTGTATCTTGCCTATCGGCTGACTGTCGTAGTGTCACAATGCAGACTACGGCAGTCAGGATCGAGAGCACGGCCAGCACGCCAAAGATGCTGTGGAAAGCTGATGTGTAGGCGCGATGAGCAAGTTCAATGACAGCCTCGTCCATCGCGCCGCCGCTACCGATAGAAGTACCGTGCCCACCGCTGGCTCCGATCTGGCTGGCAATCGCCGTAGCACCTTCCGGTAGCGAAATCACCCCTGCCTCTGCTGCCGTACGTAAATTCGCCGCCGTTAAGCCAACCAATACGGCACCGATGGCCGCAATAGCGATGGCTTCTCCTGCTACGCGCATGGTGGTGAAGATGCCCGCGGCCATCCCTGCGCGCGTCTTGGGAACCACGCTCACCGATAAAGCATCCATCAACCCCCACGGCAGACCATTGCCGATGCCGACCAGCAGCATGGGAATCGCCATTGACCACAGGCTTCCATCAGGCGACAAGCGCATCAACAGCCAAGCACCGAGCGCGGAGAGAAGAAAGCCGATCCCCGACAGTAGGCCGGGCGAGACCCGCTTGGCCATCCGTCCGGCCAGCAACGGCACCACCAGCATCGGCGCGGTTAGCGGTAGGATCGCCAGACCAGCCGTGAACGCATCCCGCCCCTGGATGGCGATGAACCAGATCGGCACATAAACGATCAGGGCGATGAAACTGAAACCCGTTGCCACTGGCAGCAGTTGCACCCCAATGAAGCGCGGATAGCGGAAAAGGGACAGGTCCAACAGGGGACGCGGACGCCGCAGTTCCACGGTGACGAAGGCACCAAGCAGCAGGACAGCACCACCCAGCAGCGACAACACGCGCAGGCTAACCCATCCATCTTGCGGCCCCCGCACGATGCCGAACGTCAACGACACCAGCGCGGCTGTGAACAGTACCGTGCCCAGCCAGTCAATACCTTGCGCCTCCGGGTCACGGGACTCCCTGATCCGCCGTGTACCCAAGAGCAGGATCAAGACCGCAATCAACGCGATGGCGAAGTAGAGCGAACGCCAGCCCAAATGCTCGATCAGGAATCCCGAGACCATTGGCCCGAACGCAAGACCGACACCAAATGCGGTACCAAGAAAGCTGAAAGCCTGAGTACGTTCTGCGCTCTCGAACTCCTGTGCCAGCAACGAGGTGGCCGAAGTCAGCACCAGGGCACCGCCGACACCTTCGGCGGCGCGCAGCAGGTTGAGCAACAGCAAGTTCGGGGTCAGGCCGATCAGTAGCGACGTGATGACGAAGATCCAGAGTCCCACGACGAAGCATCGCTTGCGGCCTATCTGGTCGCCGATGGCACCCGCCGCCATGACGCAACCGCCGAATGCGATAGCGTAGGCGTTGACGATCCAGCTCAAGGTGGACTGGTCTCCGCCCAGGTCGCGCCCGACCGCTGGCGTAGAAATCGCCGGGCCAGTGAATACCAAAGGGATGATGATCGCGGAGACGCAGATCGCCGCAAGTACCTTGTATCGGTCGTCAACCGCGACCGCCGAACGTGTCTTCTCCATAACAACTCCGATGCGCCCTCCGTCCGCGCCGGATGCGCATAAAGCCAAGGGCTTGACGATTGTTCTATAGGTTAATTAATTCACCATAAATTGATAATATGGCTTTACCGAAAATGAATGATGCAAATAATGCAGAGATGAACGGCACCGAATTCGAACAGATCACGGCTTTCCTGGCCGCCGTCGAGCATGGCGGATTCACCGCCGCGGGTCAGGCGTTAGGACGCGATGGCTCCATTCTCTCGCGGCGCGTCACGGCACTGGAAAAGCGCCTGGGAGTACGGCTCATGGAGCGCACCACGCGACGACTGGCATTGACGGAAGCGGGTGAAGCCTTCCACCAGCGCATGCATGGTGCCCTGCATGTTTTGCAGGAGATCGAGCAGGACACCACAGCTGCAGCGGCCAGCGTGCGCGGCACGCTGCGCATCGCCTTGCCTGCGACCTTCGGCCGAATGTGGATCGCACCGATTCTTCCGGCGTTCCTAGCTGCCTATCCTGATCTGGTCGTGGAAACCGCTTTTGAGGATCGCTATGTCGATTTGGTGGCAGAGTCTTTCGATGTGGCCATCCGCATCGGAACATTGACCGACAGCAGGCTGGTAGCACGTCGGCTCGCGCCATCGCGGCGTATGCTCTGCGCATCGCCCACGTATTTGCAAGCACGCGGTATGCCTTCCCGGCCTGCCGATCTTGGCCAGCACGCTTGCCTGGGATTCTCTCGTCTGGCCTCGCATCCCCTTTGGCACCTGCGCGATGGTGACAAAACGGCAGCGATTCGGATCACAGGCCCGCTGGTCACGGACGATGCGCAAAGCCTCGTACAAGCCGCCGTTTCCGGTGTCGGCATTGCGATGGTGTCCGACTGGCTGGCTGGCCCGGAACTGTGCAGCGGTCGGCTGGTGCCAGTGCTGCCCGACCATCCCGTGGAGAACCGCGAGACGATCTATCTGGTGCATCCATCCGCACGATTAGTTCCTGCTAAGACACGGGCGTTTGGCGACTGGATTGCATCGGAGCTTAACGCAACGCCATGGCTGAACCACAAATCAGCTGACTGACGGTTATCTGGACCTCCCAGGCACCTCACCCGCACGCAGCAAGGTGGTCAGGTACTCGGCAATGTGGGCCAGATTTATCCAGATCCAGCCATTCGATCTGCTATTGGGCTGGAGTTATGCTAAAACAAAAAATTTCCGATATGCACTATCACTCGCGCAATAATGCGAGGATATCTCCCTTAGGGACTTTCACTTCTTCCAGCCGTTCTATTTCACTCGCAATATTAACAACGGTGAGATGTGCATATGCTCCAGCTATGAAGTTCACCTTTAGCGTAGCAATAACAGACTTATTAATAAGTGACTTACGAAAACATGAAGGAAATAAGCGTTGTGCCGTTGAACACAGTCGGCCTGAAAAATGATTCATGCAGGCTTAATAGAAAATCGTGGTAATTATTTGATAGATAATATTATTTCAATACGCAGATAGCGTAATCATATTACCAGTAGAACTAAGTACTTCTATTCTGTTTGGCAAAATCTGTGAACAATGCCAGAGATAAAGAGGATACCTATAGCATCAACGCTACAGCATCAAACATACTGGTTGACCTGGCAAGAAAGGACACCTCAATCATCTTACGAAAGCGCATATAACGATGGCATCCCTTTTCTCGCCGATAGCGCCGTCAGCAGGATAAGATCATGATAAAAACGACGTACCCCGGCACGGTTCATCGCCCCATACTTTCCGAACAGGAAGCAAGTCGCTTCACGCTAGCGCACTATTTTACGCCGCGTGGACATGAGGGTCATACCGACGCTGACGTCTGGCTTCCCACGCCCATTACGGTCGAACTGGCTACGCCGTGGGTTGTCGGGCCACAGATCGGTATAGATGGCGCAACGCACACTCAGGTTCAACAGGCGATCAACGCCGCGTTGCGGGCACCGCAGGGTCAGTCGCACATTACGATTAAACTGCTGCCGGGCACCTATATCGGCACGGTCTATATCCCTGCCGATGCCCCACCGCTCACGCTATGTGGGGCGGGAGAGCAACCGAGTGACGTGGTGATTCAGCTTACGCTGGATTCGATGTTTTCACCGGCAATCTACCGGGAGACGGTGAATTCCCACGGTGAATATCAGCCCGGCGATCCTGCCTGGTATCTGTACGATCTCTGTGCATCAAAACAAAACGCGACGATTGATACCATTTGTTCCGCCGTGGTCTGGTCACAGAGCGACAATTTCCAGATGAAGAACCTGACGGTATTAAATACCTTGCTGGATTCGGTAGATGGCCGAGCACATCAGGCCGTCGCACTGCGCACCGACGGCGACAAGGTACAGCTCGAAAAGGTCCGCCTCATTGGTCGTCAGGATACGTTTTTCGTCAATACCAGCAACCTCCGCAACGAGTACGTCACGGCTCGCTACAGCCGGGCCTACATTAAAGACTGCTATATTGAGGGCGATGTCGATTACGTTTTTGGGCGTGCAACCGCGGTATTCGAGCATGTCCACTTTCATACGGTTTCCAGCCGCGGGGCGAAAGATATTCACGTCTTCGCACCTGACAGCATGCCGTGGGTGCCATACGGCTTTCTGGCAGTGGCGTGTCGTTTCACAGGAGATGGAGGCTTCCGCGGAGGAAAAAAGGCCAAACTGGGGCGCGCCTGGGATCAAGGTGCAAGGCAAACGGGATACCTGTCGGGCCAGACGGCAAACGGTCAGTTAGTGATTCGCGACAGCACAATTGACGCCAGCTATGACAGAGAACAGCCGTGGGGAGCGGCCGCAACCACTGCCCGGCCTTTTGCAGGTAATACGGATTCAGCCCGCAATCTGGATGACGTGCATTTCAATCGGCTGTGGGAATACAACAATATCAACATCGACGAGGCGTGAGGTACCGCGAAAAAGAACACAGCATAAAAGTGAGTGTTATTCGCGAGGGTATCGCCCTGATGGAATTAATGAATCAGAACACCTGGTGGGCCTGTGAAACAATACAGGCCATAGAAAAGAAACGAATTTTATTATATTACTGAAAAATATCGTTTTAATTAGCATTCCCTGATGTTAGCCAATCATCACGCTTATCCTGAGCGGTGTTTATTTCTTTTGTTTTACGCCCTCAAACGATCTTCGAATTGTATGTTTTTTCACTCACGCATAACAATTAGACTTAGGTACAGGTGTAGGTATATACTTTTCCATTACAAGGATGTTGATTCTTCAGACTGAGGTCATGAGATGTCGCCATTATTCACCGATAGTGAAATAATAAGCAGGGTAATTAAAAAGCATTTCAATAAAAACCTGGATCACTACGACGGCATAAAATTCTCATTTATGGTGCTCAATAAGAAGAACCCTTCTCAAATGATCATCATTTCCAGTTATCCCGATGAATGGGTTAACCTCTATAAAGAAAACAAATATCAGCATATTGATCCTGTTGTTCTTGCCTCATTTAATAAGATATCGCCTTTCTCCTGGGAGAAAAGCCTCGTTATTAACACCCGACTACAGCTGGCCAAGATATTCGATCTCTCTAAAAAATATAATATTATTAACGGATATACTTTTGTGCTTCACGATCATGGTGACAATCTGGCGATGTTATCGATTATCGTGGACAGTTCATATCCGGATGATGTTGAAACATTCATTGAAGAGAAAAAAGACACCTTTCAGATGCTGTTAATTGATGCATATGAAAAAATCATCTCTCTTTGCAGAGAGATGATGGAAAGTAAGAAACAATTAAATAATAAAGAAATATTCTCTCAACGAGAAAATGAAATTCTTTACTGGGCCAGCATGGGTAAAACCTATCTGGAAGTCGCTATTATTCTCGGAATCAAAACCAGCACGGTAAAATTTCATATCGGCAACGTTGTGAAAAAACTTGGCGTCCTGAATGCCAAGCATGCCATAAGACTTGGCGTTGAACTACAACTCATTAAGCCTGTACAATAGCGGCAGGTACTCGTAGAGGCCACTGCTTCAGTTCGTTGTTCATGAATGTCCCACTGCGGTTAATACGACGAGCCAACGCTTCCTGATTCTCATCATCAACAGGAAGGAAAACTAAATACACTCTTTCCTGCTTTTCTGATAAACCTTGCTCAACCACGCTGATTCCCCAGCCAGAACGTTTTAATATCGTCAGCATAGGGTGACTCACTATGGTATATATTCCATCATAGCCTTTATCCCTTGAGTAATTAATCATCGAAAGAAACAGCATCGAACTAATGGGGTATTCATTGCCGAGGATATCTTTCGCTCGCGATTTATCCACAAAGAACCGACTAGACTCCAGATAGTTCCCTTCAGGAATATTAATCTCCTTGAAATAAGGGAAAAACGTCCCGGTAATCATGTTAGGGTATTTTGTTTCGATAAATCTCAGACTACAAATAACCGTGTTATCTTTTATGCCAAAAAGATAAGTCGTATTATTATTATCATACTGATCAAACTCCATTCCATCAGTACATTGCACAGCCCAATTCAGCCGATCTTTAAACGTCTCTTTTCTGAGGGTAAACATCTCTTCTGATTTCGTTTCTGACAACAAGGCGTGATTTACATCAAATATCTCTAACATTTTTCCTCCATTGAAAAGTTAATACATAACCCCAAAAAAACGACATCCCATCCCACAGATCCTTCGCCTTCAGATTATTATCCTGGCTGCTTATTTATAGGTATTTTGTCCCTTTCCACGACGGTTGTACAGATGCAACCTGCATTGTCAGCAAGAGTTCATACACGAAAAAACACCGCGAGAAGACCAAACATAAACATATGATAAACAGATAAAAAAAATCCGGAAACGCGAGACGATTCCGGATTTTTATATTACTCAATCTGTGCGTTATTTCTCTGCTTTATCCTGCAGTTGGCCTACCTGCGGCAGACCCGTACTGGCGGAGGAAGAGAGCAAGCCCGTTTCAACATAGTTAAACAGTTTTTCACGTGTGTCCGTGATATCCAGATTGCGCATGGTCAGCTGGCCGATACGGTCATCCGGTGAGAAGACCGAGTCGCCTTTCTCCATAGTCAGACGCTCTGGTTTATAGGTCAGATTGTCAGACACGGTGTTCATGATGGAGTAATCATTGCCACGACGCAGCTCCAGCGTCACTTCACCAGTGATGGCGCTGGCGATCCAACGCTGAGAAGAATCGCGCAGCATCAGCGCCTGAGAATCGAACCAGCGTCCCTGATACAGGAAACGACCCAACTGACGGCCATTAGCGTGGTATTGCTCGATGGTGTCTTCGTTGTGGATACCAGTCACCAGACGCTCGTAGGCAATGTGCAGCAGTGCCATTCCCGGCGCTTCATAGATGCCACGGCTTTTCGCTTCAATAATACGGTTTTCGATCTGATCGCTCATACCCAGACCGTGGCGTCCGCCGATACGGTTCGCTTCCAGCATCAGTTCGACATCATCGGCAAAGGTTTTGCCGTTCAGCGCAACCGGGTGGCCGCGTTCAAAACGAATGGTCACTTCTTCTGCCGGAACTTTGACGTTCTCGTCCCAGAATTTCACGCCCATAATTGGGTTAACGATTTTGACGCTGGAATTCAGGAATTCCAGATCCTTCGCTTCGTGCGTCGCACCCAGAATGTTGGAATCGGTGGAATAGGCTTTCTCAGCAGACATTTTATAGCCGAACCCAGCCTGAGACATAAACTCGGACATCTCCTGACGGCCGCCCAGTTCATCAATAAAATCGGTATCCAGCCACGGTTTATAAATCTTCAGTTCAGCATTGGTCAGCAGGCCGTAGCGATAGAAACGCTCAATATCGTTGCCTTTATAGGTGCTGCCGTCACCCCAGATGTTCACGCCATCTTCTTTCATCGCCGCAACCAGCATCGTACCGGTAACGGCACGGCCCAGCGGCGTGGTGTTGAAATAGGTCACGCCTGCCGTCGTGTTGTGGAATGCGCCGCACTGAATCGCAGCGATACCTTCAGCAACCAGCTGTTTACGGCAATCGATAAGGCGAGCATTTTCCGCGCCATATTCCATAGCCCGACGAGGGATTTCCTCGTAGTCATCCTCATCTGGCTGCCCCAGATTTGCGGTGTACGCATAAGGAACCGCGCCCTTTTGACGCATCCAAAGCAGCGCGGCGCTGGTATCCAGACCACCCGAGAACGCAATACCAATACGCTGACCAACCGGAAGATGCTTGAGAATCGTTGTCATATATGTAATCCCTGCTCGAAAGATCTATGGTGATATACCCCTAGGGTATCAGCTTAGCCGCCACACCATTATGTTACGCCATGCATTAATGAGCGTTCGGGCCCTGTGCACATGCTACATCAAACGGGCCGGTCGATAATCAAAATCGACACACTCACAAATGCATATTTATGCAAAATAAGTGAGTGATAATTTAAACATCTTTTTGGCGGGACAGGAAGAGAAGAGTCGTGCTTTCGTGCAAAAAAATTCGTGGCCGATTCACGACCAAGTTAGCAAGTATAGCGCCATCTTCTCTTTAGGCTAAGCAGCAAAAATCGTTTACGCGACCCACTCGACATTAATAAAACATCGTTTCATTTTGTCGATATTTCTTTGCTATCCTCTTGCGGTTAACACCTTCCCTTGCATATTGCTGGAGATGCTATGTCTAAGAAAGTCGCCGTTCTGCTGGCCCCAGGGTTTGAAGAAGCAGAAGCGATCATGGTGATTGATGTACTGCACCGCATGAAGATAGAAGTCACCATGCTGTCATGCTATGACAGACTGGAACTGCACAGTTATCACAATATTCGTATGTTTGCCGATTCTCTGCTGGAAAGAAACCAGGACGCGCTGTTTGATGCCGTGGTCATTCCTGGCGGCCCACAGGGTACAGTTAACCTGGCCGCCAACCCGATGGTTGTCGAGTTCATCCGTCGCCATGACGAGGCGGGAAAACTGATTTGCCCACTGTGCTCTGCGGCTGCACGCGTACTGGGCGGTAACAATCTGCTGAAAGGCCGTCGCTACGTTTGCTCCGGCAATTTATGGCAGGACGTGACCGATGGCGTTTATGTTGATGAGAAAGTCGTGGAAGACGGTAATCTGATCAGCGGCAAAGGGTTGGGCGTGACGTTCGATTTTGCCTTTACCATCGCCAACCGTCTGACGGGTGACAAAGAGAACGCCAACTTCCAGGTTGAGCACATCGATTACGATTACTGGCGCGTGCCGGCGTAACCGCTCACACACCGATTGATAAGGCGCGCACCGCCGCGCCTTCCTGCATAACCTTCTTTATATATAAATAGTCTTAATAACCTTCTCCATAACGCTCGCGGTACTCCTTCGGCGTGATGTCATACCCCTTCTTAAAGACAGCATAAAAGTAAGGCAGCGAAGGGTAGCCACACATTAACGAGATCTCGCCAATCGAGAGCGAGGTCGATATCAGCAAGTTGCGCGCCCGATCCAGCTTCTCTGCGTGAATCACACCGTGAATCGTCTGACCGACTTCATCTTTGAAGCGCTTCTCCAGATTCGAGCGGGAAATCCCTACCGCATCCAGCACCTGCTCGACCTTAATCCCTTTGCAGGCGTGATAGCGGATAAAGTGCATAGCCTGAATAACGGCAGGATCGTGCACAGAGCGATAATCCGTTGAGCGACGTTCCACCACCCGAACCGGCGGCACCAAAATACGTTGCAGCGGTAAATCGGCCTGATTCAACAGCAGCTGATGCAGCAACTTCGCGGCACGATACCCCATTTGGCGCGTGCCCTGCGCCACTGACGAGAGCGCGACGCGTGAAAGGTAGCGAATCAGATCTTCGTTATCGATCCCAATAACGCATAGCTTTTCCGGTACGGCAATATTCAGATGTTCGCAGACCTGCAACAGATGGCGCGCGCGCGAGTCGGTCACCGCGATAATCCCCGTCTGCGGCGGAAGCCCCTGCACCCAGTCGGCCAGCCGATTTTGTGCGTATTGCCAGTTATCCGGCGACGTTTCCATTCCCTGATACACCACGCCCTGATACTTTTCTGCTGCAACCAATTGCCGGAAAGCGTATTCCCGCTCCTGTGCCCAGCCTTTTCCACCCGATGCCGGCAGGCCATAAAAAGCAAAGCGGTTCAGCCCTTTCTCTTTGAGGTGCATAAACGCGCTTTCCACCAGAGCATGGTTATCTGTCGCGATATAATGCACGGGCGGGTAATCCTCAGGCCGGTGATAGGAGCCGCCAACCCCCACCAGCGGCACGTTCACATCCTGTAGTAGCTGCTTGATTTCGCCATCGTCAAAATCGGCAATCACGCCGTCTCCCAGCCACTCTTTGATGTTATCAATGCGGCAACGGAAGTCCTCTTCGATGAAGATGTCCCAGTCACACTGAGAGGCCTGTAAATATTCGCCAACCCCTTCAACCACCTGACGGTCATACACTTTGTTGGCGTTGAACAGCAGCGTGATGCGATAGCGTTTTTCAAACATGACAGTTGGCACTCATTAATCGCAAGTTCCTTGAATAAAGTCTTCTTCCTTGAATAGCACAGCGCCCTCAGAGGCCAAAATAATTTGCTGATTATTGCGAGCCGCCACGTATTTCCTCCATAGACCCCGCATCACGTCATACGCGCCGCTTTGTTGCGGTATCCATCCACACCGCCAATAGCAGGATTCCGCCTTTTACGACGTATTGCCAGAAGGTCGGCACATCCAGCATGCTCATCCCGTTATCCAGCGACGCCATGATAAATGCCCCCATCACCGCGCCCGCCACGCTGCCAATACCGCCCGCCAGACTGGTGCCGCCAATCACGCAGGCGGCAATCGCATCCAATTCGGCAATATTCCCGGCGGAGGGTGAGCCTGCCCCTAGCCGCGAGCTAAGAATCAGCCCGGCGACCGCCACCATCAGGCCGTTAATCGCGAACACCGCCATTTTGGTGCGCTCAACATTCACGCCCGATAAGCGGGCGGCATCAATATTGCCGCCCACGGCATAGATGCGGCGGCCAAATGCGGTTCGCGTTGCCAGAAAAATACCGCCCAACATCAACAACGTCAGCACCAGAACCGGTGTTGGCACACCGCGATAGTCATTCAGCAGATAAATCGCACCCAGCACCACCAGCGCTGTCACCGTCTGACGACCAATATCACCCGCAGGAGGGTTTACGGGTAACCCTAATTGCGCACGACTGCTGCGCCGACGCCACTGCCAGGCGATAAACACCATTAGACCGACGGCACCGAACATAAAACCGATGCCGGAAGGCAGATAGCTTTGGCCAATCTGCGACATCGCTTCGCTGGTCGGGGAAACCGTCGTCCCATTGGTAATGCCGATCAGAATGCCGCGAAAAGCCAGCATCCCCGCCAGCGTCACGATAAAAGAAGGGACTTTCCGGTAGGCGACCCACCAGCCATTCCACGCGCCAAGCAGCAATCCCAGCGCAAGTGTCACAACGATGGTCAACGGCAAAGGCCAACCAAACCAGACATCAAAAATAGCCGCTGCACCGCCCAATAATCCCATCATCGAGCCAACCGACAGATCGATCTCGGCGGAGATAATGACAAACACCATACCGACCGCCAGAATGCCGGTGATCGCCGTTTGCCTCAGCAGGTTGGAGAGATTACGCGCGCTGAGATACGCCCCGTCGGTCATGTAGGTGAAAAAGAGCATGATGGCGATGATGGCGGCAATCATCACGTAGACCTGAAGATTGATGCTTTTCAACCGTTGCAGAATCGAGACAGAGCCCGCGACATGTTGTTGTTCAGACTGCGATGTTTTCAGCACGATGTTCACTCCTCAATGCGGCTTCCATAACCTGTTCCTGGGTTAAATCACGATTGATCAAATCCGCTTTGATCCGCCCCTGATGCATCACCAACACCCGATCGCTCAACCCCAGCACTTCGGGCAATTCAGAAGAAATGACAATGACGGCAATGTGCTGTTTTACCAGCGCATTAATGAGCTTGTAGATTTCATATTTGGCACCGATATCGATGCCGCGTGTGGGTTCATCAAGAATCAGAATACGGGGATTCAACAGCAGGCATTTCGCCAGCACCGCCTTTTGCTGATTGCCGCCGCTTAGCCGGGCGATTGCCAGTTCCGGGCTGGAGGTTTTCACCTTTAGATTCGCTAGCGACTGCCGGATGATGTCCTGCTCACGGGCATCATCCAGCATGGAAAACGGCCCTGTGAATTGGTCGAGTGCCGCCAACGTCATGTTCTGCGCCACACTCATCACCGGGACGATGCCATCCTTCTTACGATCCTCCGGCACCATCGCAATGCCCCGCGCCATCGCCTGCTGGCAGTTGCTGATGGTCACCGGCTCGCCGTCAATAAAGATGTCGCCCTGCCAGCGGCCGTGATAGGCCCCAAACAGGCATTGCACCGTTTCCGTACGCCCTGACCCCACCAGCCCGGCAATGCCGAGAATCTCGCCTCGGTGCAGCGCAAACGAAACATCATCCACCCGGCGAATGTGGCGATTGACTGGGTGCCAGGCGGTAAGGTGTTCTACGCGTAACACTTCTTCACCAATGACATGCGGTTCATTGGGATAGAGCTCCGTCAGCTCTCGCCCCACCATCATGGCAATAATCTGATCTTCACTCAGTTCAGCCGCCAGACGCGTACCAATGTGTTTCCCGTCGCGAATCACGCAAATCACATCGGAAATGGCTTTAACTTCGTTGAGCTTGTGCGAGATATAGATGCAGGCAATACCGTGATCGCGCAGATCCTGGATGATCTCCAGCAGGATTGCGGTTTCCCGCTCGGTCAATGAGGCAGTTGGCTCATCCAGCACCAGCAAACGCACCTGCTTATTCAGCGCCTTGGCAATTTCCACCAGCTGTTGCTGGCCTAATCCAAGCTCGCCCACTTTGGTATTCGGGTCGACGGCCAGCTTGACCTGCTCCAACATGCGCTGGCAGCGAAGGTACATATTGTCGTAATCCATCACGCCAAAACGCGACCATTCGTTACCCAAAAAGAGGTTCTCCAGCACCGTCATCTCTTTCACCAGCGCCAGCTCCTGATGGATAATCGCAATGCCTTTTTGCTCCGTATCGCGAATATGGTTGGCGCGCAGTTCATCACCGGAAAACACGATCTGCCCGTCATAGCTGCCATGCGGGTAGATGGCACACAGGACCTTCATTAAGGTGGATTTGCCAGAGCCATTCTCGCCACATAGCGACAAGACCTGACCCGCCTCCAGCGTCAGGCTGACATTATCGACGGCTTTCACCGCGCCAAACGCCTTGGTGATATTTTTCATTTCCAACAGATGTGGCATCACGGCCTCCGTGATTCAGGTATCTCAGACCTCGTCTGCAACAGTGGCGAGCCACAACCTCGTGTCGTGGCTCGATGAACGTCTTTCCTGCATCCTGAAATCTAGTGGCTGCGACGTGCGTTAATACACGTCCGCTTTTTTGTGGAAGCCATCGGCAATAACGGTGGAATCGATATTGGATTTATCGACGGGAATCGGCGTCAGTAAGAAGGAAGGAATGTCTTTCAATCCATTGTTTAATTTAGCGTTAGATTCCGGCGTTTTACCTGAACCTAACGCCACGGCGATATCTGCGGCATCTTTCGCCAGCTTGCTGATCGGTTTATAGACCGTCATGGTTTGCGTCCCTGCCACAATGCGTTTGATTGCCGCCAGGTCGGCATCCTGACCGGAAATCGCAACCTTCCCTGCCAGACCCTGTGCGGCAAGCGCCTGAATCGCCCCGCCCGCCGTCGCATCGTTCGATGCGACAACAGCATCAATCTTATTGCTGTTCGCCGTTAGCGCATTTTCCATAATTTTCAGCGCATTCTCTGGTAACCAGGCATCAACCCACTGATCGCCGACTACTTTTATTTTCCCGCTTTCGATCAGCGGTGTGAGCACCTTCATTTGCCCCTGACGAAACAGCTTCGCGTTATTATCAACGGGGGAGCCGCCCATTAAGAAATAGTTGCCACCGGGCACCCTATCGACGAGATATTTCGCCTGTAATTCGCCAACCTTTTCATTATCAAATGAAATATAAAAATCCACATCTGCATTATTAATCATGCGGTCATAAGCAAGCACTTTTATTCCCTCACGCTTTGCTTCCGCAATAACATTGCCAAGTACCTGACCGTTATAAGGAATAATAACCAAGACATCGACACCGCGATTGATCATGTTTTCTATTTGAGAAATTTGTGTGGCCTCATTGCCGTTTGCCGATTGAACAAAAACATCAGCTCCCTGCTTTTTGGCTTGCTCAACAAAAAGATCGCGATCTTTCTGCCAGCGTTCAAGACGCAAGTCATCAATCGCCATGCCTATTTTAACGTCCTTCGCGAATCCGGGCTGACACACTAAAGTGAATACGGCACAGGCTGAGAGTAAAAAATGGTTAACTTTCATCATAGCGTACCTTTTTTTATTTAAGATGCAGGGCCTAAGACTCCAATAGCAATAGCCAGATGAGTATTGTCGCTAAGTATCCCCCCATCAATTACAGATTTTTATCCTCCAATTATGTTTTTTGGTTTAATTCCCGTTTTTTGATACTGGTCATATTTTATTGTCGAGTCACATTTTCATGTTGTTACACATTGCGAAGCGTATTCAGATTAAATACCGTTATTTTTGCGACACAGCGCACATTTAATAATTCTCTGAATTTCAGTGTGAAATAACGTAATTGAGGAAACGTTCATCCACTCCGAAAATTAATCCCATTCCCCTCTCTTCCGTCTGGGTGGTTTCTAAGGAGTTAACGATGCAAGCCTATTTTGAACAGATCGAAAAAGTCCGTTATGAAGGTAGCCAAAGCGACAATCCCTTCGCCTTTCGTCACTACAATCCCGACCAGGAAATTCTCGGGAAACGTATGGCGGACCATTTGCGTTTTGCCGTCGCGTACTGGCACACGTTCTGCTGGAACGGCGCGGATATGTTCGGCGTCGGCTCTTTTGCGCGGCCGTGGCAACAGTCAGGCGACGCGCTGGAGCTGGCGAAGCGCAAGGCAGACATCGCATTCGAATTCTTTCAAAAGCTGAGCGTGCCTTACTACTGCTTCCATGACGTCGATGTCGCACCGGAAGGGAACTCACTGAAAGAGTATCTGCATAACTTTGCGGTTATCACCGATGTGCTGGCGGAAAAGCAGCAGGATAGCGGCGTGAAGCTGCTGTGGGGTACCGCCAACTGCTTTACCCATCCTCGCTATGGCGCAGGCGCGGCCACCAACCCTGACCCGGATGTCTTTGCCTGGGCGGCTACGCAGGTGTTCACGGCCATGAACGCGACCAAAAAACTGGGTGGCGAGAACTATGTGCTGTGGGGCGGGCGCGAAGGCTATGAAACCCTGCTCAATACCGACCTGCGTCAGGAGCGTGAACAAATCGGTCGCTTCATGCAGATGGTCGTCGAACATAAACACAAAATCGGCTTTCAGGGCACGCTGCTCATTGAGCCGAAACCGCAGGAGCCAACCAAGCACCAGTACGACTACGATGTCGCCACCGTTTATGGTTTCCTGAAACAGTTTGGGCTGGAAAAAGAGATTAAAGTCAACGTGGAAGCCAACCACGCTACGCTGGCAGGCCATTCATTCCATCATGAAATCGCCACCGCTGTCGCGCTGGGCGTTTTCGGATCGGTCGATGCAAACCGCGGCGATCCGCAGCTCGGCTGGGACACCGATCAGTTCCCTAACAGCGTGGAAGAGAACACGCTGATCATGTATGAAATTCTCAAGGCGGGTGGCTTTACGACGGGTGGGCTGAACTTTGACGCCAAAGTTCGTCGCCAAAGCACCGATCGCTATGACCTTTTCCACGCGCATATCGGCGCGATGGATACCATGGCGCTGGCGCTCAAGGCCGCCGCCAGAATGATTGAAGATGATAAACTCAATCAGTTGGTTGCTAAACGCTACGCAGGCTGGAACGGAGAGCTGGGTCAGCAAATCCTGCAAGGTAAAGCCTCGCTGGAATCACTCACCCACTATGCGGAAAGCCACCAACTGGCACCACAGCACCAGAGTGGCCAGCAGGAATTGCTGGAAAACCTGGTTAACCGCCACCTCTTTGGCTAAATAAAACGGTACGCTCACTACGCCACACCTACTGCGACAGGCTCCCCCCTGCCGCAGAGGCTTATCAGGAGCCACTATGTATATTGGTATTGATCTGGGTACTTCCGGCGTGAAAGCCATCCTGCTGGACGAAGCAGGTGAAGTGATTGCCAGCCATAGCGCCGCATTGCGCATTTCCCGCCCGCATCCTCTCTGGTCAGAGCAAGCGCCTGAAGACTGGTGGCAGGCGACCGATCAAGCACTACAGGCATTGGCGGCAACGCACAGCCTTCGCGCCGTGAAAGCACTGGGGTTGACCGGGCAAATGCACGGGGCGACCTTGCTGGATGCTCGCCAGAACGTGCTGCGACCCGCGATCCTCTGGAATGACGGACGTAGCGCGGCCCAATGCCGCACGCTGGAGCAACAGGTGCCAACATCGCGCCAGATTACCGGCAACCTGATGATGCCGGGCTTTACCGCGCCCAAACTGAAATGGGTGCAGGAGAACGAAAGCGAGGTCTTTAGCCAAATCGACAAAGTCCTGCTGCCAAAAGATTATCTGCGCTGGCGTCTGACGGGAGAGTTTGCCAGCGATATGTCCGATGCAGCCGGCACACTCTGGCTGGATGTCGCCAAACGAGACTGGAGCGACACGCTGCTGGAAGCCTGCGCGCTGAGCCGCGAACATATGCCCGCACTGTATGAAGGCAATCAGATTACCGGTTATCTGCGGCCTGATATCGCTAGCCGCTGGGGTATGGATCCCGTCCCCGTGATTGCTGGCGGTGGGGATAACGCGGCGGGAGCGATTGGCGTCGGGCTGTATCAAGCCGGTCAGGCGATGCTGTCTCTCGGCACATCCGGCGTTTACTTCGCCGTCAGCGACGGCTTTCTCAGCAACCCACAGCATGCCGTCCACAGCTTCTGCCACGCGCTGCCGAATACCTGGCACCTGATGTCCGTGATGCTAAGCGCCGCCTCCTGCCTCGACTGGGTCGCCCGCCTGACGCACGCAGAGAGCGTACCCGCGCTATTGCAGGAAATTGCCTCGACGCCAGCCGATGACACAATCACGCCAGTGTGGTTCTTACCCTATCTCTCCGGCGAACGCACACCGCACAATAATCCCGATGCCAAAGGCGCATTCTGGGGACTCACCCATCAGCACGGCCGACCAGAACTGGCAAAAGCGGTACTGGAAGGCGTGGGATTTGCGCTTGCCGATGGAATGGACGCACTGCATATGACCGGGCTAAAACCCGATAGCATCACGCTGATTGGCGGTGGCGCACGCAGCGCCTACTGGCGGCAAATGCTGGCGGATATCAGCGGTCAAACGCTGGAGTACCGCACGGGAGGAGATGTTGGCCCCGCGCTGGGAGCGGCACGTCTGGCACAAATCGCCATGCATCCACATACGCCACTGGCAGACCTTCTGCCGCCGCTACCGCTGGAACAGGTTCATCAACCGGATCCCCAGCGTCACGCCACCTATACCGAGCGGAGACGTACATTTAAGGCACTCTACCAGCAGCTGAAGACGTTGATGTAACACGATACTTCCGGCACGGCGGACAAACCGTCAACTCACCCAGCGCCGCACATCAATTTTCTGTAGCGCCATCGAAAGCAGCAGGCTGCTCCCCAGCGCGATGGCGAAAACATACAAGATGTCGAAAACCGGGTGGGATGGCAGTACTACATCATGCGTACGCAGATAATGAATGATCAACGCATGGAAGCCGTAAATCGCCAGCGAATGGCGCGAAAGGGTGGCAAAACCGGGTAAAACTCGCTGGTTACAGTAATGCTTAAACACCACCAGAAGGCTGACCGCAGCCAGAAACACCAGCGGGCCACAGTAGATGTAAAATGTCTGGGTAAACGTATCGTTCAATAATGTGTGGTGCTTCGTCCCCATCGCAACCAGTGCGACACAGGCAATAAAGAACGGGATAGCGGCTAGCGCGATTTTCTTTGGTACTTCCAGCATCCCCAACGCACGCCCCAGCGCGGCATACAGCACATAGTAAAACGTGTCGCCGTAAATATAGAGATTCACGGGCAGTAATTTAAACCCTTCAAATTCCACCCGCCCCGTATTCGGATTGGCGACAACGGCCAGCAAGATAATCAAGACGACGATATATTTTCCCGAGACCGGCTTGATGGTAATAAGTGGGGAAAGCAGATAAATCACCACAATGGCGTAGAAAAACCATAAGTGATAAAAGACCGGTTTTTGCAGCGCATGGTGCAATGAATTCAGGCCATTAATCGGCGTGAGCGTCGCAATATAGATCAGCGCGACCGTACTATAAAAAAGCAGGCATAAACCAATACGCAGGAAATGTTTTTTCCCCGCGCTGCGCTCGCCAAAGAATAAGTAACCCGAGATCATGAAAAACAGCGGAACACAGACGCGCGAGGCAGAGTTCAGGATATTCGCTACATCCCAGTGACCGTCGCCCGGCGTGCCGCCCGCAGTAATATAGTAGGTTGTGCTATGAATCAGAACGACCATCATGCAGGCCAGCGCCCGCAGGTTATCAATCCAGCCGATCTTATCCGTCATGCACAACCTCTTGAAAGCAAAGCGCTATTCAAAACAGCGTAGCCGTTGTTAAACGTCAGCACAATCTATTATCAACGACCTGCTACTATCAACTCCCAGCGCTCAACAATCGGGCAAATCTGAGTGATCAGGACGGATTCATACGGGAAACCCGCATCAATGTACGTTATGCCTGCGTACCCGCACAGGCAGGCACGCAGGGTTTTAAGGAAGTACGCCGTTAGAACAGCCCCATCGGCTTATCAGAGTAACTCACCAACAGGCACTTGGTTTGCTGGTAATGTTCCAGCATCATTTTATGGTTTTCACGCCCGATGCCGGACTGCTTGTAGCCCCCGAACGCCGCATGCGCCGGATAGGCGTGATAACAGTTGGTCCAGACGCGTCCGGCCTGAATACCGCGCCCCATCCGGTAAGCGATGTTACCGTTACGGCTCCACACGCCAGCCCCCAGACCGTATTCCGTGTCGTTGGCGATCTCCAGTGCGTCATCCATCGTTTTGAAGGTCGTGACCGCTAATACCGGTCCAAAAATTTCCTCCTGGAAGACACGCATACTGTTTTTACCGAACAATATCGTCGGTTCCAGATAGTAGCCTTCCGCTAGCCCACCCGGCATCGCCTTACGCTGGCCGCCCGTGAGCACCCGTGCACCCTCTTTCTTACCGATATCTATGTAGTTAAGGATGGTGTCAAGCTGGCCTGCTGACACCTGAGCACCCATCATGGTTTTGCTGTCCAGCGGGTTGCCGATGCGGATAGCCTCCACGCGCTTGATTGCCCGCTCCATAAAGCGATCATAGATAGATTCCTGCACCAGCGCGCGGCTCGGACAGGTACAGACTTCTCCCTGATTGAAAGCAAACAGCGTGAAGCCTTCGAGCACTTTGTCAAAAAAGCTGTCTTCTTTATCCATCACGTCGGCAAAGAAGATGTTCGGCGATTTGCCACCCAGTTCCAACGTTACTGGCGTCACGTTCTGCGCCGCATAGCTCATGATCTGCTGGCCCACTTCGGTCGAGCCGGTGAATGCGACTTTCGCAACGCGTTTCGACGTCGCCAGGTATTCGCCAATTTCGCTTCCCGACCCATTGACGACATTAATGACACCTGGCGGCAGCAGATCCTGAATCAGTTCCATCAAAATCAGCACCGACATCGGCGTCAGTTTGGCGGGTTTCAGCACAATACAGTTACCAGCGGCCAGCGCAGGCGCCATCTTCCAACAGGCCATCAGCAGCGGGAAATTCCAGGGAATGATTTGCCCGACAACGCCGAGAGGTTCATGAAAATGGTAGGCCACGGTATCGCCATCAATTTCACTGATCGCCCCTTCTTGCGCACGAATACAGGCTGCAAAATAGCGAAAATGGTCAATCGCCAGCGGCACATCCGCCCCACTGGTTTCGCGTATCGGTTTACCGTTATCCCAGGTTTCCACCCGCGCCAGCAGCTCAAGATTTTGTTCCATTCTGTCAGCAATGCGGTTAAGCACCAGCGCCCGATCCTGTACCGACATACCACCCCATTCCGCTTTTGCCTTGTGAGCGGCATCCAGCGCGTGGTCAATATCTCGCGTTGACGAACTGGCCACTTCACACATCGGCTGGCCCGTTACTGGCGTCAAATTGACAAAATACTGACCCGCATCAGGTGGAACCCAGGCTCCGCCGATAAAATTGTCATAGCGTTTTTTCAGGTTGAGAGAACCGACCTCGTCAGATGCTGGCCGGCCTTCAAAATTATCATGCGCCATTTCAGTCTCCTTTTCATTTCCGGGTGAGCGGCCATGCCGCAGTGAAAAAAGAGGCAAACAGTAAGCAGTTAAATTAAGCCTATACGGGGTATGGAGTTAGCGACAGAATTCGGCCAGAGAAGAAGGCAACTCTTCGAGTTGACGCACAGTTTCTTGCGAGAAAAAGTCGCATCCCTTCAGGCGCGGTGAGATATACCCTAAATAATTCGAGTTTCAGGACAAAACGTATTCGTTTTGAATAACGCGAAGCGTTAGCCCTTTAGGGCGATGCTCATCAATGAGCATCGTAACGCGGCAAGAGAAGGACAAATTCGTCGGGAACGAATTTGACCAGCCATTGGCTGGCTTTCGGTGAGAGACAGGATGTCTCTCATTTCATCCCGATGAGCTTACTCAAGTAAGTGATTCGGGTGACAAATCTGCCGGGAGCAGATTTGAACGCTGCTTGCAGCGGCCCTTCAGGGCGAGGCCCACGATGGGCCGAGTATTTGAACGCAGCCAACGCACATGCAACTTGAAGTATGACGGGTATAATACTTTTAATTTCCAGGGTTACTAACATGCAGGTATTTCAGGTGGAAGGGGTTCATTTACACGCGGATGCCGCCCTTGAAGGCGCAACGCAACATTCGGTTTATCATCCTGACTCGCTGCATCAGCCACAGTCTGACTGGCTGGCGGAAGAAGTGCCCGTGGCGCTGGTCTACAACGGCATCTCGCATGTCGTCATGATGGCATCGCCGAAAGAACTGGAACAGTTCGCCCTCGGGTTTTCCTTATCTGAAGGCATTATTCAATCACCAGCGGATATCTACGGGATTGATGTACAGGCCGCCTGTAACGGCATCGAAGTGCAGATTGAGCTGTCCAGCCGACGCTTTGTCGGGCTAAAAGAACGGCGCCGGGCGATGGACGGTCGCACAGGCTGCGGCGTATGTGGCGTAGAACAGCTCGCGGAAATCGGCAAACCCATCGCCCCCTTACCCTTCACGCAGACATTTTCCCTCAGCAAGCTCGAAAACGCGCTGGTACGGCTACGAGACGTGCAGAAGATCGGTCAGATGACGGGTTGCACGCATGCCGCAAGTTGGGTCGCGCCAGACGGCACGCTGTCCGGGGGGAGTGAAGACGTCGGCCGCCATGTCGCGCTGGATAAACTGCTGGGTACCCGAGCGAAACACGGGTGGAAGCAAGGCGCAGCGCTGGTCTCCAGCCGGGCCAGCTATGAAATGGTTCAGAAGTCCGCCATGTGCGGCGTGGAAATCCTGTTTGCCGTCTCGGCGGCAACCTCACTGGCCGTTGAGGTCGCAGAGCGCTGCAACCTGACGCTGGTCGGTTTTTGTCGACCGGGGCATGCGACTATTTACACGCATCCACAGCGCCTGAGCGAGTAAGCGACACCATCTGCGCCACAGCAGCTTGAAGTATGACGGGTATAGATTAATTTGTTTCTACATAGTGCAATAATGACATAACCGTTTGTTATCATGAGGTAAAGCAATATGGTTCATGACATCAGAACGAGAATAATCATTTTCAATATCATTTAATTAACTATAATGAACGTATTGCTTACGCGGTACTAACAGTACAGTGCCGTAACATTTTTTTTACCATGGAGATGCTAAACATGAGTTATTCACTGCCATCGCTGCCATATGCTTATGACGCACTGGAACCGCATTTCGACAAAGAAACGATGGAAATTCACCATTCCAAACACCATCAGGCTTACGTCAATAATGCTAACGCCGCGCTGGAATCTCTGCCTGAGCTGGCTAAATTGTCTGCTGAAGAGCTGATCGCCCAACTGGATAAAGTTCCTGCGGAGAAAAGAACAGCACTGCGTAACAATGCGGGTGGCCACGTTAACCACAGCCTGTTCTGGAAAGGCCTGAAAGTAGGTACGACGCTGACTGGCGATCTGAAAGCCGCTATCGAACGTGATTTCGGCAGCGTTGATGCGTTTAAAGAGAAATTTGAGCAAGCAGCAGCCACTCGCTTCGGTTCTGGCTGGGCGTGGCTGGTACTGAAAGACGACGGCAAACTGGCCGTAGTGTCTACTGCAAACCAAGACAGCCCGCTGATGGGTGAAGCTGTTTCTGGCGCGTCTGGCTACCCAATCGTCGGTCTGGACGTCTGGGAACACGCTTACTACCTGAAATATCAGAACCTTCGTCCAGCTTATGCTAAAGCATTCTGGAACGTGTTGAACTGGGACGAAGCCGCTGCTCGTTTCGCTAGCGCGAAAAAATAAAACCGCTGAGTGCCTGATATCATCAGGCCTCTTCTGCGTTTGAATATGAACTGGAATAACAGTCTGTTATTCCAGTTTTTTATTGTACCTGCCATACTTCAAGCCGCATGTACGTTGGCAATATCCGGCTCATCTTTGAGCCTCGCCCCCGACAGGCCGCCGCTTACTGGCGCGTAAAGTTTCAGAGTAAAGTGCCGATATCTACTGCGGGTTTTTATCATGTTGTTTTGCAGGGATAGGCTTGGCAAGCGGTAATCCGAGATGCTAACACCGCTAATCAAGCGTGCATCAGGATAGTGAATTCGACTCAATACGATATAGTGGTGGGATGTGATGGCTATGAATTTTGACAATCTAAAAGTCGGTAAAAAATTAGGGTTAGGCTTTTTCCTGATTCTGCTGATGACCATGGTGATTGCTGGTGCGGGCATTATGCATATTAGCTCGCTGAAAGACAGCATTGATAAAGTTAACTTAAGCAACAATATCAATGATGAAATTAACCAGGCTAAATATTACCGCGCATTATACGGCACCACCTATAACCCAGATGATATAAAAAGGAACATTGAGCATATTGCCAGCGTCAGTAAACTCGCTGAAAAAGCAAAAGAATTTCACTGGCCTGAAAGCGACGCCAAGAAAATAGCCAGCATCCCCACATTAATTACCAGCTATCAGGAAAAACAAAATAATTATATAAATGCCGTGAGCAAAAAGGATGCCGTAAGAAAAAGCTGGAATATTTCAACCACGGAAAAACCTCTACAAGATCTCAACGATCAATTAAAGACAGACAACAACAGCACAAACCTGCAACTATTACTTTCCGACCTGAACCAAAAACTGATTGCCGTCCGCTACCACGTTCGTGGTTTATTACTTTCGACCAATAAAGAATCCGAAGAAAAGCTGACGGATGCCATCAATGCGGCACAAACGTCACTGACCTTTCTGTATCAGAGCCTGTCTGCCGAACAGCGTGAAACGCTAGCACCGGTTATGACAATCATGAATAGCTATGAAGAGCAGGTTCTGGCCTATATGCCAGCCTATCAGGAGGAAATGGCGCAGGCGGGGCAAATGCAGGTTGTCGCCGGACAGTTAAACGACGTAGTGAAATCGCTGCTGAGCGATCAGCTGGCGGCTTCGCAGGCAGATATCCACAATGCCACACTGCAAATGAGCATCGCGGCGCTGATTACACTGCTGCTTGGCCTGCTGATTTCCTGGTTCATTTCACGTCAGATCACCACACCGCTGGGCAACACATTGAGCATGGCTGAAAAAATCGCAACAGGCGACCTCACCATGTCCATCAACACAACGCGTAAGGATGAGCTGGGTCAGTTGATGAGTGCAATGTCGAAAATGAACGACAACCTGCACAATATGATCGACGACATTCGCGTCGGCGTCAGCCAGATTTCTAACGCCTCCAGCGAGATCGTCGCGGGCAATACGGACCTGTCATCACGTACCGAGCAACAGGCCGCCGCCGTTGAGCAAACCGCCGCCAGCATGGAACAGCTCACCGCGACAGTTAAGCAAAATGCGGATAACGCGCACCACGCCAACAAACTGGCTATCAGCGCTTCCCAAACTGCCAAACAGGGTGGCGAGCAGGTGAATAACGTGGTGCAAACCATGAGCGCGATTGAAAACAGCTCTAAACGTATCGCGGAAATCACGTCCGTCATCAATAGCATCGCCTTCCAGACCAACATCCTGGCATTGAACGCTGCGGTGGAAGCTGCTCGCGCTGGTGAACAAGGCCGTGGCTTTGCCGTGGTCGCTAGCGAAGTCCGCAATCTGGCACAGCGCAGTTCTCAGGCCGCGAAGGAAATCGAAGGCCTGATCTCTGAATCCGTTAATCAGGTCTCACACGGTGCGACGCTGGTCGGCAACGCAGGCAAAACGATGAATGATATCGTCACCTCGATCACGCAGGTGCACGACATCATGGGTGAAATTGCCACTGCATCGGATGAGCAAAGCCGGGGAATTAGTCAGGTTAGCCAGGCGATTGTTGAGATGGACAGCACCACGCAGCAGAACGCCGCGCTGGTTGAACAATCCTCTGCCGCCGCCGATTCGCTGGAAGAACAGGCGAGACTGCTGAAACAGGCGGTTTCCGTCTTCCGTCTGGCAAACACGCAACACGATGACACTCCGGCCGGTATCGCGTTTACCAACCAAACGCATCGTCTGCACGCACCGCGCTAATATCGCAACAGCCACGAACCAGAAACGACAAAGCCCCTGTTAAACAGGGGCTTCATCAACAAATCCATCACGCCAACGCGTACATCATCAGCTTCTGTCGGCGCAGAGAAACAAACCTCAGAACGGTTTCGGCGCGTAGCCCGTCATCTCTGTTAAGCCCATCTCGCGCCCCAGTGCAGTCATCGGGTGTACCACCACCAAACCGCGAACGCTTTTCTTCAACGTCCCCATATCAGCCTGCTCTTTTTTCGTAATCGCACGGCTGAAAGGCAGGTTCGCCAGTTTCTGCGCTTCTTTACTGAGTTTCTGTTCTCTCACGTTACGCAGGCGCTCAATTTCGGCCGTTAGCTTCTCACGCGCGTCCATATTGAGGGCGATAGCTTCAGCATCACCTTGTGCCAGCAGCGTGGCCTGCTTACGCGTCAGCTTATCCAATTGGTCGCTAAGGCGTTTAATCTCTGCTTTTTCCTGCTCTTTCATAAAAGATAACCTGTATAACGGGAGAATAATGCGGAGCACAGCATACACGAAACGTCGGATTGACGCAGTGACGTGATAGCGTGGAATAAGGTTAAAACGCTTTTTTCAGGCTAATTTGCGCAATCAGAGTGGTCAGAGATAACACCAGCGTGGAACGAACCATCTGCTGATAACGCTGCTGCTGCATGTTCACCAGCAGCGGATCGGCGGCGTCGGCTCCCGGCGGCAAGGCCGGTTCCGCGGGCAGCGCCGTAACGCAGTGCAGTTCGCCGATGGGCCCCAGAATTTCATCGTCGGTAAAACGATAATGCCGATCGTCATGCGTCAGCTCTTCGCCCAGCGCCATTAACAGTTCTGCATCTTCGTACTCTTTACGGCTGATCATCCCCAGACCATAAATCAGTTTCAGGCGCACGGACAGGTCGCCCAGCGGGCCCGTTCCCGTCATCAAGGGTTCAACGGCATATTTCACCGCATAGTCGTCTTTACGGAACACCTGCAACATCAGGATACTGACCGCTTCAGCCAGCAATTCAACGGCACAAAGCATAAAATCGCGCACGGTCTTCCCTGAGTTCAGCGCTTCCAGAACCCGGTTTTCAAACGCCTGTGTTTCTTCCATCGTCACTTCTCGACCTTTTAACCCCGCACACAGCATACCCCATCTCGGTAGCATGCTTACCGGCAGGTGTGGCGACCTCCCATCCCCGACGTCGCCCGTATAGATTACACCGTGTCGAAAAGACCACACCTGCCTGGTGACGAGACGCGCCGATTACTGCATGGCGTTATACACATTCACTGCTTGCGCGACAACCTCGCTGTCAGCATCCAGACCAGAAATCTGTGCCAGCGTCGCCTGCGGCCCCTGTGCACGGAGCAACTCGGCCAGTTCCAGCGCCTGCGGATCCTGTTCGCTACGATAATGCATCGCGGCGGCAATACCGGTAATCAGGTTGTCATGCGGCAAATGGTACTCCAGCGTGCCCAGCAGCGGCTTGATCAGACGGTCGCCCGCGCTCAATTTACGCAGCGGCTGGCGGCCAACGCGCTCCACATCATCATGCAGATGGGGGTTTTCAAAGCGGCTGAGAATTTTATTGATATAGGCAGCATGCTTATCCGCATCAAAATCGTAGCGCTTGATAAGCACCGCACCGCTCTCTTCCATTGCGCCTTTGACTACGGCTCTGACTTGCGGGTCAAGAATCGCATCGCGAATCGTTTGATGCCGCGCCTGCTGGCCGAGGTAAGCCGTAATTGCATGGCCAGTGTTCAGCGTAAAGAGCTTACGCTCGACAAATGCCATCAGGTTGTCGGTCAGTTCCATACCGGGAATCGCTGGCGGCTCACCGCAGAACTGGGTTTTATCGACGATCCATTCGCTGAAGGTTTCTACCGTCACCGCCAGCACATCATCGCTACCGGCTTCAGAAGGGGGAACGATGCGATCCACGGCAGAATCGACAAATCCCACATGCTCGACAACCCATTCCTGATGGCCTTCCGGCAGCAGTTTCAACACATGCTGTTTTAACTGGCTGGTGCCGCGCACCATATTTTCACAGGCAATAATGTTCAATGGCCGGGTATTGCCGTCGTTATGGCGCTTAACCAGCCCCTGAGCGATAGCTCCGGCGATTTTTTCCAGAATCTGCGGCCCCACCGCGGTTGTCACCAGATCGGCCACGGCAATCAGCGCAACGGCATCCTGGCTGCCGCTGTGAACGGCGCTAACGTTGCTCACGGTATCAAGGCGTGTGTTATCGCCAACAATCCGCACCGTATAGCTTTTACGGCTGTTCAAAGCATCCAACAGCGGCTGATTGACGTCAGCAAATGTCAGTTCGACGTTGGCATCCGCCAACAATTTCCCAATAAATCCACGGCCAATATTACCCGCGCCAAAATGTAATGCTTTCATGAGACATAACCTTAAAAAAACATAAAAAGAGGCCGCCCGAAGGCGGCACTAGCCACATCAATTAGGCACTCTTTTTACCGGAGAGTAAGTCGAGTACTTCCTGAACATCCTGGGTGTGCGCCAAACGCTCAATGACGGCGTCATCATCCAGTGCATTGGTCAGGCTGGTGATAACCTGGATATGTTCGTTGTTACGGGCAGCAATACCGATAACCAGACGCGCAACCTCATCTTCTTCATCGCCAAAGCGTACCCCTTCAGGGTATTGGCAGAAGACAACGCCCGTTTTCAGCACGCGATCTTTCGCTTCAATCGTACCGTGCGGCACGGCGATCGACTCGCCCAGATAAGTAGAGGTCAACTTTTCGCGTTCCAGCATTGCTTCAACATACTCCGGCTCGACATAGCCGCCTTTCACCAGTTGCTCACCGGCGAAACGAATTGCCTGTTCTTTCTCTGTCGCATGCTGATTCAGGAACACATTGCCTGCACCCAGTTGGAACAGGTTCGTCTGCGCATCGGCAGTCGCAGGGGCAGGCGTCGCTACGGCTTCAGGCTTCGCGGCACCCTGCGCAGCCACCAGACGAGCAGCCAGATCGCTATACAGGCCGCTATCAAGGAAGTTGGTCAGCGAAATGTGCTGTGCCTGTGGCGCATGACGCATTGCGCGCTCGGTCAGATCACGGTGCGTAATCACCAGATCGACATCGTCCGGCAGACTGTTGATCGCGCTATTGGTCACCGAAATGTTGGTCAGCCCGGCATCCTGCACTTTCTTGCGCAGCACGCCAGCCCCCATCGCACTGGAGCCCATACCAGCGTCACAGGCTACGATGATTTTACGCACGGTGCTCATATCACCGCTGACACCAGCGCTCGTCGCCGTACCTTTCGCAGAAGCTTTCATTTCCTGTACGCGGCGCGTTGCGTCGCTCAGGTCTTCTTCTTTTTGCTTGGTACTTTTCAGCAGAATCGCCGACACGATAAAGGATACCGCGAAGGCTGCTGCAATGGCCGCAAGGTTAGCGAAGTAAGCGCCTTTTGGCGTCATCGCCAGCACCGCCAGAATTGAGCCTGGAGACGCAGGAGAGACCAAACCGCCGCCCAACACGCTCAGTGTAAACACGCCGGTCATCCCACCCAGAATCACCGCAATAATCAGACGCGGATTCATCAGCACATACGGGAAGTAGATTTCGTGAATCCCGCCCAGGAAGTGAATAATCGCCGCACCCGGAGCTGACTCTTTCGCGTTACCACGACCGAAGAACATATAAGCCATCAGCACGCCCATACCTGGGCCTGGGTTCGCTTCGATCAGGAAGAAAATAGATTTGCCCGTTTCCGTTGCCTGCTGAATGCCCAGCGGTGAGAAGATACCGTGGTTAATCGCATTGTTCAGGAACAGAATTTTCGCTGGTTCAACAAAGATGGACGTAAACGGCAGCAGGTTGTTCTGTACCATCAGGTTAACGCCGGAAGCCAACACCTGAGAGAAGACTTCAACCAGCGGACCAATTGCCAAAAACGACAGGATTGCCAACAACATACCGATGATACCGGCAGAGAAGTTGTTGACCAGCATTTCAAAGCCGCTCTTGATTTTACCATCGACCATGCGGTCAAAACGTTTGATCGCCCAGCCACCCAATGGGCCGACGATCATGGCGCCGAGGAACATCGGGATATCGGTCCCGACGATCACACCCATCGTCGTAATCGCACCCACCACGCCACCACGCTCACCGAATACCAGACGTCCGCCGGTATAACCAATCAGTAATGGCAGCAAATACGTGATCATCGGGCCGACGAGCTTCGCCAACGTTTCATTGGGAATCCAGCCGGTAGGAATAAACAGAGCGGTAATAATACCCCAGGCGATAAAGGCGCCAATATTGGGCATTACCATATTGCTGAGGAAGCGACCAAAGTTTTGCACTTTGATCTTAATATCTGGTGAAAGCATAAAAACACACCCCTATTGAAACGCGCTGACAATAAGAGCGCGTGGTAATTATCGTGAGACGGCGTGGCAATATGTGTTAGTTGCAGCGATGGTTAGCAACAACGACCGACAGCCTTATTTTTACCGAGATATCAGCAGTGACCAAAACCTCGGCTGTTATAGGCATATCGGTAATCAAAACACCGATTGCTTCCGTCAGTATTACTGTATGCAGCGCGGACTCTAACACGCTGTTTTCATACCGCAACTCCATGGCGGGAACGTGACAAAAATCACACAACCACCCTACATCAACGATACAAATAGGTGATTTACTTCACAAAAAACCGTTAAAAATGAAAAACTAAACCGATTCCCAGACAAATACGGCCCTTTATATGTGATTCACATCACATTTTAATGACCTGTATTTGTTTTATTTATGTGATGTTAATCACAATTTATTTTTACCCTCTCGCCTCCCCTAACCCTCTTATCCAGAATACCTATCCGTAATAGCGCATCGCGACAACATGAGAAAACGACGCGGTTAGGGAGAATTCACGCCACTTACCCCTCTGAGCGCATTCATTAAATTCTGCTGTTGCATGGGTAACGCCGCCACCATGCTGTTATATTGCGCCACCTGCTGCGGCGTACGGAATTGCACAGACGCGCCATTGAACATGGCCTGATCGCCCTGAGCCTGAAGGAAATCGCCGATCTGAGTCAGGCTCTGTGCGAAAGCAATCGCATTCGGAATGGCGGGCAACAGCGCGTTAGTTGGCTGTATTACCGTGCGTGCATACAGCCGCTCATAGGGTATCTGCACCTCTTCAGGCTGTTTTAGCGTCCGGTGGGCATTGTCCGCCTGCACTTTCGCCGCCTGCACATGCTGGCTCAGCAGGTTCATTGCCCCGATAGATTGCCGAAGGTCATCACGCTGTGTCAGATAGTCTTTAGGGACGCGAATACGGGAAATTTGCCCCAGCATCGGCGTCAAACTGCCGGATACAGCCTGATTAAACTGCTGAGAAAAGGTGGTTAAAATCGCATAATCGTTGGCAAAATTGCCAAAACTCTTCTTCTGTTCTTCCGTCAATGCTGGCAGCGTCCCATCCTGCTGCGACTGTGCGCTTTGCAGGAATGCAATGAATGCCTTCCGCTGCTCCGCCTCGCTGTCACCACAGGCAGCCAACTGCAATGCCGCCAGAATAACCAGAACTGGCAGCAGCAAGCGTGAACGGTACATCATCAGCCTTCTCATGCCCTACTCCTGTTATGCTTACTGCCCCGCCAGTCACGTCCTCTTCAAACAGAAACACGCTGACGATGGATTTTCCATGACAAGATTTTCTACGACATAAGCATAGTCGAATCAGGCTGGCTGTGCAGAAAAAGGCCTGCTCTGACAACGAATACCGATTGTTTAAGCATCGAGATACACGGGGCGACGACAGGGGCGAGGCGGGACGTTTTACAGCGCGGAAAAAATAACCCCCGAACAGGAGAACCTACTCGGGGGTTGAGACGACGGTAACGCTATCGCCGTTATTGCAGCACGGAAATATCAGCTACCTGCAAGAACAGCTCACGCAGTTGGCTCAGCAGCGTCAGGCGGTTCACACGCACCTGCTCATCTTCCGCCATGACCATCACCTGATCGAAGAATGCATCGACAGGTTCACGCAGTGAGGCCAGCTCAACCAGCGCTTCCTGATAGCGGCCTTCAGCGAACAGCGGCGTCAGCTTGTCGCGCAGCACGACAAGGTGCGTTGCCAGCGTAATTTCCGTTGCGTCTTTCAATACGGCAGCATTGACACTCTCGTTCAGCGTATCGGTGGATTTCGCCAGAATGTTGGAAACGCGCTTGTTAGCAGCGGCCAGCGCTGCTGCAGCATCCAGCGAACGGAAGTGGCTGACGGCTTTCACGCGGGCATCGAAATCTGCCGGACGAGTTGGACGACGCGCCAATACCGCCTGAATGGTATCCACGCTGTGGCCTTCTTCCTGATACCAGGCGCGGAAACGGCCGAGCATAAACTCAATCACGTCATCCACAACGTTGGCGTTAGTCAGCTTGGCGCCATACAAACGCACTGCTTCTTCGGCCAACGTCTGCAAATCCAGCGGCAGACGTTTTTCGACGATGATGCGCAGCACACCGAGGGCGGCACGACGCAGCGCAAACGGATCTTTGTCGCCTTTCGGGTGTTGGCCAATGCCAAAAATCCCTGCCAGCGTATCCATCTTGTCGGCAATTGCCAACGCACAGGCCACCGCAGAAGACGGCAGTTCATCGCCCGCAAAGCGCGGCTGATATTGCTCATTCAGCGCAACGGCAACATCTTCGGCTTCGCCATCATGGCGCGCATAGTGCATTCCCATCACGCCCTGCGTGTCGGTGAATTCAAACACCATGTTGGTCATCAGGTCACACTTGGACAGCAGACCCGCACGCGTCGCGTGATTCACATCAGCGCCAATCTGACCAGCCACCCAGCCAGCCAGTGCCTGAATGCGGTCGGTTTTGTCGCGCAGCGTACCCAACTGCTGCTGGAACAAAACGGTTTCCAGACGCGGCAGGTGATCTTCCAGACGCTTCTTACGGTCGGTATTGAAGAAGAATTCGGCGTCAGCCAGACGCGGGCGCACCACTTTTTCGTTACCGGAAATAATCTGCTGTGGATCTTTGGATTCGATATTGGCAACAAAGATGAAGTTCGGCAGCAGATTGCCGCTGTTGTCGTAAACCGGGAAATACTTCTGGTCACCTTTCATGGTGTAAACCAGCGCTTCGGACGGTACCGCGAGGAATTTTTCTTCAAATTTCGCGGTCAGTACCACTGGCCATTCCACCAGCGAAGTGACTTCTTCCAGCAGGCTGTCGCTCAGATCGGCGTTGCCGCCAATCTTGCGTGCGGCTTCTTCGGCATCGGCTTTGATTTTCGCTTTACGCGCATCGTAATCGGCGACGACTTTACCGCGCTCCAGCAGAATCTGCGGATACTGTTCGGCGTTATCGATCGTAAATTCCGCTTCACCCATAAAACGGTGACCGCGCAGGGTACGGGCAGAATTGATACCCAATACCTGACCGGGGATCAGTTCTTCACCCAGCAGCATGGTTACGGTGTGCACCGGACGCACAAACTGCGTTTCTTTGTCGCTCCAGCGCATCAGCTTTGGAATTGGCAGCTTCGACAATGCCGTGCTTACCATGCCAGCCAGCAGCGCCTGCGCCTGCTCGCCTTTCGCGTGGGCGCGATACAGCAGCCACTCACCTTTGTCGGTCGTCAGACGCTCAGCCTGCTCAACGGTGATGCCACAACCACGCGCCCAGCCTTCTGCCGCTTTGGTTGGTTTACCTTCAGCATCAAACGCTTGTGCAATCGCAGGCCCACGTTTTTCTACTTCACGATCGGGCTGAGAAGCGCTTAAGCGTGCCACTTTCAGCGCCAGACGGCGCGGCGCGGCAAACCAGCTCACCTCACCGTGTGCCAGATTGGCGGCATCCAGCTCCGCCGTGAAATTCGCGGCAAAAGATTCTGCCAGATTACGGAGAGCCTTCGGCGGCAGCTCTTCCGTGCCAATTTCCACCAGAAAAGTCTTGTCAGTCATCGCTGCCTCTTAGCTCTCTTTCTTATTACACATCGGGAAACCTAGCGCCTCACGAGAGGCATAGTAGGCTTCCGCAACCGCTTTGGTCAGGGTACGAATACGCAGAATGTAGCGCTGGCGCTCGGTCACCGAGATCGCTTTACGCGCATCCAGCAGGTTAAAGCTGTGCGCTGCTTTCAGAATGCGTTCGTAAGCCGGTAAAGGCAGCGGTTTTTCCAGCGCCAGCAGGTGCTGCGCTTCTTTCTCATATTGCTCGAAGCAGCTGAACAGGAAATCAACATCAGCGTGTTCAAAGTTGTAGGTCGACTGCTCGACTTCGTTTTGATGGAACACGTCGCCGTAGGTGGTTTTACCTAACGGGCCATCGCTCCAGACCAGATCGTAAACGCTATCAACGCCCTGAATGTACATCGCCAGACGTTCCAGGCCGTAGGTGATCTCACCCGTCACTGGTTTACATTCCAAACCGCCAACCTGCTGGAAGTAGGTAAACTGCGTGACTTCCATACCGTTCAGCCAGACTTCCCAGCCCAGACCCCAGGCACCCAGCGTCGGGTTTTCCCAGTTGTCTTCCACGAAGCGGATATCGTGAATGGTCGGATCCATGCCCAGCTCTTTCAGAGAACCGAGGTACAGCTCCTGAATGTTGTCCGGTGATGGCTTAATGACGACCTGAAACTGGTAATAGTGCTGTAAGCGGTTTGGGTTTTCGCCGTAGCGCCCATCGGTCGGACGGCGAGAAGGCTGCACATAGGCGGCAGCCATCGGCTCCGGTCCCAGTGCCCGCAGGCAGGTCATAGGGTGTGAAGTGCCTGCGCCGACTTCCATGTCCAATGGTTGAACAATGGTGCAGCCCTGGCGAGCCCAATAATCCTGTAATGTCAGGATCAGGCCCTGGAAGGTCTTGGTATCAAACTTTTGCATGTTGGATTCGCGCGCGATACAAGTGGATTTATAAGGAATGCGCCAGTATACCCTCTGACCGCAAGATATACAGCCAGAATGCGGTAACAAGTGCAAATCCCCGTCATCATCTTTCAAATTTCAGGATCAGCCTGAAAAAACGGTCTGTAGCATCTTCAGGCTCAGCAGCAACAGCAGCGCGGCAAAGGCCTTTTTCAGCGTTGCCACAGGCAGACGATGCGCCAGACGGGCACCGACAGGTGCGGTGAAAAAGCTGACGGCGGAAATCAGGAGCACGGCGGGCAGAGAAACATAGCCGACGCTGTAGTCAGGTAACCCGGTCGTCGACCAGCCGTTGATCAGGTAGCCCAGCGCGCCGGAAACGGCAATCGGTAGCCCAACCGCTGCGGATGTACCGATCGCCTGCTGAATACGAACGTTGCACCACGTCAGAAACGGCACCGTGAGCGACCCACCGCCAATCGCCACCAGCGCTGATATGCTACCAATCACCAACCCCGCCAGCGAAACGCCTGCCGTACCAGGCAACTGGCGCTGCGGTTTTGGCTTGATATTCAGCACCATTTGCAGCGAAACGTATGCCATAAAGCAGGAGAAAAAGATCGCCAACGCCCGCGTCGGCAACAGCGTCGCCAGCCAGGTGGCCGCGAATGTCCCGATCAGGATGGCAGGCGTAATCCTCATCACGACAGGCCACAGCACCGCCTGATGTTGATGATGGGTACGCAGGCTGGAAATCGCGGTGACGACGATGGCCGCCATTGACGTTCCCAACGCCAGATGCACCAGATGCGTATTCTCCACACCCTGTGCGGCAAACAGCGCCGTCAGCACTGGCACCATAATACCGCCGCCGCCAATGCCCAATAACCCCGCCATAAAACCTACCACCGCGCCTAATGCCAGATAGGCTGCAATCCACTCCACTGCCATTCCCTGTACCCCTGTCTATGCTTTTCTTATGATCGATTAAACCGCTTTGAACTAATAAACCAGCCCTGAGCTAATGAACAGCCTTGAGCGAATAAACAGCCCTGAGCTAATAAACAGCCTTGAGCGAATAAACAGCTCTGGGCTGCTGGCAAAACATTATTCATGATTCCACGACGACTTTCCGCCCCATCCGCCAGCGATCTTTCATATCTGCGAGCACGCCCGCAAAACACTGGTTGCCCATACAGCACTTTAAGTGCCATCATCACACCACATTGCGACAGACCGCCTTACAATCAACGGTATCACCCTAATCAGGAGAAAGGCATGCAACGCTGCGGCTGGGTTACACAAGACACCTTATATCAGGATTACCACGATAACGAGTGGGGAAAGCCCTGCACCGACAGCCAGAAGCTGTTTGAGTTACTGTGCCTGGAAGGCCAGCAGGCAGGTCTTTCCTGGATCACCGTCCTGAAAAAACGCGAACACTATCGCCGTTGCTTCCACCAGTTCAACCCTGAGCAAGTGGCACAGATGACGCAGGATGACGTGGATCGGCTAGTGCAGGACAGCAGCATTATCCGCCATCGCGGAAAAATCGAGGCAATTATCACCAATGCAAAAGCGTGGGTGGCAATGGAAAGCCAGGGGGAAAGCTTCTCGCACTTCATTTGGTCTTTCGTCGAGCACCAGCCGCGCCTCAATCACCCCGCGTCACTGGCAGAAGTCCCCGCCAAAACGGACATTTCGGATGCCATGTCCAAAGCCCTGAAGAAACGTGGCTTCAAATTTATTGGCTCAACTATCTGCTACGCCTTCATGCAGGCGGGTGGATTGGTCAACGACCATGTCACCGACTGTTTTTGTCATCAGGAAAGCGCGTCATGATACGCCCTTACCGCGACCGCGATCTCGCGCCGCTGATGCAGCTTTGGCTAAAGAGCACCATTCTGGCGCATCCGTTTATTCGTGAAGATTACTGGCGAGAAAGCGCCAGCGCGGTACGTGAGATCTATATTCCCCAGTCGCAAACCTGGGTTTATGAGGAGCAAGGAAGCCTTATCGGCTTTATCAGCGTGCTGGAGGCACGGTTCATCGGCGCGCTGTTTGTGGAACAGGCCTATTATGGAAAGCAGATTGGTACAGCGCTGATGCAGCACGTTCAGGCGCAGTTTCCCTTACTCAGTCTGGAAGTGTATCAGCAGAATACGCGCGCCTGCCGGTTCTACCATAAGCAGGGATTTGTCGTCGTTGAGGAAAACGTCAATCAGGATACGCAGGCCACGGCGCTGATTATGCAGTGGGCGAACGAGGGAGCAGCCAATGCCACTCCCCCCGGTTCAGTCGATCGCCGTTGAGTCATCGACTCAGCGGAATATCAGAACGTTGTCCAGTTATCGCTTCCGCTATCCCGCGATGCGAACGTCGGCAGACGAGCCTTCGGCTTATTGCCCGAGTTACCGTTACTGGTGCCCGATCCTTGCAGTCTTGGCAGACCGGCAACATCCGCATCAGATATGCGGAAAACCGACATCAGTTTTGCCAGCTTCGAGGCCTGTTCCTGCAACGAGTTCGCCGCGACGGAGGATTCGCTCACCATGGCGGCATTCTGCTGAATGGTTGTGTCCATTTCAGCGACAGCACTGCCGATTTGCGCAATCCCGCGGCTCTGCTCATCCGATGCCGAAGAGATTTCCCCCATGATGTCATTCACACGGCTCACTGAAGCCACAATGTCATCCATCGTCGTTCCCGCCTGAGAAACCAGATCCGTTCCGGCACCCACGCGAGAAACCGACTCTGAAATCAGGCTTTCGATCTCTTTTGCCGCCTGAGAACTGCGCTGGGCAAGACTGCGCACCTCACTGGCAACCACCGCAAATCCTCGCCCTTGTTCACCGGCACGCGCCGCTTCCACCGCCGCATTCAATGCCAAAATATTGGTCTGGAAAGCGATGCTATTAATAACGCTCGTAATATCAGAGATTTTCTTCGAACTCCCTGAAATATCACTCATGGTGTTAATTACGCGGTTGATAATCTCCCCACCGCGATTGGCATTGGTTGAGGCTTCTCCGGCAATCTGGCTGGCATGTCGGGCGTTATCGGCGTTGTTCTTCACGGTAGCCGTTAACTCTTCCATACTGGCTGCGGTTTCTACAATCGCCGCCGATTGCTGTTCGGTACGTGATGACAAATCATTATTGCCTACGGCAATGTCAGAAGAAGCACTTTCAACGCTGTACACGCTTTGACGAATATCAGTCATTAAATGACGTAATTTCTCCGTCATCACCATCATCGCCGTCGTTAATTGCCCCAGTTCATCATGCCGTTCTACCGTGACATTGGCGGACAGATCGCCGCCCGCAATGCGTTCCGCCAGCTTCAGGTTGGTAATAATGGGCCGGGTAATTTGTCGCGTGACAGACCAGGCGATCAATAACCCGAATACGATGGCTATCGCCCCTAAAACCAGCGTTTGCAGTACGGAGCTATTGATGATGTCATCATTCTTCGCGCCGAGCTTTTGCAGAATATTGCCGATATCACTCGTCATTTTGTCTCCGGTTGCCCGGAATTTAACATCTGTGGTCTTTAACTGCCCCAGTTGTACGTAATACTGCTCTGCCGTTTGATGATAATTTTCAAATGCTTGCCAAAACGAATCCACGACGCGACGACGATCGCCACTGACCGACGATGCCAACGCATCGTAGGATGCCTTCGATGCAGCATAGACCTGTTTCTGTGCATTAAACGCGGCTTCGCTGTTCTCTTTTTGTAAGATATAAGTGCTGTTGACCAGTTTCAGAAACAGCAGTGAGAACGCGTCTTTCTGCATCGCTAACGCATTTTCATCCGCGCCGACAGGAAGGTTGGTCATAAATGCCGTTAATGCATCAGAGGCGTTCATCTGGCCGATTTTTTTTGCCGTCGCGACGACCGCATTGGCGGCGGCTTTCAGGGTATTCAGATCGGTATCATAATCTTTAAAATCTTGATCAAGATTATTAAAATCAGAGAGATATCCCTCTTCCCACGTGAGTGCTTTCGCTTTTTCTTTTTGCTGATTTGCCTGACTAATATAGGTATTCAGATTCTTGATATTGTCATCCGCAAAGGTGAATGAATATTTTACTCTCGCCATTTTTGACTGATCGAGGTAATGATTCATTTCATTCAAAATGGTCGTTTTAACATACAGATCGTGAATGATAAAAAATCGTACAGCGCCAACACCAGACGCCATCATCACTAACAGCAGGACAATACCGAAACCGCCATACAGCTTATGAGACACCTTGAGGTTACTCATAATCCTGGTAAAAAAATGCATTTCCGCCCCCATTAACAAACCGTGTCTAAAACATGAATCTGTCTAAAAAAACACCATATCTAAAACATCCCCGTAAATAGGGTTATCGGTTTGTCGTGGCAATGCTTTACCCCAAAATGAGTGATAACAATCACAAAGGAAATATATTAATCAAGACATAAAAACTCACGCTAAGCGCCTGTATGCGATCGTTCATCCTATCCATCGTGCAAATCCCCCATTAATCTCGGTTAACCTTGGGCAGATGCGGGGGCGGTATCGCTTGCAGTCTCCCGCCAGCTACGCGATTATTCGATGAGCTATTTCTACGTTAACTTCCTTAATCTGCTGGAGTTTGTGATGAAACCTAGCGTTATCCTGTATAAAAAAATTGCTGACGACCTACGCGCTCGTTTAGACCAACACTTCACCGTCACTGAACTTGACGCCTTTCCTTCACTCGACCACCCGGCGCTGGCAACGGCCGAAGGCATCATTGGTTCCGGTGGTAAAGTCGATAAAGACTTCCTGCAACACGCCCCACGTTTACGTGCGGCGTCCACCATTTCTGTCGGTTACGATACCTTTAACGTCGATGCACTGAATGAAAAAGGGGTGATTCTCATGCATACCCCAACCGTGCTGACGGAAACCGTGGCGGATACGGTTCTGGCACTGATGCTCGCCAGCGCGCGTCGGGTCGTGGAAGTGGCTGAACGCGTTAAAGCAGGCGAATGGAAGGGTGGCGTTGACAGCGACTGGTTTGGCACTGACGTTCACCATAAGACCATTGGCATTCTGGGGATGGGTCGCATCGGTCTGGCCGTCGCACAACGCGCTCACTTTGGTTTTAGCATGCCGGTTCTGTACAACGCTCGCCGCCATCACGCCGAAGCAGAGCAGCGCTTTAATGCCCGTCACTGCGATCTCGATACGCTCCTGGCCGAGTCTGATTTCCTCTGTATTACGCTGCCGCTAACGGCGGAAACGCATCATCTGATTGGTCGTAAGCAGCTGGCAAAAATGAAACCCAGCGCCATTTTGATTAATATCGGTCGTGGTGCCGTCGTGGATGAAGACGCGCTGACGGAAGCCCTGGTGAAAGGAACAATTCAGGGCGCGGGTCTGGATGTGTTTGTCAAAGAGCCGCTCCCCGTCGATTCTCCGCTGCTGGATTTACCTAACGTCGTGGCGCTGCCGCATATCGGTTCTGCCACGCACGAAACCCGTTACGACATGGCTGCCTGTGCCGTTGACAACCTGATTGCCGCCCTGAGCGGTCAGGTAAAAGAAAACTGCGTGAATCCGCAGGTTTTGAAATAGTCCCCAGGCGATCTTAGCGCTGCGACGACGTGCTCGCAGCGCTGCTGCCCTCCCACTCAATAAACCCGCCATCACACGCGAAACGCAGCTATTTCACGCCAAAAACCGCGCTTTTCCCTACCTAAAAACTGGATAACCAATGCCGGTTTTGTTCTTTGCTGTTTCCTATCGCCTATGGAAGTATCGGCTGTAACGAACGGTTACCGTCCCCACCGTATTTCCCCATTTCAGGACGTAATCGATCCGCACATTCACCTGATAAAACAGAACGTTAATAAAAACCATTACCTGTAGGAACAACCATCGTGGCGACTTTTTTGCATCCTCATCAGAAACTCACTCTTTTTGCCTCGTTGCTCCTTCTGGGCGGTGCGCTGAGCGCACAGGCAGCGAACGACACACCGAAAATCGGCGGCACGCTGATTTATCTGGAACAGCAAGCACACACCAACCTCTATACGCCCGCAGGCGGGTTCTACCCGAACGGCGGTATTCTCAACCAGATTACCGACAAACTGACGTACCAGAACCCGGAAACGCTGGAGATCGAGCCGTGGGTTGCGGAATCCTGGACCGTCAACGCGGATAACACCGAATACACGTTCAAGATTCGTCCCGGCATCAGCTTCTCTGATGGCACGCCGCTGGATGCCAACGCGGTAGCGAAAAACTTCGATACCTATGGGTTAGGAAATACTGCGCTCAACCAGCCAATTTCAGAGGTCATCAATAACTATCTGCGCAGCGAAGTTATCGACCCGCTCACCGTGAAGTTTTACTTTAAGAAGCCCTCCCCAGGCTTTCTGCAAGGCACCTCAGCGATCGGTTCCGGTCTGGTATCTCTCAGCACGCTTGAGCGCAATTTCAATCAGTTAGGCAATGCCAAAAACATTATTGGTTCTGGCCCGTTCGTGGTCAGCAGCGAGAAACTGGGACGCGAACTGAAACTGACCGCCCGTAAGGATTACAACTGGGCACCGGTTAAATCGAAACATCAGGGACGTGCCTATCTGGACGGCATTACCTATCTGGTGACTCCGGAAGACAGCGTGCGTATTGGCGCGTTGGTATCCGGTCAGGCGGATTTCATTCGTCAGATTCAGGCCTACGATGAAAAGCGGGTGCAGAGTCAGGGCTTCAATCTTTATGCCCCGCCGACGCGCGGCGTCAATAACAGCGTGGTTTTCCGCCCGGATAACCCGCTGGTCGCCGATATCCGCGTGCGTAAAGCACTGCTCCACGCCACCAACACCAAAGAGATTATCAATACGCTGTTCTCTGACAACTACCCGCAGGCCACCTCCCCACTGGCTAAAACCGCCGCAGGCTATGTCGATCTCTCCAGCAAGCTCACGTTCGATCCTGCACAGGCTAACAAACTGTTAGATGAAGCAGGCTGGAAAACCGGTTCACAAGGATTGCGGCAAAAAGACGGCAAAACGCTGGAACTGACCGCTTATGAATCCCTGCCGCAGCCGCAAAACAAAGAAACTTTACAGCTGGTTTCCCAGCAGTGGGCAAAAGTCGGCGTGAAACTGAACGTGCTGGCGGGTGACGCAGGCAGCAAGACCGTTGATAGCCTCGATCCGCTGAAAACCGGCGTGGCGCCAGCGATGGTAGGCCGTGCCGACCCGGATGTGTTGAAAAGCCAGTATTACCCAACGGTACGTAACGTCCTGCTGCAAAAAGGTGGCTCCAGCGACAAGGTGAAGGACTTTGTTGACCCGCATCTGAATACGCTGCTGGATGGCATCGCCGCTGAAACCGACCGCAGCAAGCGACTGGCGCTGGTCGGGGAGGTACAGAACTACCTGATCGATCAGGCCTACGTCATTCCCATTTTTGAAGAGCCGCAGGTGTTTGCCGGCGCCCCCACCACAAAAGGCATCGCGTTTGAAGCCGTTGGTCGCCCCAGCTTCTACAACGTCTGGCTGGATAAGTAACACAGAAGAAAGAGAGAGGTGATCATCATGAACCGATATCTGGCACTGCGCATCGGTCAGGCACTGCTCGTCCTGTGGGCGGCATTTACCCTGTCTTTTATCCTGCTTCAGGCGATGCCGGGTGATGCTGTACTGATCAAGTTCCAAAACCCAGAGCTCGGTCTGAGTGCCGAGCAGATCGCGCAGTTGCGTTTGTCTTACGGTGCCGATACGCCGGTACTCACGCAATATTTTCATGCGATAGCCCAGATATTACGTGGCGATCTCGGCCTCTCTCTGCAGGCTGGCGTGCCCGTCACCGAGCTAATTGCCGCGAACCTGCCGCCCACGCTGCTGCTCGCGGTACTGGGTTTCATTGCCGCCAGTCTGCTGGCGTTTGCTCTCGCATTCTTATCGACGCTGACGCCGTTTCAGTGGCTGCGAAGCGCGCTGCAATCGTTGCCGTCGCTGTTTATTTCCGTCCCGACTTTTTGGCTCGGTATCGTACTGATTCAGATTTTCTCTTTCCGTCTGGGGCTGATTCCGGTGATTAACCCCGGCGAATGGGAAGGACTGATTTTACCAGTTCTCACGCTGGCGCTGCCGATCTCCGCCCCGCTGGCTCAGGTGTTGATGCGCAGCATCGATCAGGTGCAAACCCAGCCGTTTGTTGCCGTCGCCCGCGCCAAAGGAGCCAGCCGCAGCGGCGTACTGTGGCGACATATCGCCCGTAACGCGATGCTGCCCACGCTGACCATCGCCGGCCTGCTGTTGGGCGAACTGATTGCGGGAGCGCTGATTACCGAAACCGTGTTTGGCCGTAACGGACTCGGCCAGTTGACGCAGGAAGCCGTGAACTATCAGGACAGCAGCGTATTGCAGGCCATCGTACTGATTTCCGCTGCCGCCTTTGTTGTCGTCAATCTGGCCGTCGACCTGCTCTATCCCCTTCTCGATCCGCGCCTGAAAAAAACGCCAGGAGCCACGCTATGACTACCGTACAGCTGGAAAAAATCACCTTTCCTCTTCTGCGCAAGCGACCGCTTCTGCGTCGCTACGCCTTCCAACCGGGGCTGTTGCTGGCCTGGCTGGTGATGCTGACCGTCGCGCTCTGGGCGCTGTTCCCCGGCTGGTTTACCGGCTATAGCCCGACAGAGGGCATCGCGGGCGCACAGCGGCTGGCACCCGACGCCGACTACTGGCTTGGCACCGACCAGCTGGGACGTGACCTCTACGCGCGCATCGTTTATGGCGCGGTGCACTCACTTTCCGGTGCCGTTATCGCCGTCGGGCTGGGTCTGGTGCTCGGTAGCCTGTTTGGTCTCTTGGCGGGCGCGGTGGGCGGCTGGCTGGATAGCGTCGTGATGCGTAGCATTGATGTGTTGCTGGCTATTCCCGGCCTGCTGCTGGCGCTGAGCGTCATCATTCTGTTGGGCTTCGGCACCGTTAACGCCGCGATTGCCGTGGGCGTCACCTCCGTCGCCAGTTTCACCCGGCTGGTGCGTTCAGAAGTGTTGCGCGTGCGCCACAGCGACTACGTCGAAGCCGCCTATGGCAGCGGCGGTACCTTTTTCAGCGTGCTGTGGCGACATATTCTGCCGAACTCACTGACCACCGTTTTCGCCTTTGCCGCGCTGCAATTCGGCAGCGCGATTCTGGCCATCTCCACACTCAGTTTCCTCGGCTACGGCGCACCACCGCCCACGCCAGAATGGGGACTGCTGATCGCCGAAGGCCGCAACTACATTGCCACCGCGTGGTGGTTAACCACCTTCCCCGGTCTGGTTGTCGTACTCGTGGTGTTGTCCGCCAACCGTATCAGCCAATCTATCAGAAGGACGGAACGATGAGCCTGTCAGCCAGCTTACAAACCAGCGCGGCGGTGCCCGTACTCGCTCTGGAAAACGTCACGATTGCCTACCGCAGTGACGATCGCGAGCAGACCGTCGTGGAAGGCGTCTCTTTTCATATTCAGCCCGGTGAAGTCGTCGCACTGGTGGGGGAATCCGGTTCAGGGAAAACCACCACTGCGCAGGCCGTCATCGGTTTACTCGCCGAAAATGGTCGGTTAACACGCGGCGCCATTCGTCTCAACGGCGTGGATATCAGCGGCTGGTCGCAAAAGCGCTTGGACAGCGTGCGCGGTGCGCAGATCAGCCTGATCCCGCAGGATCCCACCAGTTCCCTGAACCCCGTGCAGACCATCGGCGAGCAGGTGGACGAGATTCTGCGCATTCATCAGCGGGAAGATCGCCAGACGACCCGCCAGAAAACGCTGGCGCTGCTGGAACGCGTGGGGTTAAACCAGCCGGAGCTGCGAGCGAAACAGTATCCGCACGAGCTGTCCGGCGGCATGAAACAGCGCGTCCTGATCGCGATTGCCATTGCGCTAAAGCCCGCGCTGATTATTGCCGATGAACCCACCAGCGCGCTGGATGTCACGGTACAGAAACGGATTCTCGACCTGCTTGATGAGCTACGGCGCGAAAATGGGACAGCGGTGCTATTCGTCACCCACGATCTGGGCGTAGCGGCCGAGCGTGCCGATCGGCTTCTGGTCTTTCAGAACGGTTACATTCAGGAGCAAGGGCCTACGCTTGAGGTACTCAGCGCGCCCTCAAGCCACTATGCCCGCACGCTGCTGGCGAACGTGCCGTCGCTTAACCCAACGCCGCGCCCACAACGCGCCAATGCCTCTGCCCCTAACATTATTGTCTCGGTTGAAAATCTGGTGCAGACCTTCCCCTTGTCAGGCCGTAAAGGGGAACATTTTCGGGCCGTGGATGACGTCTCTTTCAGCGTGGCACGCGGCACAACGCACGCCATTGTCGGCGAATCTGGCTCGGGTAAAACCACCACGGCACGCAGCCTGCTCGGGTTTCACCACCCCAGCGCCGGGCGCATTCTGATCGACGGCACCGATATCACTCACCTGAAAGGCGAAGCGCTACGGCAATTCCGGCAGAAAATTCAGCTGGTCTACCAGAATCCCTTTGGTTCACTCGATCCCTCACAGCGGTTATACGACATCGTCGAGGAACCGCTGCGCAATTTTAATCGCCATACTGCCGCGCAGCGGGAGCGAAAAATTCATGAGATGTTCGAGCGCGTCGCCCTGCCGGTTGCGCTGCTGTCACGCAAACCGCGTGAGCTGTCCGGCGGCCAGCGACAACGTGTTGCTATCGCTCGGGCGTTAGTGCTGGAACCGCAGGTTTTGGTGCTGGACGAGGCCGTCTCGGCGCTGGATGTCACCGTGCAGGCGCAGATTCTACGTTTGCTGGCTGAATTACAGGAATCACTTGGGCTGACATACCTGTTCATTTCGCACGACTTGGCGGTCGTGCGCCAGATCGCCGACACCGTTTCCGTGCTGTACCACGGCAAGCAGCTTGAATCCGGCCCGGTAGAGCAGATCTTCGCCCATCCCGAACATCGCTACACCCGTGAACTCATCGAGGCCATCCCTGGGCAGCAACACCCGGCTTTTGCCCGCCCGCATCACTCTGAAACCAAAGTGGCACTAAACCAAGGACAGTAGAATGACAACGAAACGTCTGGGATTTTTCACGCGGCTGCTGGATGACACCTCCGCCCAGCAGCGCTATCGGCTGGCAACGGAACAAATCGTCAAAGCCGAACAGCTAGGATTCGACAGCGCCTGGGTCGCGCAGCACCACTTTCACGCTGATGAAGGCGGGCTGCCTTCACCACTGGTGTTTCTGGCGCTGGTCGCCGCACGCACCCAACGTATCCAGCTCGGCACTGGCGTGATTACGCTGCCGATGGAAGAGCCGCTGCGCGTAGCGGAAGACACCGCCGTGCTCGATTTACTCAGCAACGGTCGGCTGGAAGTCGGCGTCGGTTCTGGCGGTACACCGTCATCATTCGCCGCATTTGGTCACGACAGCGCGCAGCGCGGACAGATCCTCGGGCGCTATCTGGAGAAACTGCGCGCCGCCTGGCGGGGGGAAGCCTTGAGCGAAGACGGCAATCAGCTCTACCCTGCCGCGCCGCATTTGGATAAGCGCGTCTGGCAGGCCACGTTTTCCATCGAAGGTGCCGAGCGTGCTGGTAAAGCAGGCGATGGCCTGATGCTTTCCCGTACCCAGCCGCGCCCGGAACATTTCCCGGACGCCACGCTCGCCGATCTGCAAAACCCAATGATCGACGCCTATTTGGCCGCGCTGCCCGCTGGTGTCGCACCGCGCATCCTCAGCTCACGTAGCGTTTTCGTGGCTGACGATCGCCAGTTGGCACTGAGTCTGGCAGAAAAAGGGCTTACTCGTTCCGCCGCCCGTTCCGGCACGTTCCGTGCGATCTCTCACGACTCGATAGAAGCGCTGATCGCTTCCTTTGATAGCCATGTCGGCACCGCGCAGGATGTCATCGCGTCACTTCGGGCAGACAGTTCGCTGGAGCGTGCGACCGATGTGACATTCCAGGTGCACTCCATCGATCCGCCGCATGCGCTAATTCTGCGCTCGCTTGAACTGATTGCCACTCAGGTGGCTCCCGCGTTGGGCTGGAGACCCGCCGTCAAACAGAAAAGCCCGATCGGGCAGGAGATTGCATGACGCACGCTAACACGTTACACACTCAGGACATCCTGGATACGCTGGCCGAAATTAGCCCGGACTCCGCCCTCGCGGCAGCCAGAAAAACCCGTGATGCGGCGACACGCCACACTCAGGGCAGCTACGAGGCGCTGTTTAACGCCAACGCTGCAGACGACGCGACGCTGCCGCTATCGCTACGCTTCTGGTTCGCGACCAAGATCAGCGGCTGGCAGCAGGATGAGCAATTGCAGCATTTTTATGCCGAGCGGCTGTCGGACTTCCCGGAACCCGCGTTGACACCCGCGCTACAGCTGGCGCTGGATCATGCCGAACGCCTGACGAAAACCCCCGTACACGCCTCAGCGTCCCATATCAGCACGCTGGAGCAAGCGGGCTGGTCGGTAGATGATATCGTGACGCTGTCGCAGCTCATCGCGTTTGTGAATTTTCAAAGCCGGTTGCTGCGCGGCTATCGCCTGATTGCTGGTCATCGCGTCGGCCAGCCCCATTCACAGGCCGCTGTTGCAGGCCAATGGCATACCCAACCGCAGACGCACAGTGGCAAATCTGCACCGCAGGCGTTTACTCAGGCAGAGTTGGGCTGGGAACCGTGGATCGCCCCCAAACCGCTGGCCGAATTTAATGCGGATGAGCAGGCGATTCTGGCGCGCTTCGGGCACACCGATTCCGACTATTTCCGTCTGCTAGGCCGCAATCTCCCGGTACTGGAACAGCGCACGCTGACGGATAAAGGGATTTTCTATACCGCTGGCGGCCTGCCGCGCAAGGAGCGCGAACTGATCGCCGCTGTCACTAGCAAGGTCAACGGCTGCATCTACTGCGCCTCGGTACACGCGCGTAAAGCCAGCCAGCTCTACAAACAGGACAGCGATGTGCAGCGACTGCTGGATGTCGTTCCCGGCGGTGATTTGGGCATCGGTCAAAGCCCACGCTGGCAGGCGATTATCGATTTCTCGGCCCGCCTTTCCGCCACGCCCGCGCAGGTCAACGCGAACGACCTGAAGCAACTGCAAGAGCAGGGATTAGACACGCTGGAGATCGTCGATGTGGTGCAGTCCGCCGCCTTTTTCTCATGGGCCAACCGACTGATGCTGACGCTAGGCGAACCCTTCTGGCCGGAGCATTAATCAGCCTGGTGCGATAACCAGTCAGGCGACACGGTAGTGTGTCGCCTATCGCTGTTTATTTTTTCAAGCAGGCAGGGAAATCCGCAGGCAATTCGCAGGCAGGGCAGTTGATGACCTCGTTGTTGTTCTCGCCACAGTCGCGGATAAACGTAATAGTGGCGAATTCATCGATGACTTCGGTGGGGTACGCGGGGCCCGCTTCGCGATGGGCTTCCATTTCAGCAATATGTTCGTTCTGGAAGCACACCGTTTTCTCTGGATTATTGATGATCCAACGCGGGAAGAAGATCGTGCCGTGAAAGAGCTTATCGGCAATGTTAACAATCAGGCTGACGTCCGTTCCCGTTGGCTCTGTCCATGAAATCTTATACACCTCGCGGGCAACCTGCACGATATACACCAGTTGATCCTTCACCCAACGATTCCCCACGATACCGCTATGAATACGGTAGTCTATCGTGTTGGCATTTTTGACATACAGCTCGTAATTCCAACCATTATCATAGGTATATACCAGGTGTTTACCTACAAAATGGCTCAGATCGTGTTGATTAAATGACGGCATGATGGCTCTCCCTAAATAGGTGAATTCACTCTAGAGCTTTATTAATTCGATGAATAACGCTATTTTTCAGGGAAAACCATTCGATATTTGGATGTATTAAAGATGCTGGCAAAGACGACGCTGGAACAGTGGGAAATCCTTCAGGCGGTTATTGATTTGGGCGGCTATACGCAAGCGGCAAATGCGCTTCATCGCAGCCAGTCTTCGGTCAGCTATCAGCTTTCTCTGCTGCAAGAGCGATTGGGCATCGCGCTACTCACCATCCACGGACGCAAAGCTGAGCTCACTCCAGAGGGTGAAAATCTGCTCGCGCAGGTGCGACCCGTAATACGTTCGTTTCATGCGCTGGAAGCCCGCGCCCATTCTCTGAAAATGGGTGAACAGACCAGCATCAACCTGGTGGTTGACAGCACCTTCCCCAAAGATCGCCTATTTCACCTGCTCAGCGCCTTTCAAAAACAGCATCCTGCCACCCGTATCCACCTAACCGAAGTGCTGCGTAATGAAACGCCGGAACAGTTGAAAGCACGCGAGGCGGATATTTATGTCATCACCTCGCGTGAACTTGACGGCATTGCCGGGCAATGGCTGATGAACGTTGATTTTGTTGCCGTCGCACACAGCCATCATCCACTTTTCTCACTCCCCACGCCGTTAAGCCATGAAGCACTGTCTCGCTACCCCTGCGTAGAGATTGTGACGCGCACGACGCCGCATACGCAGCCTTCCTCCGCCGAAAGCTGGACGTTCACCACGTTTGAAGCAGCCACACAGGCCGTTTTGCATCAGGTAGGCTACGGCTGGCTGCCGGAAGCACGAATTGCAGAACACATTACGCGGGGCGAATTACAAATACTGCCGTTACAGCAAGGGGAAAGGCGTACCACCCCACTCTATCTGTTAGCCGAAGAGAAAGGGCAGCCGCTCAGCAAAGAGATTCTGACACTCATCGCGCTACTGTTCGGCAGGCTCTGAGGTATGAGAGGCGTTTATCGATAATTTCGATGCTAAGGCCACACTACCGCCGTGAAAAAGCCAGACGCGCAGCGAATGCCAGAAAAAGAACACCTGTCGTTCGGTCCATCCATTTCACGACCGGGCCGCGACGCAGAAAGCGTGACAGTGGGCGCGTAGCAGCAATCAGCGTAGACGACCACACCGTGCCGATAACAACATGAATAAGCACGAGCAGGTACGTCCACAGCACCACTGAATGGCCAGCAGGAATAAATTGTGGCAGAAATGAAACGTAGAACACACCCACTTTCGGGTTTAATACGTTGCCCAACATGCCGCGGAGAAACCAGTTCTGATGTTTCGGTGCGTCTTGTGATGACGTCGCCATCACCATCTCTGTTCTGGGTTTCAGGATCATTTGCAGACCCAGCCAGCAGAGATACGCCGCCCCGCACCATTTCAGGATGTTATAGGCCAACTCCGAGGCTGCAATCAGCGTTCCCAGACCAAATGCCACCATCGCGCCCCAAATCAGGCAGCCCACTTGAATACCAAACGCGGCATGGAAGGCTTTTTTACTGCCTTCAACGGTCGCGGTGCGTAAAATCAACGCCGTGTCTAAACCCGGCGTCAGAGTCAGCAGCGTCGCCGCAAACGTAAAAGCAATCAGCGATTCGGTCAGGGTCACGGTATTCATTACTCCAGCAGGGAAAACCACAAAACACACCATCCTCATTGAGAATGATGCAAGTGAGCGGACACGCTATCTTATAGTAATCTCTACCTAATAGACGATAGGGCATGGCCATACAAGAGATCGGTTACCTATCCGACAGGCAATGATTCACGATACAGGTGTAACACCATGATAAAACGCTTCTTCCTCACATTCGCCTTATTGACGCTTTCCACATCGTCACTGGCGCAAGATACCCTGCCGGATGCAGTGAAGAGTATCGAAAAACAGGGCATTACGATCATCAAGCCGTTCACTGCACCCGGCGGCGTGCAAGGCTGGCTGGGTAGTTATCAAGGCGTAGGGGTGACCATCTACTTAACGCCGGACGGTAAGCACGCCATTTCGGGCTATATGTATGACGAACATGGTAACAACCTGAGTGAAACGCTGATTCAGCAGGAAGTGTATGTGCCTGCCGGTCGGGAAATGTGGCAGAAACTACAGCAGGCGCCGTTTATCACTGAAGGCTCGAAGGATGCGCCGCGTAAAATCATCGTCTTTGCTGACCCGTTCTGCCCGTACTGCAAACAGTTCTGGCAGCAGGCACAGCCGTGGGTAAAAGCAGGAAAAGTGCAGTTACAAACGCTGCTGGTCGGCGTCATCAAACCGGAAAGCGGACGTTATGCCGCGGCGATTCTTGCCGCCAGCGATCCAGCCAAAGCCTGGCATGAGTATGAACTGTCGAACGGCAAAACGGTGCCCCCGTTCCCCGAGGCTTCATCACGCGACATCTGGAATAACATTCAGCATAATCAGCGACTCATGGATGAATTAGGCGCCAACGTCACGCCTGCCATCTATTACCTGAATGATAAGAATGAATTACAGCAGGTCGTCGGGCTGCCAGATGCACAGCAGTTGGCGGAGATGATGGGGAAATAAACACAGGAGGGCATCTCCCTCCTGACGTTTCTCTTAGCGATGCGACCAGTACGCCATAAAGTTGATTGTCTCTTTATCGAGGTGCCGCTCGTCGAGCAGATAGCGGCGCAGCCGTTTGATGGCGGAAGACTCTCCCGCCGCCCACGCGTAAAACGGGCGATGTGCCGTTGCCCGTTCCCACAGTAGTTCGTCTTCTGGCGTCTCCTGCGCGATTTCATCTCGGTTGGTACAGGCGCTGGCCGGAATCTTCACGTCCTGTTGCACCGCAGCCAGCAGGCGCTCACCCCATACTGTGCTGCCGGTTTCCTCACGCGGCAGCCAGTGAATCTGTGCAAAAGGGAAGTTGCCCGATGTCACGCAGTCCGCTACTTTCGGCACTTCAAAAAAAGCCTGTACCGACGGCGGAGAAGACTGGGTAGCCAGTTGTTCAAGAATCCCCATCGCCGCTGGCAGCGCCGTTTCATCCGCAATCAGCAGTACCTGCTCAACGCCATCGTGCGGTACCCACTCATAGCCGCCGCTGTCGCCATCCGCTTCCGCATTGGGCGCGACAATCTGTAGCGTATCGCCCGGCTTAGCGTGATTCGCCCAGCTTGAGGCAGGCCCGGTATCACCGTGCAGCACAAAATCGATCGCCGTCTGCTGTGATTCCTGTGAGACGGAACGCAGCGTATAGGTACGCAAAATCGGGCGACGCTCACGCGGCAGCGCCAGATAGTCCTGATACCAGGTATCGCTCACGGCCATCGGCGTCAGTTCCCCGCTTTCACTGGCGAGCAGCAGCTTGATGCGCTGATCCGGCGCGTCCAGTTTCATCTGGCGCACTTCTGGGCCGGTGAACACACAGCGAGCTAATGAAGGTGAGAGTAACGTCTTACTCTCTAAGCGTAAGTTGAACAACCGATAGGCTGAAGACGTTGTACGGGTAGCTAAAGACATAGTGATAAAACCGTATGTTTTGTAAGGAAAAAATCAGTCAGCGGGATCAAACCCATTACCGCAACTTACCATAAACAAAACACTAACGATAATCATTATCACTATTCAAGTGAATGCCGTGATAAAAGCAGCATTTTCTTCATCTTGTGGCAGGAAACCAGGTTAACGAGCCACACTACATTGAGCGTTAACATCATTGGCATTTTTGGTTGATTTAGACCACCCGTTTTCTCACCCTAAATTCACAGCCATTAGCTTAGAACCTCAGAGTTTTTCGTTTAGAATGCAGTTCCCAGTGGTTTTTGACCGAAAAAGGATAAGTGATTCATGGATGAGCGGAAGTACTTGGTTCTAACCAGAAGCAAGCAAAGTGAATTCAAAAACACGACAAAAGCAGTCACTGATGTCACGCTATCAGGCGACAAAATGTGCGTCACTTTTCAGAATGGAAAACCTTTCACCTATAACAGAGAAAACGTCCTGTTTTTTGCTAACCCAGACGCTATCAACACTGAAGGTTCCATTGTTAGATTCAAAAAAGAATCAATGAGAGAATGGGATGAAGTATTAACTTTTGATAACCAGTATCTCGTTTTCTTCAACAATGGATATAGCAAAGCCTTCCCCATCGATGACGTAGAAATAATACCCAATATCGCGCACAGGAAAGAGACAAAACACCTTATCAGCTATTATCGTCATATCGCCAAATTTTTAAAAGACTCGGAGCTGTCTGAATCAGCACACTATTATTATGAAAATAAGCTCAACCGTATAAGAGACGACTCCGTGCTGAGTCGCTATATTAGCCCCTCTCAGTTACCAACAGAACATTGCTCATTACCCCTTTTCCCTTTTGGGATAAACCCATCACAGCGTGAAGCCGTTATTAAGGGGCTAACATCAAAAATAAGTCTTATTCAAGGTCCACCCGGAACAGGAAAAACACAGACTATACTCAATATGATTGCCAATCTGGTCTGTCAAAATAAGACGATTGCTGTAGTTTCAGGGAACAATGAGGCAACAAAAAATATTTATGATAAATTAGAAGAAAAAGGCTTCCCGTTTATCTCAGCCAGTCTTGGCAGCAAAGAATTACAGGATGAATTTTTCGCCAAGGAAAATAATATCCCCGATCTTTCTCATTGGGCGCTTTCTGAAAATGACCTGATAAAAAACAGAGAGATTATTGCCAACACGGACACATTGATTTCCGAGCTACTTGAGCTAAAAAATGAGCAAGCCAAAGTTCAGGAACTAATCAGTAGGCTTGAGATCGAAAGCAAATATTTTGATAATTATTTCTCTATTGATCCAATAAACCCATCTAAATGGTCTTTTGGCAACCGTTGGTCAACACCCAATCTGATGAGATTTATGGCTGAGGTGGAGCACTTCTCAGAAAAAGAAACGCTGCCGTGGTCACGAAAGTTTACCTGGCTATTAAAATATGGAATTTACAAATTCAAGGATCTCAAAGTCCTTTCTGGTGAATTGTTCAAAGGACTCATCTCTGAGTATTATCGAAGAAGAAAACAAGAGCTTGCAGAAAAAAAACGGACAATAGATAAAAAATTAAGGCAACACAATTTCGATGAACAGCTAAAGCAGTATACTCATTGTTCGATGGCACTATTCAGGCACCACATTTTCTCAACCCATCACCACATGGATCGCGTTGAATTCACTTATAGATCTTATAAAAATCATTTCGCCGACTTTGTTAAGCGGTTTCCTGTTGTCCTGAGCACAACCGATTCCATCATTAACAATAAGGGTGATAATGAGCTCTTTGACTATATCATTGTTGATGAGGCATCACAGGTAAACCTGCTCACAGGCATATTAGCTATGGCGTGTGCCAAAAATATGATTGTCGTCGGTGATTTAAAGCAAATCCCCCATATTCCAAACAAGTCGCTCATCGCCGCTCAGCCTGATATTGACACGCAATTTGATATCCATACCAATTATAGTTATCGAACAGAAAGCCTCTTGTCGTCTGTAAACAAGGTGTTCGCTAAGGAAGCCCCCTCCACGCTGCTCAAAGAGCACTATCGTTGCCACCCTCGGATCATCGACTTCTGTAATCAGAAATATTACAACGGCCAGCTTGTCATCATGACGCATTCAGACACTGAGCCATTTAAGATTTTCAAAACAACGCCAGGCAATCACACCCGCAAAGCACCTGGCGGCAAAAGCCAAGTCAACTCTCGTGAGTTGGACGTAATTAAACAAGAAGTACTTGAAGCCGATTTAGCCAATGTAGGTCCAGAAAAAATCGGTATCGTTACGCCTTATCGCGCACAGGTTGAAAAAGCTAACGGTCTTATTGATAGAAAAAAGATAAAAATAGATACCGCACACAAGTTTCAAGGACGTGAAAAAGACATCATCATATATAGCCCAACCGCGAACTGGGCAGATACATTTAATGACAGTCCGAATTTAATTAATGTCGCCGTATCGCGAGCAAAAGAAAAATTCATTATGGTAATGTCAGCCAGTTTATTCAAACAGCAAGGTACGAATATTGGTGATTTAATACGGCACATAGAATACCAATCTATGTCACCTAATATCTTTGAAAGTAAAATCGCTTCAATATTCGACTGTTTGTATAGCGAGTTTGCACCTGTTTTACAAGAACTTAAAAGCAAGATGAAAGTTATATCTCAGTTTGATTCTGAAAATCTAATGGCTACGCTTTTGGAAAAAATCCTTGCTGATAAGATGTTTACTTCATTCATGTACAAACATAATTATACGTTAGGATTGCTGATAAAGGATTTCAGCATACTCACTGAGGCTGAGCAGCAATTTTCCCAGAATCCGAATAGCCATATAGATTTTCTGATCTGCAACAAGCTGGATAAACTCCCTGTACTTGCAATAGAAGTCGATGGCCACCGAACCCACGCCCTCGATCCTAAACAATTAGCGCGGGACGCGAAGAAAAACAGTATTCTATTTAAGTTAGGAATCCCATTATTGCGTTTTCCAACAACAGGAAGCGAGGAAGAGAAAAAAATTCGCAAAGCACTAGAAGAGATTATCACTTTCATACCAGAATCTGATACAGAACAACATGAGTCGGTGTGTTAATGCCGGATGAGAACAATGGGTTTGCTCTGGGACATCAAAATAAGAAGAGAGTGGCTCAGATAGATTTTTTCCCTATGAGGCCAGCGTCATCTCTGGCCCCATACAGGCTTTTCACTGCGAGAGTGATTTAATCATCGCATCGTCACAAACTCTTCCGACGCGGTCGGGTGGATAGCGACAGTGTTGTCGAAGTCTTTCTTGGTCGCGCCCATTTTGACGGCAACCGCGAAGCCTTGCAGCATCTCATCCATACCAAAACCGATGCCGTGGATGCCGACGATTTTTTCCTCTTTACCTACGCAGACCAGCTTCATACGGCACGGCTGGCGGTGCTGCGTGACAGCGGTGTACATCGCGGTGAAAGCAGATTTATACACTTTTACCTGATCGTCACCGTACTGCTCACGCGCCTGCGGTTCGGTCAGCCCGACAGTACCAATCGGCGGGTGGCTGAAGACGACGGTTGGAATATTGCTGTAGTCCAGATGCTCGTCCGGCTTGTTGTTAAACAGACGTTCGGACAAACGACGCCCCGCCGCGACGGCAACCGGCGTAAGCTCAACGGCACCGGTGTTATCGCCAACAGCGTAAATACCGGGGACGTTGGTGTTCTGGAATTTATCGACGTTGATGTAGCCTTTGTCGTTCAGCTCTACACCCGTGACGCTCAGGTTCAGGTTATCCGTCGCCGGTTCGCGACCGATCGCCCAAATCAGGCAGTCGACGGTTTGTGACTGACCGTTTTCCAACTCCAGCGTCAGGCTGCCATCGGCATTCTTCACAATCGCTTTCGGGATTGATTCGGTATGCAGCGTCGGCCCTTCGGTGTTCATCACTTCCACCAGCGTATCGACAATCAGCGGATCAAAGCTGCGCAGCGGCGCGTGTTTGCGTACAAACAGGTGGGTTTCAGACCCCAGCCCGTTCAGCACGCCAGCAATTTCCACCGCGATATAGCCTGCACCGACAATCGCGGTACGCTTCGGCAACGCATCCAGCTCAAAGAAACCGTCGGAATCGATACCGTACTCCGCACCGGGAATAGCAGGGTGAACCGGACGACCGCCCGTCGCAATCAGGATATGGTCAGCCGTAATTTTTTCGCCGTTCACTTCCACCGTGTGCGCATCGACAAAGCGGGCAAAACCGTGGATAACATCGACCTTATTCTTGCCCAGCACGTTATCGTATGACTGGTGGATACGATCGATGTAGGCGCTACGGTTCTTGACCAACGTGCCCCAGTTGAACTGGTTCACCGTAGTATCGAATCCGTAATCCGGCCCGTACTGATGGATCGCTTCGGCAATCTGCGCCGCATGCCACATCACTTTCTTCGGCACACAGCCGACGTTGACGCAGGTGCCGCCCAGATATTTTGCTTCGATCAACGCACATTTTTTTCCATACATCGCCGCGCGGTTGATAGACGCAATACCGCCGCTGCCGCCGCCAATAGCAAGGTAGTCATAGTGTTTGGTCATCAGTGTATCCATGCTTAAGTGAATAAAATTTGCCTAGAGTGTAACGCCAGAGCCATACGCCTCATAAAGGTTATGCCTATGGTTGCGATAGGAAAAACTGACCGTGTTTCCCACCACCGCCATGCGCATTACTCCGGTACGATTTGCTCCACCAGCGTATGTCCGGTGCCTTCCGGTACCAGCACGCTATGCAGCCACGGCAGCACGCTCTTCATCTGCGCTGCCAGCTTCCACGGCGGGTTAATCACAATCATGCCCGACGCCGTCATGCCGTAGCGATCGCTGTCCGGCAGCACCGCCAGCTCAATTTGCAGGATATTGCGAATACCCGTGGCTTCCAGCTCTTTCAGCATACGTTTGATGTGCTGACGCAGCACCACCGGATACCACAGCGCAAAGACGCCGGTAGCAAAACGTTTATGCCCTTCCTGAATGCCTTTCACCACGGCCTGATAGTCCGTTTTCAACTCATACGGCGGGTCGATCAGCATGAAACCGCGGCGGGAAAGCGGCGGCAGTTGGGATTTCAATTGCTGGTAGCCATCGTCACGCAGCACTTTGGCGCGCGAATCTTTCTGAAACTCATTGCGCAGCAGCGGGAAATCGCTGGGGTGCAGCTCGGTCAAATGGAGCTTGTCCTGCTCGCGCAGCAGCTGGCGCGCAATCAGCGGGGAACCGGGGTAATAGCGCAACTGGCCATTGTGGTTATAGGTATGCACGGCCTGCATGTAAGGTTCGAGTTCAGCCGGAATATCGTCACGCTGCCAGATTTTCGCGATGCCATCCAGATACTCGCCTGTGCGCTCGGCGTGTTCGCCGCTAAGCTGATAGCGACCGGCACCCGCGTGGGTATCCAGATACAGGAAAGGTTTTTCTTTCTCTTTCAGGGCAGTGATGATCAGGCTCTGAACGGTGTGTTTCAGCACGTCGGCGTGATTGCCGGCATGGAAACTGTGGCGGTAACTTAACATGCTTGCTTTCCGGTGAAGTTTTTATAAATAACGTCGATTAGCTGACAGTATAACCGTCTGCGGCGGAAAATATCCCCTCAATACCGAAACAACGCAGCCCCCTGCGAACCGCCCCGCAAACCCGCCATTTTTATCTTATTAAATCAGTAAATTGTGAAACATGGCCGTTTTTCATTCGATTGAAAGCTACCGATATTCAGGCACATAAAGTACGATCGCACGCTAACCATGATGGAATTGGACGTTATTCTGATGGAACCTGAATATCAGCGCTGGCTGATGGCGCTTTCCGCCCCGATGGTCGCACTCAATATCAAGTACGGTGCCCGCTTCTGCGAGCCGACCTTTTATGAGCCCGGTGAACCCATCAGTCTGAGCAACAGCTGGGGCATTACGTCCCGCGAAGGCCTGATCTCAATGATTAACGATATGACAGACGGCGGCCATGCCGAGCGTCTGGCGTATTACTATCACCTTTGGCACCACCTGACGGCATCCGAATGGCAGCAGCATTGCGCCAATCAATCTGAAGAAGCGCAGGGTGTACTCACACTGGTGAGCGAAACGGCCGCGCTATGCGGTGAAGGCGGGATCCGCGCCTGGGATTTGGGCCGCATGAGTTTTCTGAGCCGCATCGGATTACTCAACGGCTGGATTAGCGAAAAAGAGAACTTGTGGATTCACACCCGGCTGGCCGACAGGGCGCGTTACTATTACCGCAGTTGGGATAATTATTACGCCGCGTTCTTAATCGGCCGCACCTACTGGCTTTCCTCGGATGAGGAAGACCCGGAATTCCAGCGCTACGTTTTCAGCAACTGTAGCCAGATTCCTGACTACATTGACCAGATCGGCACGCTCTATACCCACCCGGACTGCCCGATTCATGACCTCGACTGGGATGTTGATCCGATAGAAATGGATAAGCCCGAGTCCTTACCAGAAGCGGAAATATAATGGACACACTGTGCTGGGAGCGATTAGGCATTGAGCCGACGCAGGATCTGGATGTTATCCGTCAGGCTTATCGTCAGAAAATACCGCAGTTTCACCCGGAAACCGACCCCGAGGGCTTTAAGCAGCTGCGCGATGCGTACGATACCGCCTGCAAGCTGGCGAAAAACCCCATGCCGTCGGGTGATGAAGAACACGCCGCCGCAGAATCGCATGACGCGTCCCCGACAACCGAGCATGCCGATCCCCAGGCAGAAGCGCTGGTTAACGCGTTTGATCGGCTGCTAAGCAATCCGGCCGAGCGCGTCGTTCCGCTGTATTGGGAACATTATATTCAGCTACTGAACCAACACGCTTTCGATGTGATCGATCACATTCGCTGGCCGCTGCTCCAGCGCCTGATGAGCGAGTCTTGCATCTCCATCCGCTGTGTCCGCACGCTGGCCGAACGCCTGCGTTGGCAGCAGCGGCAGGGTGAGCTGTCTGGCGACGGGGTGGAAGATGTCCGTCACTTCCTCGACTCGCTCGACTACGACGATCTCTTCGATTTTTCCCTGTTGTCGCACCTGAGTCTACCCGCACAGCTAGAAACCATCTTCTATTTCCAGCAGGCTAACGGAACGTACTGGAACCGTCCGGCATTTATGCTGGGCACGCTGCTGCGCAATCCGACCGCGATTTATTGGCCTGACAGCCCGGCGCTGATGCAAAAACTGGCGCGCTGGCACAGCCATGCCGGTGTTCCTAACGCCATACTGCGCGATTACTGTCTGCAACAGTTGGACACAACACCGAACGATGCGGAATGGCTTGCGCTCAGCGCCAGCCTCTGTTCACTGGCCGGAGAAGACGAACAGGCGTTCACGCTGTGGCTGACGCTTTATCAGCACACTCATCATGCACAGGCGGAACACTGGCTGATCGACTGGTGTAAACAGCACCAGCCGGATGCCCTTCCTTTACTGATTCAGTCGTTCAACACTACGCCAGCGCCGGATCTGACAGGGTTAGCGCTGGACGATCCGCGCCAGCGTTTCTTTATTTCACAGCACAACACCCAGATGCTGATACGCTGGGGAGAAGCGCTGAAGCTGCCGCTGTCGCCTGTGGCGGAAAGCTATGCCCGCTGGAAGCTCGGCAAGCAGGAGCTGCGGGATATCTACCGACACCTGCTGCTGCACAGTGGGGATACCATTCAGGATCGCCTGTATTGGCACGCCAGCATGTTAACCGTGGGTAATGAGCGCCTGTTACAGGATATTCTGGCGCAGCCGTTGCCCGATGAACCGCTGTATGCGTTGATCTTACAGGGGTTACAGTTTCAGGCGTCGCAGCGCCTATCCTGGCTGGACACCTCCGGCGCAATCCACACCTTCACGGAATGGCTGTATTCGCCGTCAGAAGAGGCGTTGCCCAGCGTGTTCACTAACCAGAAATCCTCCGCCTGGCTGCAAGCGCAAACCTGGCTGCGGCAATGGCGTCCACTGTCGCTGAATCAGTTGAATAAGCTGTATAGCAGCGGCATACATACGGAAGAAATCGACCCGATCAATGATTGTCTGGTCGAGCTGTCAGCACGCTACAAGTGCGATGCGTCTCTGGCGCCGCAAGGGGTAGAGACGCCGCAGGATCTCAGCGTCAGAGAGGAACTGAGACAGGCGATTCTGATCGCATTAATGATGACCGATCCAACATCCTGTCTGGATTTACCGCGCCAGTCGGTGCTGCCTGAACTGGCCTTAACCCACCCAGCACATTCACTCTCTCGACGCTTCCGCAAGGCAGAATGCCGCAATGGCGATGCGGTTACACCGCTGAAAAAGCAGTTGGATCTCACCGAGCCGCTGCACTATCACTGCTGGATGAACTTCCCTATCTCTATTGAGGAATATCTCAGCAGCGGCGAGATTTACAGCGAGTCTGCGGCGAGCCATTTTTATCTTACCGATGAACACTGGCAATCGGAGTTGGCAGCGTCACCCATCATTTACCAGATCTTTTTTCACGCGTTCTATGCCCTTGTGGGAGAGGAAGAGCAGGCCGAACAACACCTTGAGCGGCTGGCCACGCTCCCCATAGAAACGGAACAGGAAGAAGCAATCCGCACCGCCTTTACCGAAGGGTCGGACGAGCTGGACAAACAGCTAAAACAGCTCTCCGATGACAAGCGGGTCACCCTCATCGGCAAGCTGATTCAAAGCTGTGCAAAAGATGACTCGTTCCTGTTTGATAACAGCGATCAGGGGTTTTTAGCCGAGCATGTGTCCTACCCACACGAAGACGTCACGCTGAGGCTGGTCGCAAAAATCCTGCTGCAATGCGCCGATCGGCGCGAACGCCTGTTCAAAGCATCACAGGCTAAAAAGAGCTACTGGTGGCAGTTCTGGCGCACGAATGCTCGCATTGGCCGTCTTGGTTTCCTGATGCAGGGCGGGTTGGGAAGTTATTTTCTCTATCGCGCGAGTGACTGGATCGGGTCGCCGCCGGCATATATTGAAGGGCTGCTGATGGTGCTTATCGTGATCAATCTGCTGATTGCTGCACGTCGACGCTATAACGATATCGGTTCCAGTACGCCGTGGGTGATGAGTGTCTTTAGCGTACTCATCCCGATATTTCTGCTGCTCCCTCTGTTGGCGCCAAGTATTAACCGCTGGAACCAATTCGGGCCGCCACCGGCTGGCAAGAAAACCGGAACCGACACCACGCCTATCTGACGAAAATAATTCAGGCGGCGTAGCAATGACACGCATGCATATACCCAATAGATTTCGAGTTGCAGGACGGCGGCAAACGCAGGACAAATTAGTCGGGAACGAATTTGACCAGCCAAAGGCTGGCCTCCGGTGAGAGACAGGATGTCTCTCATTTCATCCCCAGGAGCTTACTCAAGTAAGTGACTGGGGTGAGTAAGTGAAGCCAACACACCTGCAGCTTGAAAGATGACGGGTATATTTAACGAGAGACTTCATCCAGATACTGCTCAATACGCTGCCGCGTTTCGTCAATTGCCGGTGCATATTGCCCCGCCAGCGCCTGTTCAAAATCACGTAGCCAGAAGCCGATCTGCTGCCGCTCTTCCAGACGCGTCTGCGCCCAGGCTTTTTCCAGCCGTGCCAGCAGGTTGCGGTTCATCAGATTATCTCTGGGGTGAATTTTCAGCGCTTGCAGCTTCTGATGACTTTTCTGCTGCTGCTCAGCACTTAGCCCCGTCGGGCTGCGATCGATCACTTTCGTGAAATTATCGCCGCTGTCCGGCAGGTTAACATCCACTTCCAGCAGTCCATTGATGTCATAACTGAAACGCACCTCAATAGATTGCTTATACGTTTTCGCTTTTATCGGCATGGTGAATTCATCGATAAACACGTTGTTATCGACGTAAGGGCTTTCTCCCTGATAGATCGCAATGCAGATGTTGTCCTGTCCGGGAGACCCCGTGGAAAACGTCTCCACCCGCGAGGTCGGCACCACCGTATTGCGCTCCAGTATCGGGGAAAACAGGCCATTTTGCTTATCGTTGGCAGTCTTAATCCCGAGGGTATACGGACAAACGTCCGTCAGGATCACTTCTTCGATATCCTGCTCGCGTAGCCGGCAAGCGGCCTGTACCGCCGCACCTTTGGCGACAACGGTATCGGCATCCAGATGCTGATAAGGTAATTTGCCAAACAGTCTGACCACCAGTTTCTGGATAATCGACATCTTTGATGCCCCGCCGACCAGTACCACATGGTCTAACTGCTCAGGCTTCAGGCGAGCATCGTGCAGCGCCTGCTCTATCGGCGCACGGATACGGTTCATCAACGGCAGCCACGCCGCTTCGATTTCTTCATCATCCAACACAATACGCCAGTCTTCCTCGCGCCAGTGCCACACCAGCTCATTCGATTGAGCAGGAAAGCCGGACTGACATTTCAGCGCTTCAGCCTGACTGTAAAGACGTGCCAGATCCGTCGCTGGAATCACCGCATCCTCAAGCTTCCACGCTTTCAGACAGCTTTTTACCATCGCCTGCGTGAAATCTTCTCCCCCCAGATAGTTGTCACCCGCCGAGCTGTGTACCTCGATCAGCGGAAACGCATATTCCAACACGCTGACGTCGAAGGTGCCGCCGCCCAGGTCAAAAACCAGCGTACGCCCCAGCTCCTGCGTGTGTAAGCCATAAGCCATAGAGGCGGCGGTAGGTTCATTGATTAAGCGAACGGCATTGAGATCCGCCAATTCCGCCGCAAAACGCGTCTGCTTGCGCTGTTCATCGCTGAAGTAAGCGGGTACGGAGATCACCACATCCTTGATGGGGTACCCGAGATAACTTTCCGCATCGGCTTTGAGTGATTTCAACACCATGGCCGACAGTTCGGCGGGAGAGAACGTTTTGTCCCCGAGTCTGAAGGTTTTCTTGCTTCCCATATAGCGCTTAAACAGCGACGCCGACAGATGCGGATGCGTCGTTAAACGGGAAATCGCGGGTTTGCCCACCAGAATACTGCCGTCATCATCAATGCTGACGGCTGAGGGAGTGAAGCTGTCATTTAGCGCATTCGGTATCAGGCGTGCCTCGCCATTTTGCCAAACGCTAATCAGGCTGTTTGTCGTGCCCAGATCGATACCTATTGCCGGAGAAGCGTCTTGCGGGTGCATCATGCTGTTATTCCTTGTTAACCATTCCGTATTCCCAGAGTGCCCATCAGGCGCAGACCCCTCGCCCGTTCAGGAGGCAGGGCAACAGTATATACGTCTTGTTCAAGAAAAGACCGCGCCCGACGGATTCAGGAATATTTTTCACCAGATCTGGTGAGTGATAAATAAGCGTTATATCATTAAGTATATAACGGTCATTCACGGAGCATTATCATGGGAAACCATTTTGAGCGGGGCGTCCTCGCTGGGCTGAGATCCGCCAGCCCAAAATCCACCAACGACATCCATCCTTACTGCTACGATTATCGGCGCGGCTATATCTGCGGCTATGCTCACAATCTGGCGGAAACCAAAGGCGACCGTCAGCAGGCCGCCTTCGAAGCAGGGTTGTTGTCACGCCGCTACGGGCTGGAACGGGAGAGAATCGCAGAATTCTTTACTGAGCAGGGCAACCCTTATGCGATTCGATTTTTTTATGCAGGCTATGATGCCCACACGGCAAGCTAACTGATGCCGACTAGCGGCGCACTTCTCGTAAATCAAAGCTAATGGGGATCGTGATAGCGAGCTGCGCGTTATCCCCAATCACCTCTGCTGGCGGAGCCGGAAGCGGCTGGGCGCGCTGCGGTAAGGCGACAGACTCCTTATCCAGCGGCATCACCCCGCTGCTGCTGGCTAACGAGACGGCCAGCACCTTCCCCGCCCGATCCAACGTCACGCGAATCTGGGCAACGCCCTGCAATCGCTGCCGTACCGCCTGCGCCGGATAACGCTTATAGCGGCTCAGGTGCGCCAGCAGCTGGCTGCTCCAGTCCGCAACGCCTTTACGCATTTGCGCGGCATCGCTGTTATACGGCGCAGCAACTTGCTGACTGCTACCCGGCAGCGGTGCGCTGGTCAAAGGTGCGGGTGGTTTTTCCGACGGTGCAACCTCTTCCTGCGGCGTCGTCTCCTGCACCGGCTTTTCCCTTTTTTTCTGCACTTTTTTCTGCGGCTGCGGCTTTTCCTTTTGCGCCGCCGTAATAACTGGCTTCGGTGCAGGCGCGAGCGGTGGCGCATCCTGCGTCATTTTTTCCGGTTGAGCCGTTGCTTCCTGCGGCGTGGACAGCGTCTGCTGCGGGCCGACAGGCGCATCCTGAGGGCTGGGAGTCGATTGCACGCTATCCGCCACCATTAACATCATGGCGGGCGGCGGCGCTTCGATGGAGGAATCAAGCGCATGGTAGCTAATCCAGACAATCAGCCCCGCATGTAGCGCCAACGCCAGCAGCGAACCGCTCCCCCAACGAACCGTCGTGGCGGGCCGAATCGTATTGTATTTCAGCGTCTGTGCAGCCATTAGCCTACCGCCCCGCGCCGTGGAGACAGGGGAAACAGGCTCAATGAATGGGGTTCCGGGAAGATCATCATGCGTTCTTCATCACATCGTTAGGCATAAAAAAGCAACTGATAATGGTAGGTCGCTTAGTCATGAGGATCGGGCAGAAAAAAAGTGAAAACAGCATAAATAGTAATGTTATTAGATTTTGACAGGATATTTTATCGCGCAGCAATCTGAACCCAGTAGCGAGAGAAATAACGCACCTGTACAGGGAGCGCCTCCACCAGCGCCGCTAAAATATTATCGGTATCCGACAGCGGGAAGACGCCGGAAAGCCGCAGGCTCTCAACCTCTGGCTGGCAACGAATCACGCCGCTGCGATAGCGGCTCAGTTCATCAACAAAATCCACCAGACGCTGATTATCCGCCAACAGCTGTCCTTTCACCCACGCGGGCTCAGCCTTCGCCGCCTCTATCTGGCCGCAGCGTTGCGTAGTGAACGTCGCGGTCTGCCCGCTTTTCACCACTTGTACATCCTGACCGTTCTGCTGCGGATGAAGTCTCACCGCGCCGTCATACACCGCCACCTGAGTATGTTCATCCTGCACTCGCAGACTGAAGCGCGTACCCAGCGCCTGCACTTTTCCCTGTGCCGTCGTCACAATGAAAGGACGTGGATACAACGCGGCCTTCTCTGCCTGACCGGTTTCGATCATGACTTCACCGCGAATCAGCGTGAGCTGGCGTAGATCGTCGCCATAGGCCACATTCAGCGCCGTCTGCGTATTCAGCAGCAGCGTCGTGCCATCGTCCAATACCGCATGGCGCTGTTCACCGACCTGCGTCTGGTAATCCGCCGTCAGCGACTGCCAGAGGTCGGTGCGCGATCCGGCGACGCCAGCGCCTCCGGTCAGACAGAGGATCGCCAGCGCTTTGAGTACGCTGCGGCGCTGCATACCATTAAGCGTCGACAGGCTCTGATGCGCCGCCCGCGCGTTAAGCTGACCCAGATTGGCACACACGGATTCAATATGCTGCCACGCCTGTTCGTTATCCGGCGAGGCTTCCCGCCAACGCTGCCACTCGCGACGATCCTGTTCCGTAACGCTGTCGGACATCAGCTGTGTCAGCCACACGACCGCTTCACGCGCGCTGTCTGGCTGAATCGGCTGACCCTGTCTGTCACGATAAAAAGTGCGATCGTTCATAGCGGCAACGCAAAGAAACACTGGAGGTTGGCGCGTTGCAGATACTGTTTCACCGAACTGCTGGAAACCCGTAAACGTTCGGCGATCTCGCTGTAGCGCATGCCGTGGAGGTGCGCCAGCAGAAATGCTTCCCTGACTGGCGCTGGCAGGCCGTCCAACGCGGCATCAAGCTGTTCAAGAATTTCGAGGGTAAGAAGACGCGTTTCCGGGGATGGCATACAGGCATCCGGCTGCGTGCTCAACACATCCAGATAGGCATCTTCAATCTTTTTACGGCGGTAATGATTGGCGACCAGACGGCGGGCCACAGTGACCAGAAACGGGCGCGGCTGGCGAATCGTGAGCAGCTCCGGGTTCATCAGCACGCTAAGGAACGTGTCCTGTGCCAGATCTTCCGCGTGCTGGGCACAGTCCAATTTATGACGCAGCCAGTTATACAACCAGCGGTGGTGATCGAAATAGAGCTGCTGGGCAAAGTCATTAACGCTGGCCGTCGCTTTCCTCACCATCGAACTTTACCCCAGAGCGCTATTTAAACATAAGAATGATAATCGTTCTTATTTATGTTTTTTCCTTCTGACTGTCAAGTTCCGAAACGAAAATTATTCAAATTTGCTGAATTTGCATTACGCCCATGCAACATCATTCGCTAACGGGGCGGAATCCTCTCCGCCCCACGCGACATGATTAGAAGCGCTGTAACACGCTGATTTTTACGTTACGTCCCACACCGGACACAGATTCGCCCAGGTACGGGTAGTAATCGGTATTCAGCAGGTTATCGACCGTCACACGTGCTTCAAATCCTTTTATCGCCTGCGGCTGCCAGCTGGCGAACAGGCCATGCAGCACGTATCCCTTGCTCTTCGGCAACGCCCAAATATCGGCCTGTGGATCGCCATCGGCAGGTGAACGATCCTGCTTACGCACAAAATCGCCCGTCCAGCCTACGGCCATATCCAGACTTGGGATTTTGGTGCCCAGCGTGGCGTGTGCTGTCGTCGGTGGAATCTCGGCGATCCAGGTTTTATTGCCCCACGGATTACGCGGTGACGCATCGCGCTCGCCGCGAATTGAGGAGAAGGACAGGCTGCCAAACAGCCAGCGGCTGTCGTAGAAGGATTCAATCTCTACCCCTTCAATCGTATAGCCCGGCAGATTACGGTAGTTAGAGAGCGGCTGCCCACAAGATGATGACGTACCGCTCTGCGTCTGCGCTTCACACAAGATACCGCGACGGTAGAAAATTTCGTTTTTCCCGCGGTTACGGAACAGCGTGGTGCGGATTTGCAGACTGTCTTCTTCCAGCATCAGGTTGTTGAAGTCCAGAATCGCGCCCAGACGAAATGCTTTGATGCTTTCCACTTGCAGATTACGGCTGGTTCCCGGCACGCTGGACGCGGCAGACTGCACTTCATACTGTTCATCGACGACAGGCGCGCGCCAGGTACGGCTGGCATCGGCAAACAGCGACAGATTGTCCGTCGCCTTCCACAACGCCCCAATGCGCGGCGACCAGCCGGTGTAGGTCACGCTGCTGTAGTCATGCCCTGCCGCCGGAATGCTGCTGTTATAACGTGGTGCCGCGTTAGGTTTCCCCGTGTTCGTCACGTGGTCATAACGTACGCCCGGCGTGATCGTCACACTACCCAGCGTCACCGCATCCTGTACATACAGGCTGCGGGTTTCCTGTTCCCCTGCCGGCATATAGTAAGGCTGGAAATAGCCGTAGTTATACTCGGCGTTATTCTTACCAGATGGATAGTAGATCAGCGTGTCGCGCTTATGCTGATGCCAGCGCATACCCACCAGCAGCTTATGATCGAGCGGGCCAGTAGTGAACAGACTTTCATTACTGACCTCCGCAAGCTGATCCTTGTAGCTCACCCAGCTTTCGTTCCCCAGCGATCCCAGATAGCTACTCTGTGAAGCTGAATCAGGGCGTCGGTCATGCTGTTCGGTTTTTGAGGTGGCAAATGACGCCGTAAGGTTCAGCCACGGCTGATCCTCCGGTGCAATATTCCATTTCAGCGAGTAGTTCTTATCCACCTGATCGCGGTAAACCAGCTTACGCCGCCAGGCTTCTTCCCAGCCGTAACGAGTAATTTCCGCCTGTGTGGGCGCCGCCATGTCGTCACGCTTAGCGGCAAACGGCTGCCAGCCGTCAGATTCGGAGCGCATGGCAGAGAGCGTCAACGTCTGAGCGTCCGTCAGATAGATGTTGGTCTTCAGTAAGTAGGACGCCATGTCGCTGGTCGAGTAGACAAAGCGTGTACCGTCAGGGCGTTCGATGTTGTCGCCATCGCGCTTGCTCATATAGAGCAGGCCGTCAGCCATTCCCTCTTCCGTGCGGCCATACAGCGCGCCGCTGTAGATATTCTGCCGATCGTTGGTGTGATAACTGTATTTGACCATCCCGCCGAAATTTTCCCCCGGCAGCAGCAGATCGCTGGCGTCTTTGGTATCAACATGAATGGTGCCGCCGAAGCCACCGTTGCCGCTACGAATATCATGCGGCCCTTTATCGACGTCGATACGCTTAATCAGCTCAGGTTCAATAAATACCGAACCCTGACGGTATTTCTCAAAGCCTTTCGGCGCGCCGTCCAACACGACTTTGACGTCTTCCATGTCGCCCATGCCCCAGATGTTCAGGCTTTGGCCCCCTGGACGGGGAGATCCCGCCATCGACACGCCGGGGAGTTTATCGAGCAGGCTGGCAATATTATCGGCCTGCACGCGATCAACATCGGCCTGACGCAACACGGAGCGTCCGGCGGCGGCGCTGTCCGAGGTGCCGCCAACGACCGAAAGCGTCGGGATCATCAGGCTACCATCGCTCCCCTCGGCGGCAAGCGCGGATTCCAGCCGATAGCCCGTAGCCGTCTGTACCGCACTCAGTCCTGTTCCCGCCAGTGCGGCGGCAAAGGCTTCCTGAACGGTGTAGGTTCCCTGCACACTCCCGCTGGTTTTATTCTGTGTTTGATCGGGAGAAAACGTGAGAATGACATTGGCGCGGCTGGCAACGGCCTGCAACGTGGTTCCTAGCGGCCCAGCGGGGATAGAAAACGTCACTGTCGGCGCCGCGACAGCTGTCGTCGTTTCCGCCGCCAGCGCCGAGCTGACCGTTCCGGCACTCAAGATCAATACGCCAGACAGTGCTAACTGCACCGCCCGCGTTACCGCCAAGGTAGGTTTATGCGCGATGCACCCACCCTTATGATTGTTTATCGCCATTGTCATTCCCCTGAAATATTGAAAAAAAAGACACATCAGGTAGGTCACGCGAAAAACAAAATCGGGCAGGAAAAGTACAAAAATTTTCAGGAAAACCTCTTCAACGCGACGTGAGCAGCCGTGTTCAGGCACTCAATGGAGCTCCTCCACGACCGCAAAACGCACCTTCGGCCACGAACGGCAACCCCTCCACCATTGATTTTCACGGCGCTTGACCCCATCTTAGTCAGTAATCCGCAGTAGATATCCGCCTTGCCGTATTTTTCTCTTCAACGGATTGCCCGCAGCAGCCAGTCTGGAACGGCAAAACGAAGAATCGATCGGCAACGAGATCACCCACAATTATCAGGACGGCACCATGACGAATCCATTACTGACCTCATTTACCCTGCCCCCGTTCTCCAGCATCAAAACGGAAGATATTGTCCCTGCGGTGCAATCCGCACTGGATGAATGCCGCGAGACGGTAGAACGCGTGGTGGCGCAAGCGGGGCCGTTTACATGGGATAATCTGTGCCAACCGCTGGCAGACAGCGACGATCGCCTTGGCCGCATCTTCTCCCCTGTCAGCCACCTGAACGCCGTGAAGAACAGCCCGGAGCTGCGTGGCGCTTACGAACAGTGCTTACCGCTGCTGTCCGAGCACAGCACCTGGGTCGGCCAACATGCCGGTCTGTATCAGGCTTACCGCAGCCTGCGCGACGGCGAACATTACGCTGCGCTGAGCGTAGCGCAGAAGAAATCCGTGGATAACGCGCTACGCGATTTTGAACTGTCCGGTATCGGCCTGTCGCCGGAAAAACAGAAACGCTACGGCGAAATTTCCGCCCGCCTGTCCGAACTTGGCTCGCAGTACAGCAACAACGTGCTGGATGCCACAATGGGCTGGAGCAAGCTGATTACCGACGTCGCTGAACTGGATGGCATGCCGGAAAGCGCCCTAGCGGCAGCCAAAGCGCAGGCTGAAGCCAAAGAGCAGGATGGCTGGCTGCTGACGCTGGATATCCCGAGCTACCTGCCGGTGATGACCTACTGTACCAATCAGGCGCTGCGTGAAGAGATGTACCGCGCCTACGGCACCCGCGCGTCCGATCAGGGGCCGAACGCAGGTAAATGGGACAACAGCGAGGTGATGGCGGAAGAGCTGGCGCTGCGTCACGAGCTGGCACAGCTGCTGGGCTTCGATAGCTATGCGCACAAGTCGCTGGCGACCAAAATGGCGGAAAACCCGCAGCAGGTGCTCGATTTCCTGACCGATCTGGCGAAACGCGCCCGTCCACAGGCTGAAGAAGAACTCGCGCAGCTGCGCGCCTTCGCCAAAGAACACTACGGTGTGGATGAATTACAGGCCTGGGATATCACCTACTACAGCGAGCAGCAAAAGCAGCACCTGTATTCCATCAGCGATGAACAGCTTCGTCCGTACTTCCCGGAAAACCGCGCGGTGAACGGCCTGTTCGAAGTCGTTAAGCGCATCTATGGCATCACGGCCAAAGAGCGTAAAGACGTGGATGTCTGGCATCCGGATGTCCGTTTCTTCGACCTGTTCGATGAAAGCGGTGAACTGCGCGGCAGTTTCTACCTCGATCTGTACGCCCGCGAACACAAACGCGGCGGTGCCTGGATGGACGACTGCGCGGGTAAACTGCGTAAGGGCAACGGCGAACTGCAAAAACCGGTCGCCTATCTGGTCTGCAACTTCAACCGCCCAGTCAACGGTAAACCAGCCCTGTTCACGCACGACGAAGTCACTACGTTGTTCCACGAATTCGGTCACGGCCTGCACCACATGCTGACCCAGATCGATACCGCCGGTGTCGCGGGTATCAACGGCGTACCGTGGGATGCGGTCGAACTGCCGAGTCAGTTCATGGAAAACTGGTGCTGGGAACCTGAAGCACTGGCCTTTATCTCCGGCCACCACGAAACCGGTGAACCGCTGCCGCAGGAGTTGCTGGATAAAATGCTGGAAGCGAAGAACTATCAGGCCGCGCTGTTCATTCTGCGTCAGCTGGAATTCGGCCTGTTCGATTTCCGTCTGCACGCCGAGTTTGACCCCGCGAAAGGCGCACAGATTCTGCCGACGCTGGCCGAAATCAAAGCGCAGGTGGCCGTGGTGCCAAGCCCAAGCTGGGGCCGCTTCCCGCATGCGTTCAGCCACATCTTTGCGGGTGGCTATGCCGCAGGCTACTACAGCTATCTGTGGGCCGACGTGCTGGCGGCGGATGCTTACTCTCGCTTCGAGGAAGAAGGCATCTTCAACCGCGAAACCGGCCAGTCATTCCTGGATAACATCCTGACGCGCGGCGGTTCCGAAGAGCCAATGGAGCTGTTCAAACGTTTCCGTGGCCGCGAACCGCAGTTGGATGCCATGCTCGCGCATTACGGCATCAAAGGATGAGCATCTGCTTAATCGCAGAAGAAGGCGCCGACAGTGGCGCCTTATCTTCTCTGGCCGCACGCTGGGGGCTGGTTTCCGATCCCGATGCGGTGATGGCGCTGGTGCTGACTGCGGAGCGTCTGGAATTGCGCAAGCAGGATGAGCCGAAGCTCGGCGCTATCTTCGTCGATTTCGTCGCCGGAACCATGGCGCATCGTCGTCGCTTTGGCGGCGGACGCGGCGAGGCTGTCGCTAAAGCCGTGGGGATCAAAAAAGATTACCTGCCGGATGTCGTGGATGCGACAGCTGGGCTGGGGCGCGACGCCTTTGTGCTGGCGGCATTAGGCTGTCGGGTACGCATGGTGGAGCGCAATCCGGTGGTTGCGGCACTGCTGGACGACGGGTTGCAGCGTGGCTATCGGGACGCAGAAATTGGCCCGTGGCTACAAGAGCGGCTGACGCTGCTGCACGCGTCGAGCATGACCGCACTACGCGATATCACGCCGCCGCCGGATGTGGTTTATCTCGATCCGATGTTCCCGCATAAACAAAAGAGCGCGCTGGTGAAGAAAGAGATGCGCGTGTTTCAGTCGCTGGTTGGCGCAGATGACGACGCCGACGCGCTGCTGGAGCCCGCACGCGCGCTGGCAAAAAAACGCGTCGTGGTAAAACGACCAGACTATGCGCCGCCGCTGGCGGGCGTACCGGCACAATCCATGCTGGAAACCAAAAGCCACCGCTTCGATTTCTATCTCCCCGCTTAATCCCTCGCCGCTGTGCCGCTACACGCGTCAGCGGCTAAAAACTTAGCCTGCTTCGCATTTCCTATGCTGTATTTGCAAAGTCTGTAGCACAAATGAGAAGCAAATCGCATAATTCCGCGCTATCTCCTTTTATGACACTAAGATGACATAATGAAAAAAACACTTCTGTCACTTCTGCTTTGTTTGAGTACTTCTGCTATGGCCGTTCAAGAACCCGTCAATATTACGATTCTGGGGACATCCGACCTGCACGGTACTTTTGTTCCCTGGGATTACGCCACCGACACCGCCAACATGGCAGGCAGCCTGAGCCAGATCGCAACGCAGGTGCATAAGGTTCGCGCACAGCAGCCTAACGTGATTCTGGTTGATGCGGGCGATACGATTCAGGGCAACTTTGTCGAAACCTTCAAAAATGATAAAACCAGCCCGATGATCCTCGGCTTTAACGCCCTGAATTATGACGTTTGGGTGCTGGGCAACCACGAGTTCGATTTCGGCCTGAACGTGCTTTCCACCTCGCTTGACCAGTTCAAAGGCACCGCGCTGGCGGGCAACATTTTTTGGGAGAGCGGTAAACCTTACTTACCCTCCTATAAAATTGTCGAACGACAGGGCGTGAAGATTGGCATCATCGGTATGGATACGCCGATGACCGCGGAATTCGCCAAAGGCACTGACCGCGTGAAAGGGCTGAACTTCACCGATCCCGTCGGGGCGGTAAAAACCGTTATCCAGCAAATTCACGATAAGGTCGACGCCATCGTGCTGGTCGCCCATATGGGCATCGATAACGAGAACCAGCGACCGGGCACTGGCGTGGGCGACATTGCTCGCGCAAACCCGGAGTTAGCGGCTATCGTTGCGGGCCATATGCACGTAAAAGTGGATAAAGAGGTGATAAATGGCGTGATCGTCACCGAACCAGACAAATACGGCCGCGCACTATCGCGCATCGATTTGCAGTTTGAACAACAGAACGGCAAATACGTGCTGATCAATAAGGACAGCTATACCTATTCGATTAAGGACGTGGATTCTGACCGCAAGATGGAAGATATCTACGAGCCTTATCACAATACCCTGCGCGCCAACGCCAACCGTCCGATTGCTCAGCTCCTCGGGCACGATCTGGTGCCGCAAGATGCCGTGAAAGGCATTCCTCGGGTACACGTACAGGACACGGGTATCAGCGCCCTGTTCCAGGAGGCCAGCCGCCATTACGCCCCCAAAGCGCAGGTGATCGCGCTGCAAATTGATAACGATCGGCCCAAGCTGAACGTCGGCACCATCTCCGCCAAGGATATTGCCTTTAACTATCAATACGCTGGCGGTGAGATCACGGTTTACCAGCTCACCGGAAAAGAACTGAAGAAATACATGGAATGGTCAGCGGGTTACTTCAATCAGCTACAGGACGGCGATGTGACTTACAGCTTTAATCCGCAGCGCCGCGCGTCCAAGTATTCCACCAACGATTTCTTCGACGGCGTGACGTACACCATCGACCTGACTAAACCCGCCGGGCAGCGCATTACCGACCTGAAAATGAATAACGGCACGCCAGTTACCGACGACATGCCGATTCGTCTGGGCATGAACAGCTACCGTATGGGCCACCTGACGCAGAAAGGCGGCGTGCTGGAAGGTAGGCAATTCCCGGTACTGTCAGACACCAAAGTGGAATATGGCGAAGAAGCGGGCACAATTCGTAACCTGACCATCCGCTATCTGACCGAGGTGAAAAAAGGCCAATACGAAGGCACTGTGCCGCAGCGCTGGAAGCTGGCTGGATTGCAGGGCTATGAACGCGAACGCCACATCGTCGAATCGCTGCTCAACAGCGGAAAAATCAGCGTACCGACCTCAGACGACGGTCGCTACAGCAACGTGCAATCCATCAACGTGAAAACGCTGCTGCTGCCGGATGCCGCGCAGAGAGAGAAACGCGTAGCGGAATTGACGCAACAGCGCGACAGCGCCACCGATGCGTTGACCAAACAACGGCTGAACGATCGGTTGACGATTATCGCGGCCATTAACTAACCGACGCTTCGCGGGAAGCCGGAATGGCTGACCGCGTGTGTCGAGCGGTGATAATGGAGAGATCGTAGAGATACTGCCTGCCGTTGGCTGGCAGTATTATCTCTCGCTGCGGGCTTTCCAACGTTCGCTCGTCAGGTAACCGTTCACCCCCACATCCAGGAAAGGGCGTGGCGGCAGGTAGTTCGCCTGCCCGAGCGATTGCATATCGCCAATCAGCGGGTTGTCTTCACCCAGTGCCAAATCCGCCAGAATATGCCCGGCAGCAGTTTGCTTCGACAGACCTGCCCCGTTACAGCCTGCGGACGCATACACATTGTCGCTTAGCTGTCCCCAAATTGGCGCCCCGTTGCGCGTGACGCTAATCAAACCTGACCAGGTATGCGCCATCTTCACATCGCTCAACTGCGGGAACATCCGGGCAAAAATAGCCGCGTGACGACGCGCGTGGCGTCCGGTTTCTACCGCGCTATTGACCAACTCTGGGGCAAATTTCACATGCTCCCGAATCAGGAAACGGTGGTCACGCGTATAGCGTAGCGTCGCGCTGGCGAGCGCATTGACCGGCGTCAGCCCCCAGTCCGGCATGTCGCCCATACGTGCTATCTGTTCCGCATTCAGCGGTTCCGTCAGCGTCGCGAATGTCGCCACGGCAAACACCCGGCCATTGAACAGCGGCAGGCCGCGCGCCGCGCCGTTAATCGCCATCATCAGCTTATCTGCCTGAATTTCGCCATACGGTGTTTCCACGCGAATGCGCGATCCGGTCTCGATATTCAACGCAGGTGAATGAGCGTAAACCGTCACGTTCTTCGGCAGGTTCGCCACCAGCCCGACCACCAGCGCCGCCGGGTTTAGCAGAATGCAATTGGGGGTATACACGGCGCGATGATAGAAAGACGTGCCGAGGCGACGAGCCAGTTCATCTTTTTCCACCACCTGATAGGATTCACCCAGATCGTCCAATTCACGGACATAGGTATCGATCAGGCCGTTAAACGTTGAACTGACCGCACAGTGATATTTCCCCGCCACGCTCCAGTCGCACGCGATAGCATGGCGATCCACCTTCTCTTTCAGATGCGCCACGCCAGACTGCAACAGGCGGCGATAAGCCGCCGCTTTTTCCAGCTCGGCCGTCGAGCTACCGATGTTGTGCGGCAAATCGATGACGAAACCGGAGTTACGCCCGGAGGCATTGTCGCCAATCTCGCCCGCATCCAGCAGGATAATGTGTTTATCCGGGCGCTGTTCAGCCAGACGCTGCGCAAAGGCAATCCCCGCATAGCCTGCGCCGATCACCAGCCAGTCCGCCGTTGTTTTTCCGCGCTGCTGCGGGTAATTCGGTTTATCGATAAGATCTGCCGACCAGCCATTACGATTCTGATCGAAAGGAAGATGTTTGATTTTCACAATGGTCTAAGCCTTGAAGAGAACGGGTTGTACCGGAAGGCAGGAACAGAAACCCGACGATACGCAATGCTGATTAAGATAAAGAAAGGCGGGAAGCGGTGTCCAGCAAGAAATGTCGCTAAAACTTATCCCCGTCATACTTCAAGTTTCATGTGCGTTGGCTGCGCTACTCAGCACACTGGCGTGTGCCTCGCCCCGTTGGGGCCGCTGCAAGCAGCGTTCAAACATGCCTATGGCAGGTTTGTCACTCACCCGAATCACTTACCTGAGTAAGCTCATCGGGATTCCTTCCCTTGCCGCGTTACGATGCTCATCGCTGAGCATCGCCCTGAAGGGCTAACGCTTCGCGTTGTTCAAAACGTTAACGTTTTGTCCTGAAACTCGAATTATTTAGGGTATAAATAAATAAGTGAGAAGGAAAAACGCCTGCAAATGCAGGCGCTCAGAAGGACTAAGACGTTATACGACGCCCTGCGCCAGCATCGCGTCGGCCACTTTTACAAAGCCCGCTACGTTGGCACCGCGCACGTAGTTAGTCTGGCTGTTTTCACCGCCGTACTGCACACACGCATTGTGAATATCCAGCATGATGTGGTGCAGACGCGCATCCACCTTCTCTGCTTTCCAGCCCAAACGTGCCGCGTTCTGCGCCATTTCCAGCCCGGAGGTCGCCACGCCGCCGGCGTTAGCCGCTTTGCCCGGCGCAAACAGCACGCCTGCATCCAGGAACGCATCGGTCGCAGGGATCGTGGTTGGCATGTTGGCACCTTCTGCCACGGCTTTCACTCCGTTAGCAATCAGCGTCTGCGCCGCTGGCAGATCCAGCTCATTCTGCGTAGCACACGGCAGCGCGATATCTACCGGCACTTCCCACGGCGTTTTGCCTGCGAGGTAAGTCAGTTTCGCTTCACGCGCATAATCTTCCACACGGCCATAGCGTTTATTTTTGATCTCTTCCAGCAGCGCCAGTTTCTCTGGGGTAAACCCGTTCTCATCCACCACCGTGCCGTTAGAATCTGATGCCGTGACCACACGCGCACCCAATTCCATCGCTTTTTCAATCGCATACTGCGCCACATTGCCGGAACCGGACACGGCAACACGCATGCCTTCAAAGCCCAGACCGTGGCGTTTCAGCATCGCTTCCGTGAAGTAGATCAGGCCGTAGCCCGTTGCTTCAGGGCGAATCAGACTGCCGCCGAACGACAGCCCTTTACCAGTGAAGACGCACGCGGTGTTGTTGGTCAGCTTCTTCATCATGCCGGTCATGAAACCGACTTCGCGGCCACCCACGCCGATGTCGCCCGCCGGAACGTCCGTATCCGCGCCCAGATGACGATACAGTTCCGTCATCAGCGCCTGACAGAAACGCATGATTTCACCCTGGCTTTTCCCTTTCGGGTTAAAGTCCGAACCGCCTTTACCACCGCCCATTGGCAGCGTCGTCAGTGCATTCTTGAACGTCTGCTCGAACCCGAGGAATTTCAGAATCGACAGGTTAACGGACGGGTGGAAACGCATGCCGCCTTTGTACGGCCCGATCGCGGAGCTGAACTGGACACGCCAGGCGCGGTTCACCTGTACCTGACCTTTGTCGTCCGTCCACGCGACGCGAAACTGAATCACACGTTCCGGCTCGACCAATCGCTCCAGCAGGCTGTAATCCGCATAGTGAGGGTTCTGCTCCAGAAAAGGCCACAGAGTGGAAAGCACTTCATTAACGGCCTGTAAAAATTCAGGCTGATGCGGATCGCGTTGTTGAACAGAATCAAGAAAACTCGCCAGAGATACGATTTGTGCCATGAACAGCTCCTGATTGAACGAATAAGCTCCCTTCTGCTTCTTTATTTTTAGACACGCAGAAGCTTGTGGGATCGGTGAAAATGATGTTGTGTCCTCTGGACTATAACACTGGCGATGGATATTTAAGCAAGCGTTTTCTTTTCAGATAAACGTTAGAATCCAATGAGATAGGAAGGGTTTTTCGGCAATTTAGGAAGGGAAATTTGTCATAAGTTTTTGTTATATAACAAAAGGCACAGCCTGGAAGCCGTGCCTTTCGTCACTGAAAAAAAATGCAAAAAAAGCTAATTTTTATTCGTCTTCATCATCACGCAGCGGCACGATGAGCATGTCGACATGCACGGTATTAATCAGTTGGCGCGCCGAAGACATCAATTTGCTCCAGAAGTCCTGATGGTGGCCGCACAGCACCAGATCGGCGTCGTATTTCTTAATCGCATCAACCAGCACTTGTCCTAAATCGCCGCTGCCGCTCAGCGTTTCACTGATGGGGTAGCCCGCATTCTGCGACAGTTCGGTCAGTGCATTCTGGGTTTCTTCGGAGATACGCTGTTGCATGTCACCCAGATTGACGTCGATAAGCCCCGTGTAGAGATCGGAGTAGTTCACATCGACGTGGATTAACGAGACTTTCGCATTGTACGGTCTTGCCATTGAAACGGCTTTTTCCACTAACACTTTGCTTTCTGGAGAAAGGTCAACAGCAATAAGGATGTGTTTGTAAGCCATAATAAGACTCCTTCCGTAAAGACTAATTAAGGGTTAGCAGCTATTTCTCCTGCCAATCTGATACTTAACAGCGGATTATAGGATAGCACTCATCCGCAGTATCGGACTGTTCAGTTGATCACAACCCGTTTTCAAACCTGTTAATTCTATTGATAAGTGTAGTAGAAACCGCTCCTTTTCACAGTTAAATCGCGCAGCTTCTCCTTTCAGAAAGGGCATTATCTCGCCGAAAATCGTCCTTCATGCCGATTGCGCCTGCCCCTCTGGCACAAAAGAACATTCTTCTTCTACACTACAAGTAGGGGGCGGTGCGCCTGTCCGCCGCCCTCTGGGATGAAACACGAGAACGGGGCTAGCCGTGATGCTGTTGGCTATCCACAATGACAATAAAATCGTGCGCAAGCGCGTGGCATAACTATTCGTTCATAGAAAAACATTCGTTCGTAGAAAAACATCGCAAACAAATGTCGTAGAGCGGCGTCGCGGATAATCGTAACGCTTGTCATCTGCCACAGATGGACAACGGGAATGTGTGGCCATCGTATCTGACGAATAGAACGACCGGGAGGGAAGCATGATTAGTACATTTGCGCTTTTCTGGGCTTTATGTATCGTCTGCATCATTAATATGGCGAGGTACTACTCTTCATTGCGCGTGTTACTGCTGGTTTTGCGTGACTGTGACCCGCTGCTTTACCAATACGTTGACGGAGGGGGATTCTTTACCTCGCACGGCCAGCCAAGCAAGCAAATCAGGCTGGTAGGCTATATCTACGCACAACGCTATCTTGATCATCACGACCCTGAATTTATTCGCCGCTGCGAGCGGGTGCGGGGACAGTTCCTGCTCACGACCGCCCTGTGCGGCCTTATCGTCATCAGTCTGGTTGCTATGACGATCTGGTATTAAACGTTGGGACTGACACCATCACGGGTATTACCCTAATCATCGGTATTAACACTATCATCGGTATTAACGCCATGAACGTTGATAAAAAGTAAAAAGGCGATTCCCCACAGAATCGCCTTTTTTATGACGCAAGCAACGTTGAAAAACGTTCCCTACGTTTTTTATGCGTGATGAATGACCGCGGTTAGATCAGCTTCAACGCCAGCCAGTACAGCGTACCGGACATCAGCATTGAGATTGGCAGCGTCAACACCCAGGCCAGCAGAATGCTTCTTATCGTTTTGCCCTGTACGCCACCACCGTCAGCAATCATCGTCCCGGCAACCGCCGAGGACAATACGTGCGTAGTGGAAACCGGCATACCGGTGTAGCTGGCAACGCCAATCGACAGAGCCGCCGTCACCTGCGCCGAAACGCCCTGTGCGTAGGTCATGCCTTTCTTACCAATCTTCTCACCGATGGTCACAGCCACGCGTTTCCAGCCCACCATCGTGCCCAGAGACAGCGCCAATGCGACAGCGACGATAATCCAGAGCGGCGCATACTCAACCGTCTGCAGCATGTCTTTACGCAGGTTGCTCAGGTAGCGTTTATCTTCGCCCGACGTTTCTGGCAGCTTGATTACCCGATCCATCGTGTCCGAGATACACATCAGCAAACGACGCACTCTGCTACGATCGTCAGGGTTCAACTGGTCGTAACTTTTCAGGTTATTCAGCAGGCCCTGTGTGCGCTCAATCGCAATCATCACGCGTGAACTGTCACAGTGGAACTCTTTCTGGCCGTTGCCGGGAATCGTGTTTTCCGGCGCAGGAATCACAGGCGGAGACAGATCGATAACGTGCGTCAACGCGTCGCCGTGCTGCTTGTAATATTCCTGCAAATTGACAACGGCATCGCGGGTACGACTGATGTCATAGCCAGAGGCGTTCATGTTAACAATGAACCCGGCTGGCGCGACGCCAATCAGCACCAGCATAATCAAGCCGATACCTTTCTGACCGTCGTTTGCCCCGTGAGAGAAGCTCACCCCAATCGCCGATAGAATCAGCGCGGTACGCGTCCAGAATGGCGGCTTACGTTTGCCATCCTGTTTCTCGCGATCGACAGGCGTCAGGTGCACACGTTTACGCTTTTTACTGTTGTTCCAGAACCGACGCAGCACCAGCAGCATCAGGCCCGCAACCACCATCCCCACAATCGGCGATAGCAACAGCGACAGGAAAATGCTGATCATTTTTGGCACGTTCAACGCATCCACGACGGAGGTATTCGTCAGCAGCGCGTTAGTCAAACCAATACCAATAATGGAGCCGATCAGCGTGTGAGAACTGGAGGCAGGAATACCGAAATACCAGGTACCCAGGTTCCAGATAATGGCGGCCAGCAGCATGGAAAACACCATTGCCAAGCCGTGCGCCGAACTCACGTTCAGCAGTAAATCCGTGGGGAGAAGGTGAACAATCGCGTAGGCTACGCTCAGGCCGCCCAGCAGTACACCGAAGAAATTAAAGACACCCGCCATAACAACGGCAAACTCTGCGCGCATGGCTCGGGTATAAATAACAGTGGCAACGGCATTCGCAGTATCGTGAAAACCGTTAATGGCTTCATACATTAATACAAACAACAAAGCCAATATCAACATCAGGCCGGTGTAGTAATCCAGTCCGGCAAATAAATGTAGCATAAACGTTAGGCCATTTAGTGGTCATGAACGCGGCGCATTATCGGCGACAAGCAGGGGTCGGGAAAAGCAAAATATGACATTTTTTTGACTTAATATGTGATGGGGATCGATGGGAAAATCACTTAATCAATAAAAATCAAATAATTATATATTTTTACTAAAATATGCAAATTGTTACGCTGGTATCGAACAAAAACCGACACTACAATTTGCCGCCCCGCGGCTTATGCCCGCGGCCATCCAAGAAGATCCACTCACTCATCGGAGAAATGCATTGTGGAACAGTTTGACGCTGTCATCATCGGTGCCGGTGCAGCAGGCATGTTTTGTGCAGCACAGGCGGGACAACGCGGACTGCGTGTGCTATTGCTCGATAACGGCAAGAAGGCTGGCCGGAAAATATTGATGTCCGGCGGCGGTCGCTGCAACTTTACCAATATGTATGCAGAACCCGCGGCGTATCTGTCTCACAATCCTCACTTTTGCAAATCGGCACTGGCGCGTTATACCCAATGGGATTTCATCAGCCTGGTCAACAGCCACCGCATCGCTTACCACGAGAAAACGCTCGGTCAGCTATTCTGCGATGATTCCGCACAGCAAATCGTGGACATGCTGGTAACAGAGTGTGAACGGGCTAACGTCACTCTCCGTCTGCGCAGTGAAGTCACCTCGGTAGAGAAATCAGACGATCTGTTCACCATCCAGCTAAACAACGGCACATCATTCCAGAGCGCATCGCTGGTCGTTGCCAGCGGCGGCCTGTCGATGCCAGGCCTGGGCGCGACACCGCTCGGTTACCAGCTCGCCGCACAGTTCGGCCTCAACGTGCTCCCCACTCGCGCCGCGCTGGTGCCCTTCACGCTGCACAAACCGCTGCTCGAACAGCTGCAAACGCTCTCCGGCGTCTCCGTGCCTACCGTCGTCACCGCGGAAAACGGCGTGACGTTCCGTGAAAACATTCTGTTTACGCACCGCGGGCTCTCTGGCCCGGCTATTTTGCAGATCTCCAGCTACTGGCAAGCGGGTGAATTCGTCACCATCAATCTGCTGCCCGACCGCGATCTCACCCAGCTCATTAATGACGAGCGCACCGCTCACCCAAACCAGAGTCTGAAAAACACGCTGGCACAGTGGCTGCCTAAACGACTGGTTGAATGTCTGCAAGCGTTAGGACAACTGCCGGACGTCACGCTGAAGCAGCTCAACAGCGCACAACAAACGCAGATGGAACAGAGCCTGCAACAGTGGCGCGTACAGCCAAACGGCACGGAAGGCTATCGCACGGCCGAGGTGACCATCGGCGGCGTTGACACCCGCGCGCTGTCCTCCAAAACGATGGAAGCCAGCGCGGTGCCGGGGCTGTATTTCATCGGTGAAGTGGTCGATGTGACCGGCTGGCTCGGCGGCTATAACTTCCAATGGGCGTGGAGTTCAGCCTGGGCATGCGCGCAGGCGCTGCCTTTCGTGGAAGGCTGATAGATATAGAATCTGCGTAAGGCGAGCAGGGTAAAACGGTTCAAGGCACCTGCGCGCCTCAGCGACGGCCATTCTTTCTTCTATGCTGATTTTCAGGTTTCCCGCCGCAAAGTTAGCATGATTCTCTGATTTTCTTGCCCAATCCGATGAGAAGCGAGGTATTCCGTAGTTTTCATACCGAGGACGGGGATACAGTAGAAGCCGGAGGATTGAGCCCAATATGACAGCGACACCCTTTATCCGCTCAAAAAGCGTTATCAATCAGGAAAACGAAGCACGGCTCGCCGATCTTATGTGCACCATTGATACCCGGACGCAGGGGAGCGGTGATTTTGCTACGCCGATTGACGGGCTGACGTTCTTCCGGCGTGAAGCGCCCACAGACCCCGTCATGTGTATGCTCGAGCCGAGCGTTGTCCTTGTTGCCCAGGGTGAAAAGAAAATCTGGATCGGCGGAGAGGCGTATCGCTATGACACATCCCACTTTTTACTCACCTCTCTGGATTTGCCAGCCAATTCTGAAGTCATGACAGCCAGCCGTCAGGCTCCCTGCCTCGGCCTGACGCTAAAACTTGATTTACGGATTGTGGCTGAACTGATCGCGCAAGGATGTTTACCACCGCATCGCGATCGCGGCGTCAGTTCAAGCGCAGGGATAGGAACCGCGACATCGGCCATACTGCGACCTTTTGGACGCCTGTTGGAGTTGCTGGAAGAACCAGAGGCCATTCCCGTGCTGGCTCCGTTGCTCCAACGCGAGATCCACTTTCGCTTGCTGATGAGCGATCAGGCAACCAGATTACGACACATTGCGTCGATTGACAGTCAGGGTCACCGGATTGCAAGGGCCATCGGATGGTTAAAGCTGCACTATGCTGCGTCACTGCGCGTAGAAGAACTGGCTGCCCGAGTGCAGATGAGCACGCCCACTTTTCATCAGCACTTCAGAAAACTGACCTCGATGAGCCCTCTGCAATATCAAAAGTGGATTCGCCTGAACGAAGCCAGACGCCTGATGCTGAATGAACATCTGGATGTTTCGAGCGCGGCATTCAGAGTGGGTTACGAAAGCCCTTCACAATTCAGCCGCGAATACCGTCGTTTATTTGGGGTTCCGGCCAAGAGAGATATTACCGCTCTGCGGAAGCAGACGCCCTCATCAGGTACGCAGTCATAACGTAGATTGGCTCGCAGTGTGAACAGCAGACCAATACCGGACTGATCCAGGCTGCAAACTTTATTCTCGGCGAATCGCTTTCAGCAAATAGGCACTATAATAAGGTCTATTCAGCGATCTCCTTTAATTCACGGAGAAAAGGACGTCTCTATATAGGCCTCTGCTGCCAGAAAGGAGATGTGGATGAGTCCCAGACGTAGCAAACATAACATCAATCTATTACAGCTACTGATTGCAGGCATGTTGCCGCTGCTGCTTGGATTGCTGTTCACTTTTGTTGAATCCAGATTAATGGTAAAGCGTGATTTGGAATCCACTGCGCAAATCGCGATGAATCATGCCGAGAATATTTCGACACAGGCATGGAATATGGTGGATCGCCTTCAGCGCTTTCATGGCCAGCCCTGCGACGTTATCGGAGATGAACTGCAACGTCTTGGTTCCGTCTTTTCTTACTTTCGTGCTATCGGCGTTATCCATAATACCAACGTCTATTGCTCTTCAACGTTTGGCAACACGGTGACGCCAATAAGCCGCGTCATTCAACAGCCGTTGCCAGAGAGCTATTCTGAACGCTGGAGCCTGTCGATTGCAGGCTCCGACAACGTGAAAGAACGCCCGGCGCTGATCTTCGTCCAGATGCCTCTTACGGGTTATGGCGCTTACGCCATGGTCGATGCGCAATATCTGATAGACCTCATGATTGCGATAAGCAAAATTCGCGGCTACCAGCTTATCCTGCAAATGGATAACGGCCACCCGATTCAAACTGGCCCGGCGATTACGCCCCGCACCGGCCTATTTTCTACCTCTACGCTTGAAATCAAATCGAGTCGCTTCCCGATTACCCTCAATGTCACCGCCCCCGCCTCTCAAGAAATAACCAACTGGAAGCAGGCATTCTTCACGTTTCTGCCACTGGCGATTATTCTCTCTCTGCTTTTCACTACGGCGATGTGGTACTGGCAAAAACGTAAATTATTATTCCGCGACGAAATCCGTAAGGGCATCGCTAACGGCGAGTTTTCCGTCTATTACCAGCCCATCTATGATGCAGAAGCGCGAACCTGCACCGGCGTTGAGACGTTACTGCGTTGGCGACGCAGCAATGGGAAGTGGATCAGACCCGATATATTTATCTCTGCCGCCGAAGCAGAAAGTATGATTATTCCCATCACCCGGCATTTATTTGATCTGGTCGCGTCAGATATTGCCAGCTGGCAGGTAAAACCGGGGTTTCATCTGGGGCTCAACGTTGCAGCCGAGCACTTGCATCATCCCAGTTTTGTCTCAGACGTACACCGCTTCGCCGAGAAAGTCGCCTCTCATTCATTAAGCATTACGCTGGAACTGACAGAACGTAACCTCATCAGCAACGGTCCTGAAATCATACAGCGCCTGCATCAGCTGCGTGAAGATGGCTTTATGATTGCCATTGATGACTTTGGCACCGGGCACTGCTCACTCTCTTATCTGCAAAACTTCCCGCTGGATTGCCTGAAAATAGATCAGGGATTCGTTAGCGCCATTTCATCACCGGATGAAGAAGCGCCTATTCTTGATGCGATTATTAATTTGAGCCACCGCATCAAGCTTCAATCCGTAGCAGAAGGCGTAGAAACCGAGCAGCAGCTCATGTATTTACAGCGACGCGGCGTCAAATATATTCAGGGGTTCCTTTACGCTAAGCCGATGGACAATGAATCGTTTCTCGTCTGGCTTCACTACAATGGCAATAAATCGATAGAAAGTTTTATGAATAAAAATGAAGAAGGGAAAAAAAGCGACTAACCGGCGGAAATTTATCCACCGGTCTTCTATGCCATATAGATCAGAAACGATAACCGACGCCAATATTAAAGGCATCTACACGAGTTTCATAAATCTTCGTGCCTTCGTAGCCAATATCAATCGCCCAGTTTGCTACTGGTGTAATTTGAATACCGGCGCCGTAAGCAAAGCTGGATTTGCTTTCACTACCCGATTCACGGACAGCATCGCCCTCTTCCCAGCTGGATTTACCGCGCCCAATACCCGCCAAACCATAAACGCTGACATAGTCGTTAAAGCGGTAGGATGGGCCAGCCATGAGTGAATAATATTTCAGCTTATAAACATCACTGCTTGAATTCTGATAATACTCTGTTTGCTCCGCACTCACATAAGTGAAAGAACCAATAATGCCAAGAGCGGAATCACCCTGATAATGGTATTTGGCCGTAATCCCTTTTGGATCTTTGAAGTCATCGACTTTCGCCTGAGCATAACCCAAAGATACCGTTTGTGTTGCCTGAGCAACAGACATTCCCATGGCACAAGCAATCAGAGTGGAAAGCAGCAGTGTTGTTTTTTTCATGATCTAAACATCTTCCATGTTTGAATAAAAAGACGGTTTCAACAAAGCGAATATATAAATATCGCGAATGTTGGCCGCACATAAACTTACATTTAAATACGGTGAGGTAAAGTCAGTCTTATTTTTAAACAATGGGAGTGATTTTTATTTTAGTCATTAAAAAACAAAAGGATAAATAGCATAAAGGATAATGAGCACCCAATTTCCTGTCCGGTTTTTGGGAACATTCTGAACTAAAAGCAAGGAAAATATGGCAATGCGCGACGCCAGAAAAGGTCGAGATAAAACCCTATTTTTATAAAGGACTAATTTGACAAAGGACGATTTTTATAAGCGAACAGTGTTATAAACGAGTAGTGTGAATAGACGATGTTACAAGAGGAGAAGAACGAGGAACGATTGATTTACTGAGGAAGAAAATTGGTCGGCGAGAGAGGATTCGAACCTCCGACCCACTGGTCCCAAACCAGTTGCGCTACCAAGCTGCGCTACTCGCCGAATGCGGGCGCATCTTACTGCTACCCTATTGGAGCGTCAATACCTTTTTAGCAAAAGGATTTCGGCTGCCGCTAAAGTGTCCATCTCTTGCATTGGCAGCCTGAAACCAACATCCTTGTCCGTGATTCATGTCAATTATACCCGTCATACTTCAAGTTGCATGTGCGTTGGCGACGTTCACTCACCCGAATCACTTACCTGAGTAAGCTCATCGGGATTCCTTCCCTTGCCGCCTTCCTGAAACTCGAATTATTTGGGTATAGCAGGTTTCTGACACCAGTTATTTTTAGGGTTAATACCGCCATCAGGCGACGAGTATCCCAGGCATCCGAGAATCGTATCAAACAGCTCTTCATGGCGATGTGTTTTACCAACGCGCTGCTGAGCTTTTAGCTGTTCAAACGCATGCAGATTATCAGTGTCAGCCAAAAATTTATCCGAGGTCCATACCATCATCGGTGAACGGAACTGCTCAGGCGGCGCCATCTCACGCGGTGTACCATGCAAATGATAGTTCTCATCAATCGATTCACCGTGGTCGGAAGCATAAAACACGATCGCTTTCTTATCCCGAACCTGATCGATCACGCTATCAATAAAGCTATCGGTATAGAGCACGCTATTATCGAAAGCATTAATCAACTGCTCACGCGTACAGGAGGCATCAACGCCCATACACTCAGGCTGATAGCGCGCGTAGCTGCGAGGATAGCGCATGGAATACAGGTAGTGAGAACCCTTGGTATGCAGCACAATCAGGTGCTTGCCTTTGGGATAGCGTGCCAGCGACTCCTTGACCTCATCAACCAGCAACATGTCCTGCACCGATTTACCGTCATTGTGCTTCTCTGACGCAATCATTTCGCGGAAAGAGTAGTTGTTCGCCTCAATGCTATTGTAGAACCACACCTCACTTTGCATGGCAAACAGCTCGGAGGTAAAGCCCAGTTCTTTCAGTACGGCAAAGATATTCTGCTCTTTCAGCGTTCGCTGCGGGTTGTCTTCCGTACCGCCTTCTCGCACAAACATACAGCGCATAGAAAGCTTGGTTGAGGTATCACATGACTGGCCACGGAATGCGACCAGATTTTTTTCTTTCGATAACTTTGGCGTCGTATCCCGCTCGTAGCCTAGCAGCCCCATATGATCCCAACGGGTTGTTTCACCGATAATGAAAACGACGTAGGTATCATCAATGCCTTTCGGCGGGACATAGGTAAAATGCTGAGCCGGATCGAAAAGATTGGAAGAGTCCTGACTCTCGTCATACTTGGTGTAGGCAAATAACCCTAACGCAGATAACCAGTTAGAGGGCAGATACGAGTGAGCCACTACGCCGCCATAGCTGGGCAAATCCACATTAGATTCCCGTTCAGACACCGACTGAATGTTGTCCATATAGCGAAGCGGCATCCAAACCAGCGCAACGACGGCAACAAGAACCAGAAGAGGAATTAAACGCTTTCCCGGCGATTTAAGCTGTTCGAACAGCGTATGGCGCAGTGAGTTCTTCCAGATCAAAAACAGCGGTAGCGCACTCACCGCCAGCATCCACAGGAAAAAACGAAAACCAATAACTTCTTTAGAAAGATCAATATCTGTGGTCATGACCGCAGCAATGATGCCATAGCCGATCACGACATTAAAAAACGTCATGTAATAACTGGCGGCAACGGAAATCAGCACCAGGAGAGAGGCAATAATTCGATAAAAACGACGTCCCCCGAGTGAAATAATTCTCATCAGGAAAAAGGTAAATAAGATACTCGCAGTCAATTCGACAAGAGCGGGAATAAACGTTGGAACCTGGTTACCAGCAGAGAGTGAAAAATAATCAAACCGTCGATAATACACTGAGATATTGAGAAAAAGACCAATATAGATTGCCAGGACAAACGATAATTTGGGTTGCGAAAAAGATGCTACAAACTTCATTATGACAAGTGCTCCAACAAACCTTTCTTATTATCTGAAGCTATACGACAACATCCCTATGCCTGAGTTCAACAGAAATAATCAGACTCTCAGGCATTTTATATCGCAAAACAGCAAATAGGTTTAGACCGTTTAATTCGTAAATTTTACTTATGATTACGTAGAGAAAACAGAAAAAACGCCCCTTTTATGTGAATGAGTCCACGAAAAAATAAAAAGTGCAATTTCGACCTATCCTGAAAAATCATCACCGCTTATCTATTTATGCCTTCACGATCTAATCGGGCAATTAATTCCACCACGATGGGATGCTTCAGGAACGCCATAATCTCTTCTGCACGCCGTTCTCCAATACCAGAGAACTGTCGCCACTGTTGCGCCGTCCATTGCTGTAACGCTAGCCAATCCACATGATCTAATGCGCTAATTGCAGAACGGGGAACAGGAATACCCAGCGCAAGTAGCCAACGGGATAGCGGCATCTGCCGTGCCGACTGCAAGCTCTTATAGATATCTCGCGCCCGCTTATCGCCCATGCCATTGATCGCATTAAGCTGTGCCTCAGTCAGAAACAGCCATGACAGCACATCTTCCAGTAAATCATGCTGCATCAGGCGCAGCCACATCCCGTCGCGCACCCCCGCAAGATTTAACCCCTGCTCTCCACTCAACCAGACTAAGCGCGCCAGAAATTGCTGCTGGCAAACCACACTATACCGAAAACAGCTAAAAGCATGGAAATCATGTTCATTGGGGGAAACGATGGCAGGCCGTTCAGTCCCCCGCCATACCACATTATCCAGACGTGGTATCCCCTGCCCCGCCAGGCTGACGCTCACCCGATCGCCAGGCAACACGTCCCATTGTTTCCAACGAGACAGCGAACCGACATTCACCCGGCTGACCGATTTGTCATCCAGTTGCAGAGGATTAAGTTTTAACACCACAGCGATCTTACCCGTCCGCCCGACAGAAAATGCGACATCAGTGACTTCCGCAACCTGATGAACAGGCGGATATTTCCATGCGATCGCCCAGTCGGCCGCAGTATTACGCCAATATCGCCCCTGCGGCTCTTTAGTCTGGCGTATAACCACGCCATCCGTCACGAAGGGCAGCGGGTTGTGATACCAGTGATGACGCCATTTTTCCGCGTCGGCGAATGACCCAATAGCATGGGTATAGTCCGCCGTCATGGCAAACCCCATTTCTTTCAATTTCTCCAGACGTTCGGGCATCGTTTTTGGGCCATCCGGCCATTCCCAGACAAACAGGCCAATCTGCGACAGCACGGGAGAGGGTTGATGACGACGCATTTCACCCGCCACCACCGAACGGGCATTCACTCCACCCTGAATACGCTGCCGATGATCGGTCATCTTCAGGAAAAACTCTCCCTGTAATACCAGTGAGGGAGGTGCATCAGTCAATAAATGAGGAATTCCCGGAATCAGACGAACTTTTTCCGTCCAGTCTTCGCCTTGCAGGCCGTTACCCCGGCTAACCGCAGATACAAACTTGCCGTGCTGATAGACCAGCGTAACGGCCACACCATCAACTTTTGGCTGAACCCATACATCCTCTCGCTGGGCGATCCATTGCACCAACTGCCCGCGATCGGACAATTTTTTCAATCCCGTATGGGCAACAGGATGGGGTTGCTTACCGCTATCAGGTAATCGTGCAGGAATGGCGTTTTGGCGCTGAAAACAGCCGACCCACTGATTTAACTGGTCCCGTAGCTGATCATAAACATCATCTTCTATCGGGCTTTTCCCTTCGGTGTAATACACGTCATCCCACCGTTCTAACTGATGACGTAGTGCATCAATTTCTTTGCTGGAACGCATGTTATCCCAATCGGGGCAGACCTGGGCCGCTGCCGCAAAACCGCAGATGTCCCCAACAACGATGATGATCAAAAATGCGCCGGCCCTGAGCCACATAATCCCTCCTGCCATCCATTAGCGAATGGCCGCAGTACATAGCAATGGAGGGGAAAATACGAGGCATAAAAAAGAGAAATGCCAAACACGCCGCAAGATGATTTATCGTTTGCAACGCCGGTAAAAAAGACAGGAACACGCATCGCAATCTCAAAAAGACACGTTGGCAAAAGATTTACCTGATGGCATAACGAAAAACAGTCGGCGGAGAATTTACGCAACGCGACTGATGACATATTGGCGTGTATAATGCGGGGATATGCGCATCTTCCTGTCGCATATCTACATTCACCATCGTAACCATGAATAAAACTTCATTATGGCTCAAGGCACGTTATATATCGTTTCTGCTCCCAGTGGAGCCGGGAAATCCAGCCTGATTCAGGCGTTATTAAAAACTCAGCCGCTTTACGACACTCAGGTATCGATTTCGCATACCACTCGAGCTAAACGACCGGGAGAAAACCACGGCGAACACTATTTCTTCGTCGAAGTCGATGAATTTAAGCGTATGATTCAGGATAACGAGTTTCTGGAGCACGCTGAAGTCTTCGGTAATTACTACGGTACATCCCGACCGGCAATTGAGCAGGTATTAGCGACTGGCGTTGATGTTTTTCTGGATATCGACTGGCAAGGAGCCAAGCAAATCCGCGCCCAGATGCCGTACGCGCGCAGTATTTTCATTCTGCCGCCGTCAAAAGAAGAGTTGGCTCGCCGCCTACGCGGCCGTGGACAAGACAGCGATGAAGTCATTGCCCGTCGTATGTCTCAGGCAGTGGCTGAAATGACGCACTACGGCGAGTATGATTACCTGATTGTGAATGATGATTTCGATCTGGCGTTACTCGATCTGAAAACCATTATTCGCGCCGAACGTCTGCGTTTAAGCAGACAACAGGTTCGGCATGATGCATTAATCACCAAACTATTGGCAGACTGACGCCTCTTTCAGTATGATGCGCAGTCATTTTATTTCCTGTGGAGTAGCACATTATGGCACGCGTAACTGTTCAAGACGCTGTAGAGAAAATTGGTAACCGTTTTGACCTGGTGTTGGTCGCTGCTCGTCGCGCCCGTCAAATCCAGACTGGCGGCAAAGATCCGCTGGTTCCTGAAGAAAACGATAAGTACACCGTGATCGCACTGCGTGAGATCGAAGAAGGTCTGATCAACAACCAGATTCTGGATGTTCGTGACCGTCAGGAACAGCAAGAGCAGGAAGCCGCAGAGATTCAGGCGGTTACCGCGATTGCTGAAGGCCGTCGTTAATCACACCACGAGTCGCCCTTGTACATTTTTGAAAGCCTTAATCTGCTGATTCAACGTTATCTGCCAGAAGATCAGATCAAACGTTTACAGCAGGCTTACTTAGTTGCACGTGATGCTCACGAGGGGCAGACTCGCTCCAGCGGTGAACCCTATATCACACACCCTGTTGCCGTCGCCTGTATTCTGGCGGAGATGCGTCTCGATTACGAAACGCTGATGGCAGCACTGCTGCATGATGTCATAGAGGACACCCCCGCCACCTATCAAGACATGGAACAGCTTTTCGGTAAAAGCGTTGCTGAACTGGTGGAAGGCGTCTCCAAGCTGGACAAACTGAAGTTCCGCGATAAGAAAGAAGCGCAGGCTGAAAACTTTCGCAAAATGATCATGGCGATGGTGCAAGATATTCGCGTCATCCTGATCAAACTCGCAGACCGTACCCATAACATGCGCACGCTGGGCTCATTGCGCCCGGACAAGCGCCGCCGCATTGCCCGCGAAACGCTGGAAATATACAGCCCGCTGGCACATCGGCTGGGTATCCATCACCTCAAAACCGAGCTGGAAGAACTGGGTTTTGAGGCGCTGTATCCGAACCGCTATCGCGTCATTAAAGAGGTCGTCAAGGCTGCACGCGGTAACCGCAAGGAAATGATTCAGAAAATCCTGTCGGAAATCGAAGGACGTTTGACGGAAGCTGGGATTGCCTGCCGCGTCAGCGGTCGCGAAAAACACCTGTATTCCATCTACTGCAAAATGCACCTGAAAGAGCAGCGTTTTCATTCCATCATGGATATTTACGCGTTTCGGGTCATCGTGAAAGAGTTGGACACCTGCTATCGCGTGCTCGGTCAGGTTCACAGCCTGTATAAGCCACGCCCAGGTCGGGTAAAAGACTATATCGCCATTCCTAAAGCCAACGGCTATCAGTCGCTGCACACGTCTCTGATTGGCCCGCACGGCGTGCCGGTCGAAGTACAAATTCGCACCGACGACATGGATCAAATGGCGGAAATGGGTGTTGCTGCACACTGGGCCTATAAAGAAGGCGAGAGCAGCACAACGGCACAGGTCCGCGCTCAACGCTGGATGCAAAGCCTGCTGGAACTCCAGCAAAGTGCCGGTAGCTCATTTGAATTTATCGAAAGCGTGAAGTCCGATCTCTTCCCTGATGAGATGTACGTCTTCACGCCGGAAGGCCGTATTGTGGAACTCCCCGCAGGTGCGACACCCGTCGATTTCGCCTATGCGGTACACACCGATATCGGCCATGCCTGCGTCGGCGCGCGCGTCGATCGTCAGCCTTACCCGCTGTCACAGTCGCTCACCAGCGGCCAAACCGTTGAAATCATTACCGCGCCAGGTGCCAGGCCGAATGCCGCATGGCTTAACTTTGTAGTGAGCTCCAGAGCGCGTTCCAAAATCCGCCAGATGCTGAAAAATCTCAAGCGTGATGATTCCGTGAGCCTTGGCCGCCGTTTACTGAACCACGCGTTGGGCAACGGTCGTAAACTCTCCGACATTCCTGAGAAATCTATTCAGCTTGAGCTTGATCGCATGAAGCTCGCTACGCTGGACGATCTGATGGCGGAAATTGGTATGGGTAATGCCATGAGCGTCGTCGTGGCGAAAAATCTGCTGAACGAACAATCTGAACTGGGAACCACCGGGCTGCGCAAGTTGCCGATCAAAGGTGCAGATGGCGTCATGATCTCATTTGCCAAATGCTGCCGCCCTATTCCCGGCGACCCGATCATCGCCCACGTCAGCCCCGGTAAAGGGTTGGTTATTCACCATGAATCCTGTCGCAACATTCGCGGCTATCAGAAAGAACCTGAAAAATTCATGGCGGTAGAGTGGGATAAGGTAACGGAACAAGAGTTCATCGCTGAAATCAAAGTCGATATGTTCAACCATCAGGGCGCGCTGGCGAACCTGACGGCAGCGATCAACGCCGCGAATTCCAATATTCAGAGCATCAATACGGAAGAGAGAGACGGCCGCGTATACAGCGCCTTTATTCGTCTCACCACACTCGATCGCGTTCATCTGGCCAATATTATGCGTAAAATTCGCGTGATGCCGGATGTCATCAAAGTTAACCGTAACCGAAATTAATCGTCATGACCCCTCAACGTTATGCACGCATAAAAGAGATGCTCAACTGCCGTCAGCCCGATCTGACAATTTGCATGGAGCAGGTGCATAAGCCCCATAACATTTCTGCCGTTATCCGTACCGCGGATGCCGTCGGCGTGCACCAGGTCCATGCGATTTGGCCCACCAGCCGGATGAAAACGCTGGTTTCCTCGGCTGCGGGCAGTAATAGCTGGGTGCAGGTGAAAACCCATCGCAATATCGGTGATGCGGTTGGTCACCTGAAAGCCGAAGGCATGCAGGTTCTGGCGACCAATTTGTCTGAGCACGCGGTCGATTTTCGGGAAATTGATTACACCCGCCCGACCTGCATTCTGCTCGGACAAGAAAAAACCGGTATTACTGCCGAAGCACTCAAACTGGCCGATCGGGATATCATCATTCCGATGACCGGTATGGTGCAATCGCTGAATGTCTCCGTAGCCTCGGCGTTGATCCTGTATGAAGCGCAGCGCCAGCGCCAGATAGCAGGCATGTATCAGCGCGAAGACAGCCCGCTGGATGAAGAAGAGCAGCAGCGGCTGCTGTTTGAAGGGGGCTATCCAGTACTGGCACGCGTCGCAAAACGTAAAGGACTCTCCCGTCCTTATATCGACCATCAGGGTCAGATTGTAGCGGATACCCCGTGGTGGGCCGCGATGCAATCGTCGGAGTGCTGATGAAAGGCCGCCTGCTGAACACCCAACCGCTGAGTACACTTACCGGCGTGGGTGCAAGCCAGGCAGCGAAACTCGCGCGACTCGGGCTGGAAACCGTGCAGGACCTCCTGCTGCACTTACCTTTACGCTACGAAGACCGCACACATCTTTATCCCATTGGCGACCTCCTTCCCGGTATGTATGCCACCGTGGAAGGTGAAATCCTACGTAACGACATCACCTTTGGCAGCCGTCGTATGTTGACCTGCCAAATCAGCGACGGCAGCGGTATGCTGACCATGCGCTTCTTCAATTTCAATGCCGCAATGAAAAACAGTCTCGCGCCGGGACAGCGTGTTACCGCTTATGGTGAAATCAAGCGCGGTAAAATCGGTGCGGAGATCATCCATCCTGAATATCGTGTTCAGGGGGATAATACGCAGGTTGAACTACAGGAATCACTCACGCCGGTTTATCCCTCCACGGAAGGTATTCGTCAGGCGACGCTACGCAAGCTTACCGATCAGGCGCTGGCATTGCTCGATGCCAATCACATTGATGAGTTGCTACCTGAATCCCTGAGCCGTTCGCTCATTAGTCTGCCGGATGCGCTGCGCACGCTACATCGTCCCCCGCCGGATATGCAGCTCAGCGAGCTGGAACACGGGAAACACCCAGCGCAGCAGCGGCTGATTATGGAAGAACTGCTGGCGCACAACCTGAGTATGCTCGCCGTGCGGGCTGGGGAGCAGCGACATAAAGCCTCGTCGCTACTGGAGAAAGACAGCCTGAAGCAGCAGTTACTCGCCGCCCTGCCTTTCACTCCCACACAGGCGCAAAAGCGTGTCGTCGCTGAAATTGAAACGGATATGGCGAAAGACTTCCCAATGATGCGTCTGGTGCAGGGCGATGTCGGTTCAGGGAAAACGCTGGTCGCCGCGCTGGCAGCATTACGAGCCATTGCCAACGGCAAACAGGTCGCATTAATGGCACCAACAGAGCTATTGGCCGAACAGCACGCCCATAATTTCCGTCAGTGGTTTGAACCGCTGGGGCTCGAAGTGGGCTGGCTGGCTGGCAAACAAAAAGGAAAAGCGCGTCAGGCGCAGCAGGATGCCATCGCCAGCGGTCAGGTTTCCATGGTGGTCGGGACGCACGCCATTTTTCAGCAGCAGGTGAAATTCAACGGGCTGGCGTTAGTCATTATTGATGAACAGCACCGCTTTGGCGTGCATCAACGCCTTGCGCTGTGGGAGAAAGGCGAAGAACAGGGCTTCCATCCCCATCAATTGATTATGACCGCCACACCAATTCCCCGCACGCTGGCGATGACGGCCTATGCCGATCTGGATACGTCCGTCATTGATGAGCTACCTCCAGGCAGAACCCCCGTCACCACGGTCGCCATACCGGATTCACGCCGCAGCGACATCATCGAGCGTGTGAATAGCGCCTGTCAGCAGGAAGGGCGGCAGGCCTATTGGGTGTGCACGTTGATTGAAGAATCCGACCTTCTGGAAGCGCAGGCAGCAGAAGCCACCAGTGAAGAGCTAAAAGCTGCTCTGCCGAATCTCAAGGTTGGATTAGTTCACGGTCGCATGAAAGCGCAGGAAAAGCAGGCGTTGATGCAGGCTTTCAAACAGGGCGAGCTGCAACTGCTGGTGGCAACCACCGTCATCGAAGTGGGTGTAGATGTACCGAATGCCAGCCTGATGATCATCGAGAACCCAGAGCGTCTGGGTCTGGCACAGCTGCACCAATTACGCGGTCGCGTCGGACGCGGCGCAGTGGCGTCTCACTGCGTACTACTCTACAAAACGCCAATGAGCAAAACCGCCCAGAAACGGCTTCAGGTTCTACGCGATAGTAACGATGGTTTTGTTATCGCTCAGCGCGATCTGGAAATTCGCGGACCAGGCGAATTATTAGGGACGCGACAAACCGGCAATGCCGAGTTCAAAGTAGCCGACCTCCTGCGCGATCAGGACCTGATTCCACAGGTGCAGCGCGTTGCACGCCACCTGCATGAGCACTATCCCGAGCATGCCATTGCGCTCATTGAACGCTGGCTGCCAGAGCGCGCACGCTACACTAACGCCTAATCACAGCCACACATTCTTCCTTTTTCTAAAAACCTCGCCGCCAACCTGCATGCAGCGGAAAGTATGACATTGCATATCCCCTTAAATAATAAGGTCTTGCCCATTCAGACAAAATTCATATCGAAGAGATGAGCTAGCAAACGTTTGCTTTCGACAAAGAGATCATTAAAATGCGCTCTTTGTCGTTTCAGGAACGCCAACTTACATCATGACTACCACCACGGAAACGTCCCAAACAGAAGCCGCTGCCGCACCTCAGCGCAGTGAACTCATCTATCGTCTTGAAGACAGGCCGCCGCTGCCGCAAACGCTGTTCGCCGCCAGCCAGCACCTGTTGGCCATGTTTGTTGCGGTGATTACTCCTGCGCTACTGATCTGTCAGGCATTGGGTTTACCCGCTCATGATACGCAGCGCATCATCAGCATGTCGCTTTTCGCTTCCGGTCTGGCCTCTATTCTACAAATTAAAACCTGGGGCCCCGTCGGTTCTGGCCTGCTGTCTATTCAGGGCACCAGCTTTAACTTCGTGACGCCACTGATTATGGGTGGATTGGCACTGAAGAATGGTGGCGCAGATGTTCCCACCATGATGGCGGCGCTGTTCGGTACGCTGATGGTCGCGTCCTTCACTGAAATCATTCTTTCACGCTTCCTGCATTTAACCCGCCGCATCATTACCCCGCTGGTTTCCGGCATTGTGGTGATGATCATTGGTCTGTCGCTGATTCAGGTCGGCCTGACTTCTATCGGCGGCGGCTATGCTGCGATGGGTAATAACACCTTCGGTGCGCCTAAGAACTTATTGCTGGCAGGCGTGGTGTTGCTGGTTATTATTCTGCTGAACCGCCAGCGTAACCCCTACCTGCGTGTCGCCTCTCTGGTGATTGCCATGGCGGTGGGTTATCTGGGTGCCTGGCTGATGGGAATGCTGCCGGAAAACACATCCTCGCAACACGATACGGCTATCATGGTGCCAACACCGCTGTATTACGGTTTAGGCTTTGACTGGAACCTGCTGATCCCACTGATGCTGGTCTTCATGGTGACGTCGTTAGAAACCATCGGTGACATCACCGCGACCTCCGACGTGTCTGAGCAGCCGGTCAGAGGCCCGCTGTACATGAAACGCTTAAAAGGCGGCGTGCTGGCAAACGGTCTGAACTCTTGCCTTTCCGCCGTATTCAATACCTTCCCTAACTCTTGCTTCGGCCAGAATAACGGCGTCATCCAGCTTACCGGTGTTGCCAGCCGCTATGTGGGCTTCGTGGTTTCGCTGATGCTGATCGCGCTGGGGCTGTTCCCTGCCGTTAGCGGATTTGTGCAGCATATTCCAGAGCCGGTTCTGGGCGGTGCCACTATCGTGATGTTTGGTACGATCGCCGCTTCCGGTGTGCGCATTGTGTCCCGCGAACCACTGAACCGCCGCGCTATCATGATTATTGCGCTGTCGCTGGCCGTTGGCCTTGGCGTATCGCAGCAGCCACTGATTCTGCAATTCGCACCAGATTGGATTAAAACGTTACTGTCTTCCGGTATTGCCGCTGGCGGGATTACCGCAATCGTGCTGAATTTGGTCTTCCCACACGAAGAAAAATAGCGCCAGCCCGCAATAATTTCTGTTCAGTTCATGTAAAAGCGAGCGGTGATGCAACACCGCTCGCTTTTTACTGTCTGTAACAGCATTACCTATTGAGCCTTCAGGGAAATTGCGGCATAAGAACAGTTCTCCCTGACGATTGGCATGGACTGACACGATGAAATTTATCGGGAAATTATTGCTGACCCTACTGCTACTGGCCTTTTTAGCGCTGGTAGTCGTATACGTATTACTGCAAACCAGTTGGGCGGCAGGCTGGGTGAGTAATTGGGTAAACCAAAATACCGACTACCAGTTGTCACTGGGCAAAATCAATCATGACTGGTCAACAGCCGATCATATCCAACTCACCGACGTCAGTTTCGGTCAAAAAAACCAGCCGCCGACACTCACTGCAAAGCAGGTTTCAGCCGGATTTAGCGTGCGTCAGATTACTGAACCGCGCCATTTCGCCAGTCTGGAGCTGGAAGGCGGTACGCTAAATCTTTCCTCACAGGCCGCCACGCTCCCTATCGAAGCCGATGTGCTACAACTGCGTACAATGGCACTGCAGGCAAAGGACGGCGATTGGCGTCTGAATGGCCAACAGATCAACGGCGGAATCATGCCGTGGCAGCCCGAGGCGGGATATCTATTAGGTAAGCAGGGGCAGTTCCAGCTCAGCGCCCGTTCACTCGAACTCAACGATATTCCTGCCAGTCAGGTCTTGGTTCAGGGCGAAATCAACCATAACCAGCTGATTCTGAGCAATTTCGGCGCCGATGTTGCTCAAGGGCAGCTAACGGGCAACGCCAGCCGCGCAGAAGACGGCAGTTGGCAGATCGGTAACCTCCGGCTCAGCAATGTCCGTTTGCAAACGCAGAGAACGCCGGAAGCTTTCTGGCAACCCGTGACCGAGCTGCCTTCTGTTACGGTTGACCGCTTTGATCTGATTGATGCCCGTATCGAAGGACCGGGATGGGCGTTTATCGACCTGGATGTTGCCCTGCAAAATGTCACGTTTAAGCAGAATGACTGGCAGAGCGAAGGCGGAACGCTGTCGTTCAATGCAACCGACATTGTGAACGGCAACATGCACCTTATCGACCCTATCGTGAATCTGGATTTGTCGCCGGCGGGCGTTAACATCAAGCAGTTCTCTACGCGTTGGGAAGGCGGTTTACTGCGAACCAACGGCAGCTGGCAGCGTAGTAACCGACGTTTACAGCTGAATGAATTTGTTGTCGCAGGGATGGAGTACACACTTCCCGGCGACTGGCGCCAGCGGTGGCAGGCGACGCTGCCATCATGGCTGGCAGAAGTGAATGTGCGAAAATTCACGGCCAATCGCAACCTGCTGATCGATATCAATCCGGATTTCCCTTTCCAGCTCACCGCGCTGGATGGCTACGGCAGCGATCTGTTGCTGGCTCGTAATCATCAGTGGGGAATCTGGACAGGATCGTTGAACCTTAATGCCAGCGACGCGACGTTCAATAAAGTCGATGTGCGCCGCCCTTCACTGGCACTGGTGGCCGACGATAACCAGATTGCCATTAACGAACTCAGCGCATTTACGCAAAATGGCATGCTGGACGCCAAAGCGACCATCAGCCAGCAACCGGCACGCAATTTTTCCCTGTCGCTGACAGGACGCGCCGTCCCGCTGGATGTTCTGACGCGTTGGGGATGGCCAGAACCCGCAACCGCACCGACAGGTAACACGAATCTGCAATTGCAGTTGAATGGGCGACTTGCCGCTGATACACAGCTTAAGCCGACGCTAAGCGGTACGCTGCAAGGTGTGGATAGTAACGACCACCCCATCAGACAGCAAATGCATCAGGGAACCGTGACAGAAACGCCGTAATTATTACGTTTTCAAAACACAGGGCCAGACCGCTGACAAACCAATTTACCGGATGGAAACGGGAGTAACGGAATAGAAGAGTAAAGCGTTTGCGCCATGGATGGCGCAATCCGAGCTTACATGGACGTACTCGCAGCGTCTTTACGATCTATCCGTTACTCCCGCTCGATGGACTTTGTCAGCAACATCACCCAGTGAGAATCACGGGTATTATTATGGCGAAGTGCTGCTAACTAACATGTAACGTGATGTATTGATGGGAAGAACGTTATCATGCTTGGCTAGCTTCGGGCTAATCCACTACTGACCCGCCCTCTTCCAGCGGTGCATCCGGTTGAGCAGGCAGCACGATATAAACCCCTTCAAATAACGCCCCTTTACTGTCATCACCGAAGAGCTCTACATTTAGCTGCACGCGCGCCTTCCGCCCGCGAGCCAGACGATCCAGATCGCCACTCAGCGACCCTAAGTCGGCAACAGCGCTCGGCCGACCACTCACCGGCGTGCTGTAACGAATGTGCGCATCCGCCAGAATAATCGTTCCGCCGAGGTGCCGCTCACGTAGCAGCAGCCAGATCAGTCCCCAACCGGTGAGCGTAGCGAGAGAAAACATGCTGCCGGCAAAAAGCGTGTGGTGCGGGTTCTGGTTGCCCGTTTCAGGCATGGTGGTGATAAATTTTTTCCCGGTGTACTGGCTTATCCGAACCCCCATCTTTTCACTCAGAGGGATGTGATCGTACCAGGCCTGTTGCAGCTGTCCGCACCAGTCAGGGCGGTGCAGAATATCATCCAGCGTCGCCACCGGTTTGATCATCAGAAAGTGCCGCACAGGCGTTGTTTGTGGCGCAGTGATCTCCCCCTGGTTAACAAAGCCCAGCTTGGAGAAGAAATCCATTGCGTCTTCACGGGCACTACAGACCACGCGCTTGACGCCTTCCTGACGTGCGACAGACTCCAGAGTAATCGCAAGCAACGTTCCTAACCCTTTCCCCCGCACATCGGGATGAACCGCTAAAAAGCGGATTGCCGCTTCATTATCTGCATTGATGGAAAGACGGCCAATCGCGACCAGCCTTCCCTGCTCATCCACCACAGTTTGGTGATGCGCCAGAGCATCATAGGCGTCACGCTCGGAGCCTAGCGGCTGGCGCAGAGGTTTACGCAGCATTTCCCAGCGGAATTGATAGTACGCATCCAGTTCTTCTGCGCTTTCAGGTACTCTCAGATGATACATAACCCTTCCTCTATACCGAGATGCCTCATTGCATCGGGGTTCATAAGATCAGACCGCTGACAAACTGATACGCAGCGCGATAACGGCGGTGCCTGCAATGTTATGTCTGTAGCCAGAACGTCACCGGTCCGTCATTCACCAATGCCACTTTCATATCCGCCGCAAACTGCCCTGTTTCCGTGTGAACGCCTTGCTCACGACACTGTCCGACAAAATACTGATAGAGGCGATCGGCCTCCGAGGGATGTGCACCGCGAGAAAACCCAGGCCGCATGCCACGCTGCGTATCGGCCACCAGCGTAAACTGCGAAACCACCAGCACATTGCCGCCAGCCTGACGAACATTGAGATTCATTTTCCCGTCATCGTCACCGAATATGCGGTAACCCAACACACGCTCGCAGAGTCGCGTGGCTTTTTGTTCGTCATCGCCCTGCTCAACGCCCAGCAAGATCAGCAAACCTTTATCGATTTCCCCAACCACACTGCCTTCTACCGTAACGCTGGCGCTGGATACTCGCTGAATTAGCGCAATCATAAAACCCAACTACTCCTGATGTCATCATTCCCAATAGAGGCCGTGTCCGCCCCTGCGATATCAATCATGCTTTAGCTGTCGTTGCCTGCATAGCAAAAAAATCCGGCACCACCTGACGATCGGTCACCAGAATGCTGTGAATGCCTAAACTCTGGGCAGCATCAACGTTTGCGGCATTATCGTCAAAAAAGACAGCCTGCGCTGGCGTAACGCCTTCCTGCGTCAGAACATACTGATAAATCGCCAATTCCGGCTTACGTAATCCAATATTTTGTGACAGATAGATTCTGTCGGCCGCTGCACCCACTTCCGGGAACAACGCCGGCCAGTGTGAACAATGGAGGCGATTAGTATTCGACAAAATCACCACCCGGTGCCCTTCCTGACGCAGGCGCTGCATGATGTCGATAACCTCAGGGCGCAACGCAACAAAGATAGCCTGCCAGCCAGCGGTGAATTGCTCGAAGCTTAGGGCGATGCCCATTTCCTGACACAGTCTGGTAGCAAATTCTTCATCGCTAATCTCGCCCCGCTCATGCTGTTCAAACGCTTCACCCATAACGAAACGTTCTTGCAACGTCGCGAGCGGCGCACTGCTCAAATTACTCCAGACGCCTAATACTCTTTTGAAATCAATATCGATGACGACATTACCCAAATCAAAGATATACAGCATGGCAGCCACCTCCTGACGTAATCGTAGGATTTTCACTGTAGCGGGAAATGGCGAAACTGAACAGGGAGGAAATATAAGGAAAGGTTAAAGTGGAAGAAAGCGCATAAAATTCAGGGCACCCGAAGGTGCCCTGTTGCGTAACATACAAATCCGTCTGAAATTAGACGTCTTTGCTGCCGCGGCTGGCGCGTTTACGATCGTTTTCGGTCAGATGACGCTTACGAATACGGATAGACTGTGGCGTAACTTCAACCAGTTCGTCGTCATCAATGAACTCCAGCGCTTGTTCCAGAGACATTTTGATCGCCGGAACCAGCGTGGTAGCTTCATCAGTACCCGATGCACGCATGTTGGTCAGTTTCTTACCGGTCAGACAGTTTACTGTCAGATCGTTAGAACGTGAGTGAATACCGATGATCTGGCCTTCATACACTTCTGCACCGTGTCCGAGGAACAGCTTACCGCGATCCTGCAGGCTGAACAGCGCAAACGCGACGGCTTTACCCTGACCGTTAGAGATCAGTACGCCATTCTGACGCTGGCCGATTTCACCCGGACGCACGTCATCGTAGTGGCTGAACGTGGAGTACAGCAGACCCGTACCAGACGTCATAGTCATGAATTCGGTACGGAAACCGATCAGACCACGAGCAGGAATCAGGTAATCCAGACGGATACGACCCTTACCATCTGGAATCATGTCTTTCACATCACCTTTACGCTCACCCATGGCTTGCATGACTGAACCCTGGTGCTGTTCTTCGATGTCCAGCGTCACGTTTTCAAACGGTTCCTGGTTACGGCCGTCGATAACGCGGTTAATAACTTTCGGACGTGATACGGCCAGTTCAAAGCCTTCACGACGCATGTTTTCGATCAGAACCGACAGGTGCAATTCACCACGGCCAGAAACGCGGAACGCATCAGCGTCTTCGGTTTCGTCAACGCGCAGGGCAACGTTGTGTACCAGCTCTTTGTTCAGACGCTCCAGAATCTGGCGCGACGTAACATACTTACCTTCTTTACCGCAGAATGGTGAAGTATTGACGTTGAAGAACATGGTAACGGTAGGTTCATCGACGCTCAGTGCTGGCAGCGCTTCGACATTCTGCGGATCGCAGATGGTGTCGGAAATGTTCAACTCGCCCAGACCAGTGATCGCGATGATATCGCCTGCTTCCGCTTCAGCCGCGTCGATACGCTCCAGACCAAGGTGAGTCAGAACTTTACCGACTTTACCGTTACGGGTTTTGCCTTCGCTATCAACAATGGTCACTTGTTGGTTAGGCTTGACTTTACCGCGCTTGATACGGCCGATACCGATAACGCCAACATAGTTGTTGTAGTCCAACTGAGAAATTTGCATCTGGAACGGCGCATCCATCTCAACCTGAGGCGGAGACACGTGATCGACAATCGCCTGATACAGCGGGGTCATATCTTCCGCCATGTCGGTATGGTCGAGACCCGCGATACCATTCAGCGCAGAAGCATAAATGATCGGGAAATCCAGTTGCTCGTCAGTCGCATCCAGGTTCACGAACAGGTCGAATACCTGATCGACAACCCAGTCAGGACGCGCGCCAGGACGGTCAACTTTGTTGATAACCACAATAGGTTTCAGACCGTTGGCAAATGCTTTTTTGGTCACGAAACGCGTTTGCGGCATCGGGCCATCCATCGCATCAACAACCAGCAGTACCGAGTCAACCATCGACATTACACGCTCAACCTCGCCGCCGAAGTCGGCGTGTCCCGGGGTATCTACGATGTTAATGCGGTAGTCTTTCCAATTAATGGCGGTATTTTTTGCGAGGATGGTAATTCCACGCTCTTTCTCCAAATCGTTGGAGTCCATTACACGCTCGGTTGCTTCGACACGTTCACCGAACGTTCCGGATTGTTGCAACAGCTTGTCAACCAGGGTGGTTTTCCCATGGTCAACGTGCGCAATAATGGCGATGTTACGCAAATTTTCGATCACAGCTTTGCCTCAGGCATTTAGAAATAGCGCGCTATTGTACACGTATTAATCGAGGGACTAAACAAGATCACAAGCATCTATGATAAACAACCTAGAGCTGCCTGCTTTGTGATCCCTTTCACGGTGCAAAAGCGCTACAAGCGAACACGAATGCACCAAATAAGTGCAATAATTCACATATGGAGCACCATTTTGGTGCTTTAGACTATAATGGTGCAGTGGATTTCCGTGAGAAAGCCCCAAGTAGCAACACATTGCACACATTTAAAAAGTTGGCACACTTTTAGCTTTAGTCTACTCACGGCAACAACATCAATCCACAACGATATTCGTTCCACGACGATAAATGACCAATCGGGAGAACCAAGTATGTCCGCAGAACATGTTTTGACGATGCTGAATGAGCACGAAGTGAAGTTTGTTGATTTACGCTTCACGGATACTAAAGGTAAAGAGCAGCACGTCACCATTCCGGCTCATCAAGTCAATGCCGACTTCTTCGAAGAAGGTAAAATGTTTGATGGTTCTTCGATTGGCGGTTGGAAAGGTATCAACGAGTCAGACATGGTTCTGATGCCCGATGCTAGCACAGCGATGATCGACCCGTTCTTCGAAGATTCTACGCTGATCATTCGTTGTGACATCCTTGAACCAGGCACCATGCAGGGTTATGACCGCGACCCGCGTTCTATCGCGAAACGTGCGGAAGATTTCCTGCGTTCTTCTGGCATTGCCGATACCGTCCTGTTCGGGCCTGAGCCAGAATTCTTCCTGTTCGATGATATCCGTTTCGGCAGCAGCACTTCCGGTTCTCACGTTGCTATCGACGACGTTGAAGCTTACTGGAACTCCGGTAAAGAATACGAAGGCGGTAACAAAGGTCACCGTCCAGGTCTGAAAGGCGGCTACTTCCCAGTTCCACCAGTCGATTCATCACAGGACATCCGTTCTGCTATGTGTCTGACCATGGAGCAAATGGGTCTGGTTGTTGAAGCTCACCACCACGAAGTGGCTACCGCGGGCCAGAACGAAGTGGCTACTCGCTTCAACACTATGACCAAAAAAGCTGACGAAATTCAGATCTACAAATATGTCGTGCATAACGTAGCTCACGCTTACGGTAAAACCGCGACCTTCATGCCAAAACCTATGTTCGGTGATAACGGTTCTGGTATGCACTGCCACATGTCTCTGTCCAAAGACGGTACTAACCTGTTCGCTGGCGACAAATACGGCGGCCTGTCTGAACTGGCTCTGTTCTACATCGGCGGTGTTATCAAGCACGCTAAAGCTATCAACGCCCTGGCGAACCCAACCACCAACTCCTACAAGCGTCTGGTCCCAGGCTACGAAGCCCCAGTTATGCTGGCTTACTCTGCCCGTAACCGTTCTGCTTCAATCCGTATCCCAGTTGTTGCCAGCCCGAAAGCACGTCGTATCGAAGCGCGCTTCCCAGATCCAGCAGCTAACCCATACCTGTGCTTCGCTGCACTGCTGATGGCTGGCCTCGACGGCATCATCAACAAAATCCACCCTGGCGATGCGATGGACAAAAACCTGTACGACCTGCCGCCGGAAGAAGAAGCAGAGATTCCAAAAGTTGCAGGTTCTCTGGACGAGGCACTGGCTGCACTGAACGAAGACCGCGAGTTCCTGACCCGTGGTGGCGTGTTCACCGACGACGCTATCGAAGCATATATCGAACTGCGTAAATCTGAGATTGACCGCGTTCGTATGACGCCGCACCCAGTTGAGTTCGAACTGTACTATAGCGTTTAATAACGACAGCGTTTAATAACGACAGCATGGTTGGGTGTGCTGATACCCAACCATGACCGATAAACAACAGAATACTAAGAAGTTTGTTCTTGTTGCCGTGGAAACGCTTCAGCCCATCTTCGGATGGGCTTTTTTCACCACCGGCATTGGCCGTTGCGACGTAACATCCATCATTCACACTACAATGCACCACGACGGTGCGGGAGTCTGCGTTATGGCAACAGGCACGCTGCCCGATGCTGGGCAGATCCTAAATTCTCTGATAAACAGCATCTTATTGCTGGATAACGATCTGGCGATTCACTATTCCAACCCGGCAGCACAGCAATTACTGGCACAAAGCTCGCGTAAATTATCCGGCACACCGCTGCCCGATTTGCTGGGATACTTTTCTCTGAATATCGATTTACTGCGTGAAAGTCTGGATTCAGGGCAAGGTTTTACGGATAACGAAGTCACCCTCGTTGTGGATGGTAAAGCGCACATCATGTCGCTCACCGCTCAGCGGGTACAAAACGATTTTATCCTGCTGGAAATGGCGCCAATGGATAACCAGCGCCGCCTCAGTCAGGAACAGCTTCAACATGCACAGCAGCAGGCCGCCCGTGATTTAGTCCGGGGCTTAGCGCATGAGATAAAAAATCCGCTTGGCGGATTACGCGGTGCTGCACAGCTGCTTGCAAAGGCCTTGCCCGATCCGGCGCTGACGGAATATACCAAGGTCATCATCGAACAGGCGGATCGCCTGCGTAATCTGGTCGATCGCCTGCTCGGGCCACAGCAGCCCGGCCTGCACGTCACCCAAAGCATTCATCAGGTCGCCGAACGCGTTTGCCAGCTCGTTTCACTGGAAAAGCCGGATAACGTGACGCTGGTGAAAGACTATGACCCCAGTCTGCCAGAGCTGACGCACGACCCTGACCAGATTGAACAGGTACTGCTGAATATTACCCGCAATGCGCTACAGGCGCTGGGCGAGGAAGGCGGGACGATTACGATACGTACCCGCACGGCTTTTCAGCTCACTTTACACGGCGTGCGCTATCGTCTCGCCGCCCGTATTGACGTGGAAGATGACGGCCCCGGCGTACCCGCTCAACTACAAGACACCCTGTTTTACCCGATGGTGAGCGGGCGCGAAGGGGGAACTGGTTTAGGGCTTTCCATCGCCCGCAGTCTTATCGACCAGCACTCCGGTAAAATTGAATTTAACAGTTGGCCAGGACACACCGAATTCTCGGTTTACCTGCCCATTCGCCAGTGAGGTTCACAATGCAACGAGGGATAGTCTGGATTGTCGATGACGATAGCTCCATCCGTTGGGTGCTTGAGCGCGCGCTTGCTGGTGCGGGTTTAACCTGCGCAACGTTTGAGAACGGAAATCAGGTATTGCATGCGTTAGCAACACAAACCCCCGACGTTCTGCTGTCCGACATCCGCATGCCTGGGATGGATGGATTAGCGCTCTTACAGCAAATCAAACAGCGCCACCCGATGCTCCCGGTCATCATTATGACGGCACATTCCGATCTGGATGCCGCCGTCAGCGCTTACCAACAGGGTGCGTTCGACTATTTGCCGAAGCCGTTCGATATTGATGAAGCCGTTGCGCTGGTTGAGCGCGCGATCAGCCATTATCTGGAACAGCAGCAGCCGGTACGTAACCAGCCGATCAATGGCCCGACAACGGACATTATTGGCGAAGCGCCCGCGATGCAGGATGTCTTCCGCATCATCGGCCGCCTGTCTCGCTCATCGATCAGCGTGCTGATTAACGGCGAATCGGGAACCGGTAAAGAACTGGTGGCACACGCTCTGCATCGCCACAGCCCGCGTACCAAAGCCCCTTTTATTGCTCTGAATATGGCCGCCATTCCCAAAGATCTGATTGAATCAGAACTGTTCGGCCATGAAAAAGGCGCGTTTACGGGCGCAAACCAGATTCGTCAGGGCCGCTTTGAACAGGCCGATGGCGGAACGCTATTTCTGGATGAAATCGGCGACATGCCGCTAGACGTGCAAACACGCCTGTTGCGCGTATTGGCAGACGGACAGTTTTACCGCGTCGGCGGCTATGCAGCGGTGAAAGTGGATGTCCGCATTATCGCGGCAACACACCAAAATCTTGAACAACGCGTGCAGGAAGGCAAGTTTCGTGAGGATCTGTTTCACCGCCTGAACGTGATTCGTGTTCACCTGCCCCCGCTGCGTGAACGCCGGGAAGATATCCCTCGTCTGGCGCGTTATTTCTTGCAGGCCACGGCCAAAGAGCTGGGCGTCGAGCCGAAGAATCTGCATCCAGAAGCGGAAACGGCGCTAACCCGTTTGCCGTGGCCCGGCAACGTGCGCCAATTGGAAAACACCTGTCGCTGGTTGACGGTCATGGCCGCCGGTCAGGAAGTGCTGATTCAGGATCTGCCGCCTGAACTGTTCGAGACCACTGCACCGGATTCCACCGTGCATATTCTGCCAGACAGTTGGGCCACGCTGTTGGCACAATGGGCCGATCGCGCGCTGCGTTCCGGTCATCAAAACCTGCTGGCGGAGGCCCAACCGGAAATGGAAAGGACGCTGCTGACGACGGCACTGCGGCATACGCAGGGGCATAAACAGGAAGCAGCAAGATTGCTGGGATGGGGCAGAAATACCCTGACGCGTAAACTAAAAGAGCTGGGAATGGAGTAGCAAGATTGCTTTTTTATTGCTCAATTGTTAACAAACAAACTGGTGATAAAAAATACAATCTGGCGCACGAAATTGTCATTAATTTGTACTTTACTTGCCTCGAGTCAGCAGTATGATCGTGTCGCTGATTCGGGAGGAACACCATGCTGGATTCATTGATTTCCGTTGCAACACATGGCGCTGAAATTGGCTCCGCGGCAAGCCATTCGCCGCAGGCTGCTATTGCCGCCGTTTTGTGTGCTGCACTGATTAACTTCTTTAGTTGATCCAATAAGCGTTCAAGAATAGCCAGTCGATGTTTGCACCGACTGGCTGTTTTTTATTTACGTTTTTCAGCGTCCGCATAGGCTGGCATGTCAGCCACTTTCAGGTCCGGGTGCATCGCTTCAATCTCTTTAATCAACTTATCGAATACGTCCACAATGCCATTCCCGATAACACCGCGAAATTTCTTGTGCTCGTCTTCAGGCACTTTGCCCTGTAATGCTTTTACCTCGTTGTACATGAGGTTCGCGAGGTTAAGTGCCTTATCCCGATATTCTCTGGCAATCTCTTTATCCGAAAACATGCGATCTCCTTGTCATTAAAGCCTTTTTCCTCTCAGGATAGCCATCCTCTCCGAGCAGTTAAATCACGCGGGAAAACTGCTGCGTTCTGAGCTTGTTGCGCAGATAGACGTCAAAGCACATACAGATATTGCGGATCAGCAAACGTCCCTTCGGCGTCACCACCAGCCCATCTTCCTGACTATCGACCAGCCCATCAGCCACCAGCGGAGCCAGCAACGCTAAATCCTGCTCAAAGTAGGTTTTAAAATCGATCGCATATTCTGCTTCAATCGGCGCATAGCTGAGCTGGAAATTACAAATGAGCGTCTTAATCACATCGCGGCGAAGGCAGTCGTCACGTGTCAATTGCAACCCGCGCCACAGGGCATTTCCTTTGTCTTTGACCTGCGCATAATACTGCTTCAGCTCCTTCTGGTTCTGGGCATAACTATCACCGATCATACTAATCGCTGACACCCCCATACCAAGCAGATCGCTATCGCCCTGCGTCGTATAGCCCTGAAAATTGCGATGCAGTTTCCCTTCTCGCTGCGCCACCGCCAGCTCATCGTCCGGGCGAGCAAAGTGATCCATACCGATAAACTGATAGCCCGATTGCGTCAGCGACCCAATCGTCTGTTGCAGAATATCCAGCTTTTGCTCCGCGCTCGGTAAATCTGCTTCTTTAATCTTGCGCTGCGCGGCGAACAGGCTGGGTAAATGTGCATAGTTAAAGACGCTAAGTCGGTGCGGGCTTAATTCCGCAACGCGCTGTAGCGTAAAGGCGAAGCTTTCCGGCGTTTGCTTCGGCAGGCCGTAAATCAAATCGATATTGGTTGAGGTGAAGCCCAGCGCCTTTGCCCGCTCAATAAGGGCAAAAATAAAGTCTTCATCCTGCTCACGATTGACCAGCTTCTGAACGTCTTTATTAAAATCCTGCACACCCATGCTCAGGCGGTTAAACCCTTCGGCACGTAAATGATCGAGAACATCCAGCTCAATTTCTCGCGGATCGACTTCAAGCGACAGCTCAGCCTGATCGGAAAAAGAGAACAGTTCGCGCAGCAGCGACATCAGTCGGCTGATTTGTGCTTTATTCAGGTAGGTTGGCGTACCACCGCCCCAATGCAATTGCGTCACCGTTCTTCCGGCGAATAGCGGCGCACGCTGGCGAATTTCCTGCTCCAGCACATCAAGGTATTCATCCGCTTTATGCTGCTGACGCGTAACCAGCTTATTACAGCCGCAGAAATAGCACAGCCGATGGCAAAAAGGGATATGGATGTACAGCGACAGCGGTCGCTGCGGATAACGGGCGATGGCCTGCTGAAACGCCGGCTCATCGTAAGCTTCACTGAATTCTAACGCTGTGGGATAAGATGTATAACGCGGCCCGGAATAGTTATATTTTTGAATCAGGGCCAGATCCCAGTCAACGGACGGTATCGACATATTCGCTCACTCCTTCCAGTTTTTACTCGGTGGGTGATCCTTACCCTCCTTCAGGTCGCCAACAAATGGCGCTCAAAAACGTTTCCTACGTTTTGCTACTCGTCTTATCCCTGAGACTCGCCCTAAGAGCCGTCACGTTTTTGTCTTGGGCGTCGTACTTGATTCATGCGCCCGTTAAACAGGGCGCGATGCAACCGATGCTTACGCTTCGATAATAGCCATAGTTTACTGAACAGATAGAGCAGATAAAACGCGACCAGCAATATCAGGAACAGAAACAGCCATTTCATTGATTAGAACGCGTCTTTCGGGTTATTACGTTTCAAAAGCTGCAACATATCTTCCTGCTGCTCTTCTTCGTCATCATCGCCCAACTCAATTCCAAGCTCTTCCATCAGGATATCGATACGATCCAGCGTTTCATCAACCCATGACTGATCTTTGGCGCTTAGCGTTTCACCGCTATCCAGACGATCTAATAAAGCATCCAGACGTGAATCGTTTTCTAACATTTCCAGCTCTTCTTCCGGTGACATTGCCGGCTTGGCAGCAACGACTTTCTCCACTGGCGCAGAAGGCTTCGACTTAGGCTTCGGTTTCTCGACGGCGCTGTCTAACACGCCAAGCTGTACGGGCTTCTTACTACCAATACGCGGATCGGCGACTTTACGCTGACCAGAACGCTGATCGGTGGACGCTTTTTCCTGAGTTCGGCTGCCCGCCGCGTGACCGCGATGCTTTTTATCTTTCTTACGCTCACACGCTTCGCGCTCTAACTCTTCGCGAGTCTTTCTTTTTACTTTGGGTTTTCCTGCCTTATCGGCAGCCCCTTTGACAGGTCGGTTCATAATGTTGTTCTCAGGTACACAGATATAAGGGAAGTGCGGCGGAATCTAGCAGAAAGCCCAAGAATAAAAAAGCGTCCACATCAGACAGCTGAGCTTTGAGGCAGATAAACCCGCCTTTATTGTCAGTTACAGGTATAATCCCCAACCAGACAGAGATCCAGATAGAGATAACCATCGTGACCCAGCAATATAACTACCACATGACGCGTTTTATCATCAGCGCCCCGGATATTCGCCATCTGGCAACAGATAGCGGTATTGAAGTGGCCTTTGCTGGGCGCTCTAACGCCGGAAAATCCAGCGCGCTGAACACGCTGACCAATCAGAAGAACCTGGCACGAACCAGTAAAACGCCGGGCCGTACCCAGTTGATCAACCTGTTCGAAGTGACCGACGGCGTGCGTTTGGTCGATCTCCCCGGCTATGGCTATGCCGAAGTGCCAGAGCAAATGAAGATCAAATGGCAACGTGCGCTCGGTGAATATCTGCAAAAGCGTAACAGCCTGAAGGGGCTGGTTGTGCTAATGGATATTCGCCATCCGCTGAAAGATCTCGATCAGCAAATGATTCAGTGGGCGGTCGATGTCGAGCTTCCAGTCTTAGTACTGCTGACCAAAGCCGATAAGCTGGCCTCTGGCGCACGTAAGGCACAGTTGAATATGGTTCGCGAGGCAGTCTTGCCATTTATGGGTGATATTCAGGTCGAAGCGTTTTCATCACTGAAAAAACTCGGTGTCGATAAACTACGGCAGAAATTGGATAACTGGTTCAGCACGCTAGAACACGCAGAAGAAGAACAAGAAGCAGAATAATTCTTTCGCGTGGTGCAGAGCATCATCACTCGCATCACGCCCCCACTTTCCCGCAATGATCGCCCACCAGAGACGTTATTTTCACCCTCGAAACCGCGCTGACACCTTGCTGCCAGCCACGTAGCTACCGCCGTTTTGAGGGGTAAAAAACCTGGATAAGCCCCATAAAAAACGCCCCGCTCAAAACTGAGCGGGGCGGCTAATATTCAGCCAAATCCGATTACGTGAAGTAAAAGGTCTGAAAGATAGAACATCTTACCTCTGTACCCTACGTCTTTAACTCTACCCTATTTTTTCACGGGAACAAAGGATTTTTTGTTGTTTACTTTCATAGAAAATGGTTATCGATTACACAAAGTTAAACCAGGTCACACAATACTGTTATTTAATTACAGAAATAGCGCAAGAATCGGCCATTAATGTGCTTCATCCCAGTTCATGCCCGTACCGATGTCGACCTGTAACGGGACATTCAATTGCATACAACCTTCCATTAATGCTTTGATTTTACTAATGGATTCTTCAATAACCGAATCGTGGATCTCGAAAACCAGCTCATCGTGAACCTGCATGATCATCTTCACCTGCGGCGCGTCTTTCTGTAGCCAGTCGTCAATCGCGATCATCGCTTTCTTAATAATATCAGCAGCGGTGCCCTGCATCGGGGCGTTAATCGCCGCACGCTCCGCACCTTTACGCGCCATCGCATTACGAGAATGGATATCAGGCAGATAGAGGCGGCGACCGTCAAGCGTGGACACATAGCCATGCTCCGCGGCCTGTTGGCGTGTACGCTCCATGTAATCCTGCACACCCGGGTAACGCTCAAAATACAGGTTCATGTATTTCTGCGATTCGCTACGGGGAATATTCAACTGACGCGACAGACCAAATGCGCTCATACCGTAGATCAGACCAAAGTTGATCGCTTTCGCACTGCGACGCTGTTCTGATGTCACCTTATCCAACGCAATGCCAAACACTTCTGACGCCGTTGCCCGGTGGATATCCAGCCCGTTCGCAAATGCGTTCAACAGCCCTTTATCACCGGATAAGTGCGCCATGATACGCAGTTCGATTTGCGAGTAGTCCGCCGCCACAATGCTGTAGCCCTTCGGCGCAATAAATGCCTGACGAATACGGCGCCCTTCGTCATTACGCACCGGGATATTTTGCAGGTTCGGATCGCTGGAAGACAAACGCCCGGTCGCAGTAACGGCCTGGTGATAAGACGTATGCACACGCTTTGTCGCCGGATTGATCATCAGCGGTAGCTTATCGGTGTAAGTAGATTTCAGCTTGGCCAACCCACGATATTCCAGAATCAGCTTCGGCAGAGGGTAATCCAGCGCCAGTTCAGCCAGCACTTCTTCATTGGTTGACGGTGCGCCTTTTGGCGTTTTCTTCAGAATCGGCAGCTTTTGCTTTTCATACAGAATGCCCTGTAGCTGCTTGGTCGATGAGAGATTGAACTCTTCACCCGCCAGCTCATACGCTTGTGTTTCCAGCTCCGCCAAACGGGTTGTCAGCTCTTTTGAGTGCTCCGCCAGAATCGCGGGATCGATCAGCACGCCAGTACGTTCGATGCGGGATAAAACTGGCACCAGCGGCATATCTATAGTCTGGAAGACCTGACACAAGTCTGCATGCGGCTGAAGTTTCCCCCACAGTTTCTGGTGCAGATGCAGCGTGACGTCCGCATCCTCGGCCGCATAAGGCCCAGCCTGTTCCAGTGCGATCTGATTAAACGTCAGCTGATTTTTCCCCTTACCCGCGATCTCTTCAAAGGTAATGGTTTTGTGGTTCAGATAACGTTCGGCCAGGCTATCCATATCGTGGCGGCCCGCCACACTGTCGAGTACGTAGGATTCCAACATGGTATCAAACGCGATACCGCGTAAATCGATGTCGTACCGCTGCATCACACCTTTATCAAATTTGAGATTCTGACCAACCTTAAGCAGCTTCTCATCTTCCAGCAGCGGTTTGAACAAATCCAACACCTTGTCGCGATCCAGCTGTTCCGGTGCATCCAGATAGTCATGCGCCAACGGCAAATAAGCCGCTTCACCCGGTTTAATCGCAAATGATAGACCAATCAGGTTAGCAGTAAGCGTATCCAGCCCGTCGGTTTCCGTATCAAAAGCGAAAACCTCAGCCTGTTTTAAACGTTCAACCCAATCGAGCAGCGTTTTCTCATCAAGAATCGTGACATAACCGTCGGCAGAAAGCGTAGGGGCGTTATCTTCTTCAACGACCTGCTCAACCACCACCTTGCTCACAGCCTGAACAGGCTGGCTGCTTTTTTTCCCTTCCAGCCAGGTACCTGATTCAACATCTGATAGCCAGCGTTTGAATTCATAACGGGAAAAGAGACGATGCAGCTCATCCACATCCGGTTCATTAACGGTAAGCTGCTCGCTGCTGAGATCCAACTCAACATCCGTTTTAATGGTGGCAAGCTGATAAGAGAGGTAGGCCACGTCTTTATGCTGCTCCAGCTTCGGCGCCATGGTTTTCGCACCACGGAAAGAAAGCTCGGCAATTTTATCCAGATTAGCATACAGCGAATCCAGCCCACCAAGACCTTGCAATAGCGCCTGCGCCGTTTTTTCACCCACGCCGGGTACACCAGGAATGTTATCCGATGCATCTCCCATCAGCGCAAGGAAATCGATAATCAGCTCAGGGGGAATACCGTATTTATCACACACTTCCTGTGGGCCAAGAATGGTGTTATTCATGGTATTAATGAGCGTCACGCTTGGCGTCACCAACTGCGCCATATCTTTATCGCCGGTACTAATCAGCACTGGCTTACCCGCTTTTTCCGCCTGAACGGCGAGCGTGCCGATCACATCGTCCGCTTCTACGCCGGAAACCGCCAAAAGCGGCAGCCCCATCGCTTTCACCATCTTATGCAGAGGTTCTATCTGTTCGCGCAGATCCTCCGGCATCGGTGGGCGGTGAGCCTTATAATTTTCGAACAGTTCATCGCGAAACGTTTTCCCTTTCGCATCAAAAACAACGGCAACATGGCTGGGCTGATATTGCAGCAGCAAACTGCGTAGCATATTCAGTACGCCATACATTGCACCGGTTGCTTCTCCCGCGCTGTTTGTTAACGGTGGAAAAGCGTGATAAGCACGATACAAATAGGATGAACCGTCTACCAGTATTAAAGGGTTTTCTGCAATCTGAGCCATAGCCTGCCGTGATCGTTGTTGTCTGTCATGGCGCTAAGCATGCCATAGGTCAGGGAAAGAGACGATCCTTAACGTAAGATATTGGCTGATTTTGCATGGATCCTCGCAAGATCTTCCTGTGGATAACTTTGTGAATAATTTTATCCTCTTAATTATTAATTTCCTCTGTTATCTCAAGGAGTTTTTTTATATTCATTAATTTCATGCAGTTATAATATAAAGTGTTTATTTTTGAGGCACAGAAAACCGTCATCCAATTTGTGGATATAAAAAAAGATAAATAGCCATTGCGGATTAGGGAGATATAAAGATAAGAAGATGAACAGCGGGAAGGTATAAAGTCATGCGGCTTTACCCGCATGACTTATTAAATAATTACTTCTTGGTAATGAGGAACTTCACTACGTCAGCGTACTGTTTTACATACCCATCCATTGAACTGGTATCAAGACCATCATTCTTGATCATATATTTACCGTTAACGAACATGGCAGGAACGCCGCGTAATTGTAAATCTGCAGCCGCTTTTTCCTGCTGGGCAACCAGAGATTTCACAACGAAGCTATTCAGAGCACCATCAAACTCTTCCGCACTCACGCCAGCTTTCACAAAGACTTCGCGAATATCTTCAGGCTTTTGTACGGTCTGTGTTTTCTGAACGGCATCAAACATCAGCGGGGTAATTTTATCTTCTACGCCCAGCGCCATAGCAACAGCCCAGGCCTGAGTCAGGTTTTTACCCAATGGGCCCAGGAAGTCCACGTGATAACGTGTCATCTTCGTCCCTTCTGGCAGCGCTTTTTTTACTGCATCTGGAACATGGTAAACCTGTTCAAATTGATAGCAGTGCGGGCAATAGAATGAGAAAAACTCAAGAACCTGAGGCTCTTGAGTTGCAGGTTTATCTAATTCTACATATTGCTTGCCGTCAGAAAACTCTGCAGCAGAAGCACTAAATGCCAGAACAACGCCAATCAGCGCAAGCCATAATTTTTTCATAAATTTCACTCTCTCCATTTAATTTCAGTACATTGGCATTAGCTGCAGAGGAGGTTCCTGTAACAGCTGAGTTTGCCCAATAAATATTGCCGTTTGCTTCAACCAAAAATCAGCATCTGTCATCCAGGGGAAATTTTTTGGAAAAGCAGGATCTTCCCAGCGACGAGCCACCCAGGCTAAATAATAAATCTGTCGCATCGCTCGAAGCGGTTCAATCAGTGCGAGCTCTTTCTCCTGAAATTCCGCAAATTCGCTATAGGCTTCTAACAAGATATCCAGTTGAATACGTTGTTCACGACGGTCACCGTGCAACAGCATCCATAAATCCTGTATTGCCGGGCCATTACGAGCATCATCCAAATCTACAAATAGCGGGCCATCACGCCACAGAATATTTCCTGGGTGACAATCCCCATGCAAACGCAGTGGTCGCCAATCGCTGTGCCAATAAGTTTCAACTGTATCAATCAGTTGACGGGTTGCCTGTAAAAAATCATGTCGATGTATTTGCGGTATTAGCGGACATGTTTCCAACAGCCGATAAGGTTCATGCAGATATTCATTTACCCCAATCGTCGGGCGATCGGTGAATAACGCTTTCTGCCCCGTCTGGTGAATCCGGCCGAGAAAACGCCCGACCCACTCGAGCTGCTCTTCATTATCCATTTCATACTGCCGACCACCCACACTGGGGAATACGGCAAAATGAAACCCTTCATAGACGTTCAGAGTCTGACCATTAAGCAAAATGGGCGCGACAATAGGGACTTCATCTTCTGCCAACTGCTGGGCAAAAATATGCTCTTCCTGAATCTGCGCCGCGCTCCACCGTTCCGGGCGATAAAATTTCACCACGAAGCGTTTACGATCTTCATCCGCAAACTGATACACCCGATTTTCATAGCTGTTTAGCGCCGTCAGGCCGGAATCAACGCGCAGCCCAACATCCAGCAAGGCATCCATAATCAGATCTGGGAACAGCGTCTGAAAGTTAAATACCGAACTATTCATCGCGGCCACAATGGGTCAGGGGCAACATAATAGATATGCGTGCAATAGTTAGCATCATGAACGTGTTATTCCTTTCCACTAGTCTTTAATAACTCCCCGGGCACGAAGCAAAGCGGTCTTGAAGTCCTCTTCATAGTCTTTCTTCAAACCGGGAATGACTTGTTCTTTATCTGCATCACGCATTTTTAGATGGTAAATAAGGATATCATCAGTCAGTTCATTTAACTGCCCCTCGAACCCCGCCTCCTGTGCAAGGTTTTGTAAAAATTGCACCAGATTTAAATCGGGTTCTTTTTGCCAGGCTGGGTGCAGTAGTTCAATCAACTCATTAACGCGATGACATTTCATTTTTTTCTCCTTAAAAACGATTTGTACTCAATAAATTTCAATATGCAGGAAGCCGCTTGAGCGATATTGAGCATATAGTGATAAAAATAACAGCCTCGCGCACATGAGGAAAGAACTTGGTCTTCTGCGAAAGTTTTCAGAGAATAGCGCAGGGCTTATCCCTCAAAAACTTTCAGAACAGAGGAAAGTGGGCATAGATAATTAGGAAGTAAAATGATTACAGGCGTTATTCTCGCAGGCGGACGTGCAACGCGTATGGGCGGACACGATAAAGGTCTGGTAGCACTGAACGGTGAGCCGCTATACCTACACGTTCTCTCTCGGCTTAAAGCACAGGTCGACGAGGTTATTATCAGTGCCAACCGCAATCAGGCTGTATATGCGCAAAGCGGGTGCCAAATTATTGGTGACTTTGATACAAGCTTTCCTGGCCCGCTAGCAGGCATTCTAAGTGGATTACATGCCGCCATGTCCGAGTGGGTGGTATTTGTCCCCTGTGATGTGCCTGCTTTCCCCCTCGATCTGGTACATCGTTTGTGGCAAGTGCGGGGGGAAGCCAATGCGGCTTATGCCACTGATGGAGAACGTCCACATCCCACATTACTCTTAATCAATAAAAACCTTATTGAACCACTAGAGACCTATCTGCATCTTGGAAATCGTAAGCTGATGTTATTTATGGAACAGGTTGGAGCAAAAGCCGTTTCATTTAACGATCAGCCTGAAGCGTTTCGTAATTTGAATTCACCTGAAGATTTATCCAATTGGGAGGATCAACGCAGTGGGTTCTAATCATCTCCCTTTACTCGCTGTTGCCGCTTATAGTGGTACAGGTAAAACAACATTACTTAAACACGTCATTCCTCTGCTTATTAATCATGGTGTTAGAGTCGGGTTAATTAAGCATACGCATCACCAAATGGACATTGATACACCTGGCAAAGACAGCTATGAATTGCGTAAAGCTGGTGCGGCACAAACCATCGTTGCCAGCAATCAAAGGTGGGCATTAATGACAGAGACCCCTGAGCAGGAAGAGCCAAATATTTACGATCTGGTAGGGAAAATGGATGCCTCGACCCTCGACCTGGTGCTGGTTGAGGGCTTTAAACATGAAAAGATCGCTAAAATAGCCTTGTTTCGCCAATCGTTGGGCAGAGAATTAAGTGATTTGATCGATGAATATGTTATCGCAATTGCAACGGATACTAAGATAAGCACCATACTTCCAGTACTTGATATCAATCAGCCGGAGCAGGTTGCTAATTTTATTCACCAATGGCTCAGAAATAGCCGTTTGTAGTTCGGAGTAGATCGCCGTTTACACTAAGCCATCCAGTAATCGGCTGGTCGCGGCGGTCTTTCACCACAGTATAGAGATTCATGATTAGTCTTCCTGACAGGTCAGTCTTCCCCAAACACGCATAGCAAAAAGCCCCTGTCTTTCGACAGAGGCTTTCCACTTGTTTGATGCCTGGCAGTTCCCTACTCTCACATGGGGAAGCCCCACACTACCATCGGCGCTACGGCGTTTCACTTCTGAGTTCGGCATGGGGTCAGGTGGGACCACCGCGCTATCGCCGCCAGGCAAAT